>NZ_JBEWSZ010000001.1:3303065-3603344 GCF_040537815.1 Mesorhizobium shangrilense
GGGAGATCGGATCGTGAATTGCGCCATGGCGGCCGCGTGACGTGTCGGCGTAGACGACATGCTTCGCACCGAGGTCCCTCAGGAGCGTCAGATGCGGCAGGATGGCCTCGAACTCCTCCTCGACCTCCTTTTCGCAGATCCGGCCATCATACCACCCGGAGACCAGTTCCAGGCCGTAGGGAGCGAGAGCCGCGGCCAGGTCGGTGCTGGCGCGTGGAAACTTGCCTCCGAGTTCGGTGCCCGCGTAGCCGGCCTCCGCGGTTTCGGAAAGGCAGACCTCCAGCGGCGTATCCCCGCCGAGCTCGGGCACATCGTCATTGGTCCACGTTATAGGGTTTATGCCTATGCGGACTGCCATCGTCGCTCCTCATCGAACCAGGCAATGCCATTGGCAACGGCGCTTCACCCGAACCGCTCCGGTCGGTGAAGGTGTCCCGCTTTCGGCTTGCCTTACCCGTTGTTCCCTTTTTCTTTTGATGTAAGCGCCGATCTGTCTCCATCGCGAGGGCCAGTTTGCACGGAAGTGAAGGTGCCAGTTTCAATCGGCTCTCTGTGGGTCTAAGCTCGACGCTTTCCCGGAGGCTTTGCAATGCGGATGTCGAGGCGACGGCGCCAGGCCTTTCCAATGGACGCGCTGGTCATCGACCGGACCGTCGACGAGCCGATCCATCGCCAGCTCTACCGGCAGATTGCCGCGATGATCCGTGACCGGCGCCTCGCACCGGGATCGGAATTGCCCTCGACGCGGGCGCTGGCCGAGGATCTCGGCCTCGCCCGCAACACCATCGTTGGTGCGTATGACCAACTGGCGACCGAAGGCTATCTCGCAAGCCGGCAAGGCGCGCGCCCGGTTGTCATCGACCTGCCCGTGCACACGACGGACCATAGCGACACGCTTGCGACGCCCCCAATTCGCCGCCCGCTGTCCAGGCGCGGAGAGAGCCTGATGCAGCAACCCTTCCATCACGGATCGCCCGGCCGATTCGCCTTCCATCCGGGCATGCCAGACCCGCACAGCTTCCCCTTTGGCGTCTGGGGCAGGCTTCTGGCGCGTCGGGCGACGTTTGGCGCCGACATGTTGTTCGGCACCTATCACGTGACGGGCCTGCCTGCGCTCAGAGAGGCGATCGCCGGCTACCTGATCTCGGCCAGGGGCGTGCGATGTTCGCCCGAACAGATCGTCGTGACGACGGGAGCGCAGGCAGCGTTCGATCTGCTGGCGCGCCTGCTGCTCGATCCTGGCGACACGGTGTGGCTTGAGGAGCCCGGCTACTACGCGGCCAAGGCGACCTTCACCGTCGCCGGCGCCAACATCCTGCCACTTGTCGTCGACCGCGACGGCTGGCAGATGAACCAGCCGGAGGTTTCGCCGCGACTGATCTATGTAACGCCCGCCTGCCAGCATCCGTTGGGAATCACGATGCGAATGGACCAGCGGCTGCGTCTGTTTGAAATCGCCGAGCGCAACAATTCGTGGATCATCGAGGACGATTTCGACGGAGAGTACAGGTTTCAGGGAAGGCCGGTGCCCGCCATACAGAGCATGGATTACGCCGACCGCGTCATCTATGTCGGTACCTTTGCGAAATTGCTGTTTCCGGCGCTGAGGCTCGGGTTCATGGTCCTGCCCCCCGCCTTGTGCGAGGGCATTCCGCACGCGCTGAGCACCACCGGGCAGTTCGCGCCCCTGGTGCTTCAGGCGGCACTGGCCGATTTCATCGATGAAGGCCACATGAGCCGTCACCTCAAGCGCATGCGCCGCATCTACGCCGAGAGACGCAAGCTGTTCTACGAATTGTGCGAGACCGAACTGGCCGACCATATGACCCTTTCGCCGGCAGAAGCCGGAATCCAGGTCGTTGCCTCTCTTCACGAAAGTTGCGACGACCGAGCGGTTGTGCATTTCGCCGACAAACTCGGCGTTAACGCTTCGCCGCTGTCAAAATATTACTGGTCGTCCTCTGGCAACGGGCTCGTGCTTGGCTATGCAGCCTGCAACAAGGCCGAGAGCGAAGCGGGCATCCGACGTCTACGCCAGGCTATCGAGCACGTGCGGACTCTGTCGTGAGCCTCGTCTGCCGCTGATGAGCTGGCCGCAGGGCCCCCTCGGCCGACTGGACGGAACGAGATGCACCATGTCAGGCACACCTCATTCTGATTTTGTGTTAGAATGTAATGCCGAGGGCGTTCATGAACGTGTCCATGCGCTCATCCAAGTCACGCTTGGTTTCTGCCCATGCCGGAACTGTTTCCAGAAGACGCTGCTGCCACGCCCAAAGGTTCGGGAAGTCGGCAAAGGGCACCTTGGTGCGGTGAACCTGTGAGAACGGAGCGGCGATGTCGATGTCAGCCAGCGTTAATTCGTCGCCGACAATGAACCGTCGGCTGGCGAGATGAGTGTCGAGCACCGAGGCGGCTGCCCGGATATTCTTGAGTGCGAGATCGACGATAGAGGGGTCTTCGATCTGCCCCATCGCGCGACCGGCGACACGCTCGTTGAACATCAGCACCGCGAAGATACGCCATTGCTCGCCTGACCAGAACATCCACTGCAAGACCTCGTAGCGTTCACTTGCGGTCTTGCCCACGAGCGGCGAGTTGGCTTTCTCAGCGAGGTAGAGATTGATCGCCGATGCTTCCCAAATGATCGTGTTGCCATCCTGCAGGACCGGTGTCAGCCCATGGGGGTTGAGCTTTAGAAACTCCGGCGTATGGCTTTCACCCTTGAAAAGATCAACGTTCACGCGTTCGTAGTCGACGCCCATGATCTTAGCTGCGGTGGCGACACGGCGCAGGCTGCCCGAGCCTAGGTCGCCATAGATTTTGATAGACATTATCTTATTTCCTAATTCGGCCCGTCCCGATGACGGCGCTGCTCATAGGTAATTTATTCCACATCGATCGATTATCTGGAGAAATAGAATAACATATAGTCCCCTCAGGAATGATATCCGACCCCGAATCGAGTGGAATTTACTTGAGCTTCGATGAATTCTACAAAGGCCCGAACCTTTGCGCTCGTTCTGCGACCTGCGGACATGACGGCCCATAGATCGAGATCCGGGAGCGCCCAGTCGGTGAGAACTTCACGGACCACGCCGTTGTCTAGCTCGGCCTCGAACATCCACTCCGTGGCAACCGAAAGACCTGCCCCTGCAAGGACAGCAGAGCGCACGCCTTCTGTGGCGTTGATCCGCAGCTTGGGCCTGACCGAGATGGACTTCGTCCCGTGCGGACCCTCAAAGGTAAAACGGTCACCACCCTCGCCTTGCGCAAGCACGATGGTCGTATGCTCAACCAGCTCTTCCGGCGTCTGCGGCTCCCCATGCGTTTCAAGATACGATACCCCGCCCACCACGATGCGCCTGCAACGTCCGATCCGTTTTGCAACGAGACCGGAGTCATCGAGTTGCCCCATTCGCAGGGCTACGTCGATACCCTGTTCGATCAGTCCGACATTTCTGTCATCAAGATGGACTGAGATGTCGATGCCCGGATGGGCCTCGATAAACTGTGGCAGCTTGGGGATAATGTATTGGCACATGAAGGTCAGTGTGCCGCTGATCGTGATTTGACCAGAGAAATTCTGCGACTTGCTCCCGACGGCGGAAAGCGCAGCTTCGGCATCCTCGACAACCTTGACCGCGTGTTCGTAGAATACCTTGCCCGGTTCGGTTGGCGTGAGCTGTCGTGTCGACCGGAGAAATAGTGGCGCACCGAGTTCACGCTCAAGATGCGCAATGGTTTTGGAGAGAGCCGATTGCCCGACCTTGAGAGACTTTGCCGCGGCGCTGAACGAATTACTGTCATAGACGCGGATAAAATAACGCATCGAAGTGAAAAGATCCAAGTTCTGCCTCCCGCCACTGATCAAGCCCCTATCGCTCCTGCAGACGTGCCGGTCCGCAAGGAGCCGTGACCCAGATAGTGATCAGAGACAATGTCCGCCAGCCAATGCGAGTTAGGCACATCGGCGGACAATGGGTTGTGCTAGTTACAGAGAATGGAAAATCTACACGCCGCCAGCTCGAGACGCAGGCCTTCGCTACCGAAGGTCCGCGACCTAGGCCTTCTTGGCAAAACGCCTAATGGTGATCAGCGCTGACTGCCGATGCCAGCAATTTGGCTAATTCCGTAACCGTGGCAAAGTCAGGCGCCGTGGAAATATGCGTTCGCGATTGAGTCGACCTTGGTGCCGTCGCCGATCAGCTCATATTGAAATTCGCCCATCTATAGACGGCTAACAACCGTTCGCTATATGGGCAAACACGGTTGGAAGCGGCCGACTATTTTATAGCACAGACTATTACCGAGCCAGTTCGCCTATACTCCTGTAGAGAACGTAACTCGCGACGACAAAGATGAGTGCGGCAAACATCCTATTGAGCACGTTCTTGTAAGAAGCGAGGCGTGTTGCCGCGAACATGCCAATCAAGCCGCCGCCAAAGCCGCCAACAATGAACTCGGCTGCCAACTGCCAGTCAACCATTCCGGACAAGGCGTAATTGAAGGCGGTCGCGAGGCCGAAGGCTGTGACAGCGAGCAAGGATGTGCCAATGGCATTGATCGTCGGCATTCCGGTTGCCAGGATCAATCCGGGAACAATGAGGAAGCCGCCACCAATGCCGAAGAAGCCGGAGGCCGCACCGGCGACAACAGCGACTGCAGCTGTCATCGCACACATTTTGGCGTCGACAGGCCGGACTGTCGTCAACGCGCTACGCCGTGGGCGAACCATAAGTCCGCCGACCACCAGCATGAGCAGGCCAAAGAAGAAAAGCAGATGCGTCCCGTTGATCGACTTTCCGAGCGTCGAACCCGCCAGGGCACCTGCAGAGCCCAATGCTGCGAAGACAAGCGCACAACGCCACCAGACGTGGCCCTTCAAGGCGTGGCCTCCGAAGTTCGCAAAAGCGTTGGCGGCCACTGCAAGCGCGCCTGTGCCGATGGCAATGTGTGGCTGGGCGACGCCGACAACATAGAGCAAGAGCGGCGTGGCAAGGATCGATCCGCCGCCGCCGACCAGACCAAGAGTGAAACCGACCAGACCTCCCGAGCCGACAGCAGCAAACAAGCTATCGGTCATGATGCTCTCCCGACAAAGACGCGATCATGGGCAATTATCCCCGCCAGCATAAAGGCTACGAAGGTCAGCGTTGGCGCTAGCCCAAGAGACAACGAAGCTATTGCCGGACCAGGGCAAAACCCGCCCAGGCCCCATCCCAAGCCGAAGATCGCCGAGCCAATGACCAGAGGGGCGTCGATCCGCGAGTTCATTGGCAAATGGAAGCGATCCGCCAGTAGCGGTCGCGACATCCGCCGGATACAGGCCATGCCTCCCATTGCAACCGCAACGGCGCCGCCGAGCACGAAGGCCAGACTCGGATCCCACACGCCAAAAACGTCGAGAAAGCCCTGGACCCGGACAGGATCGAGCATGCCCGACAGCGCCAGACCAAACCCGAAAAGCATGCCCGCGGCCAAAGCGGCGACAGGTTGTAGTTTGCCGTGTTTCACAAGACTGCTCCGCGAAGAAGCGCGACAGCCGCGATGCTGCTCGCAAGGAATGTCAGGACCGCGACGATCGAACGTGGCGATAGCCGGGCTAGCCCCATCACCCCATGACCGCTGGTGCAACCCGAGCCCATTCGGGATCCGAAGCCGACCAGCAATCCCGCAAGCATGACCAACGGCAGCGACGCCGTCACGGTCACGGTCGGCCAGTGACGGAAAGCCGCGAAGTACACCACCGGGCCAAGCAGCAATCCGACGACGAAGGCAGCGTTTGTCCAGGTATTGATGCCTTGGACCGCCCTGCCGACAATCCCGCTTACGCCGGCGATCCTGCCGTTCAGGATCAGCAGGATGACCGATGACAGGCCAACAAGGGCCCCGCCGAGAAGGGATACGAGATAAGAGGTCATGGCCGGCCTTCCGAACAGAAGATCGTGTAAAGTGCCGCAACCAATCGAGCGGCCTTTTCGGCGGTCAGCCGGTAGAAGATCTGTTTCCCGTCCCGCCGCGTTTTCACAATGTCGGCGTCGCGCAACACGGTCAGTTGCTGGGAAAGGTTCGGTTGATGGATGTCGAGCATTTCTTCCAGCTGGCTGACCGAATGCTCCCCTTCGACAAGGGTGCAGACGAGCATCAGCCGCACTGGATGTGCCAGCGTCTTCAACAAAGCCGCCACTTCACCGGCGCGCGATTCCATGGCGGCGGGCGACATGTTCGCGGTATCAGGCTGAGCCTCACTCACCACGCTGCTCCTTGCAATGCATCGAGGGGAAATTTCAGATAGCGCATACCGTTTGCTTCCGGCTCCGGCAGACGCCCCGCCTGAATGTTGACCTGCAGGGCATGCAGGATGAGTTTGGGCATCGGCAGCGTTCGGTCACGCGCCACGCGCAATCCGGCGAAGCCGTCCTCGTCCAGGCCGGCCAGGTGTGCATTGGCGCGCTTCTGTTCGCCGACCGTGCTTTCCCACTTCGGCTCGCGTCCGCCCGGCTGGTAGTCGTGCCCTGTAAACAGGCGGGTTTCGTCCGGAAGTTCCAGGATCCCCTGGATCGATTTCCACAGGATGCGAGCGCCGCCACCGGGGAAATCGGCACGAGCCGTGCCGCTGTCAGGCATGAAGACGGTGTCGTGGACAAAGGCCGCATTGCCGATGACATAGGTGATCGACGCCAGGGTGTGGCCGGGCGAAAACATCACGCGCGCGGCTATGGAACCGACCTTGAAGGTGTCGCCGTCCGAGAACAGCCTGTCCCACTGCGAACCGTCGACACGAAGTTCCGGCCAGTTGTAGATGCCCCGCCACAAGCGCTGGACGTCGGTCACCGGCGCGCCAATCGCGGTTGGGGCGCCCGTCTTCTCCTTCAGATACTGGGCCGCCGAAAGGTGATCGGCATGGGGGTGGGTGTCGAGGATCCATTCGACGGTCAACCCGCTCTCGGCAACATAGGCAAGTATCGCGTCGGCGTTGCGCGTCGTGGTCGCTCCGGACTTCTCGTCGAAATCAAGAACCGGATCGATAATGGCGCATTTTCGGGTATCCGGGTCCGAAACTACATATTGCACACTTCCAGTCCGGGGATCGAAGAACCCCTTCACGTCCGGTCGGAGTTGCCTGTGCGCTTCGAACCATCGCGATGCTGCCGACAGGTCCAGGCCGAGTTTCAAGCCGAGAGCCGCGATATCCACGGATGACATACGGCCATCAAGTGCCTCGCCCAGTACATACAGGGTGACGGCGCGCATGCCGGTCTTGCAATGAGCAAAGACGGGGCCGCCGGCATCGGCCATAGCCGCCTGGAAGGCCCGCACGTCCGCCTCCGTGATGGTCGGCATGGTGAGGGGTATGAAGGTGTAGGAGACATCTGCCTGGCCAGCCGCCTCCCGTTCGGCGGCGTTTCCGGGCTGGGAGGTCTCTTCCCCGTCAGGTCGGGCGTTGATCATTCCTGCAAACCCATGGCCGGCAAGCGACCGGACTTCGGAAATCGAGGGCTGGTGACCGACGGTCAACACGTCATTCACACGGATCATATTCATATCGAGCACCTGGGTTCTAATCAATATTCAATTGCATATAATGTATAATAATGACTGATGCAATGGCCCTCGTAGCGGAACTGCTAGCGGACTCAATTTACCCGCCGAGGTCGTCTGGCAGATGCAGCGAGCCAATCAGCGGCCTGTTGGAAGCCTCGTGGGGCGAGGCCTGTCGATTCTTCACGCTCACTACATGCCGCGCGTCACCGTCCTGGGTGGCAGTGCGGCAGCCTATCTTCACCTATTCGAGAAAAAGCTGCACAGTGGCCGCTCGCCGTCAGCGTCGCGTGCCGGATAAGATCCATGAGTTCCAGATGATTCGGTAGGGACGCCCTAGTCGTGGCCACGGCAGCGGTGCAGCCGTTCATCGAGCCCATCCGCGAGAGGCCAAGGGCAGTCGCGCCGACGGCGCCAAGCGCCACTGCGCCAGCGCCAACCAGCACTCGCCGTCTATTCATCGCCGACGGCCGCCGCGTCGGGCCGAAACGATACCTGGTCCTGACGGCAGATCGCCTGGATAGCGGCGCGGGCCGTCAGGAGGCCACTCGGCAGGCCGCCGCCGGGCTGAGCCCACTGTCCGACCATCGCGAAGTGCTTGAGACCCGACAGAGTTTGCGGCAACGCGCTGAAGCCGGTGTCGGGGGTCATCAGCCAGCCCTCCATGCTCCCCTTCCAGTTGCCGGTGTAGCGGAGAACCGTCGCCGGGGTCGACACGTCGGTGACCTCGATCTCGCCTCGGACACCGGGTAGCCGGCGTTCTAGTACAGCGATGACGGCTTGAGCAATGCGATGCTTCTCCGCCCGGTAGCGTTCCGGGTCGTCGCGGCGCAGGTCTGCCCAGAATGCGAAATTGGGCGTCGGCAGAAAGCAGGTCACCGCGGTCTTGCCCGGCGGCGAGAAGGTTGGGTCGTAATGGAAAACGCGAAACGCCAGGGTCGGAAGGCGAGTCCCGGGATCGACCTCGAACGGGTCGTCAAGAACGAGCGTGAGGTAGCCTGGCTCCCGCGACAGGTCGCGCGCCACGCCAAGCGAAACCTGTAGATAGGACGGAAAGGTTTCGTACTGAGCGAACGCCTTCTCGAAGGCTTTGTCAGGGTACCTGCTGCCGAGCAAGTCATGAATGGTGGCGTGGCTGTCGGCGACCGAGACGACCCGGTCGGCGGGATCGAGCCTCTCGGCAAGCTATTGTTTTTATTGTTCTCTTTCTGCTCCAACTTCCGATTTGTATCACAATAGGTGTCACAATAAGTAGCACATTCACGGCGGTGGACGAAGGACCCGCATAGAGCAACATCCTCACGCGTGTCGGATCACCCTGATGTTCTGTTCCTTTGCCACCCCGGCAGATGGTGCCGTGTTCGCCCTTGCGGACATGGCCGCCCAGCGATAGCGCCCGGCGAAAAGTCAGCCAGCTCTGGACGGGAAAACCATGTTCGATGACCGCACCCCACAGGATCAGCACATTGATCCCGGAATAGGCGCGACCAGTGGCGGCATTGGCCGAAGCCGTGCCCCAGGGCTGCACCCAGGGAACGCGGCCGGCTTCCAGCTCGGCGATGATCTTGTTGGTGATGTCGTCGTAAAGGTTTGCCCGGTCGGCGCCGGCGCGAGCGTTATGATGATGTCTGGACATCGCGGTTCTCCGCGACGGGCGCCGGAGGGCTCTCCTCCAGCCGTCAACCCGTCACGGCAACCCCGGTCCGCACTCTTACTCTAGAGGGGGCATCCGCAGAAGGGATGCGTCGGCGACGAGAGTGCCGACCAGGGGAAGGCTTTTCCTCACGAAATCGAAATCACGTAACACAAGGTTCCCCGGCTTCCGGCTCGACGCCCTTTCCGCTCCGCCCCCTGGCCGCACGACCTCGCATCCGGGTGCGTTCCGACTGCCCAGGCGAGCGCGGCCATAGGAGGACGGCGATCAGGATGCTGAAGCCGTGGCGTCCCAATCCTGCCTGGTGCACTCTTTTTCTCAGGGATGTTCTTCATCTGGCACCTTCGTGCGAGGATGGCTCGCGTTCGAATTAAGCACCCCACCCTAAGGGTCGATTCCTGGTCGGGATCACCAATCTTTTCAATAGCTTGGTGAGTCCCTACCGTACTTTCTGCAAATTAGTACGGCAAGTAGCACTGCGCATTCGCGTGGGTGTGGGCGCTATCGCGCCACTCCGCCGGTGACTCACCTAGGCAGGAACGGCCACCGCTTGCGGCTCGGGCATTGTCCGCCCGGTCATCGGCCGAACGCCTGCCGGATACGAGCCGGCGTGAACGGAAGCTGCCGCAACCTTTGGCCGCAAGCATCGCGGATCGCGTTTGCGAGTGCCGACCCCGCCGGGCCTTGTGCTGCTTCGGCCACGCCGAGGAACGGCGCGCCAGGCCTGTCTATGACCGCGACGTCAAGTCTCTCCGGCACGCTGGAGAACCGCAGGATCGGATAGGACGACCAGTCGAACGAGGTGATGCGCCTGCTATCGAATGTGACCTGCTCAAAAAGCGTCCAGCTGGTGGACTGGATAATGCCTCCTTCGATCTGGTTCCGGATGCCGTCAGGGTTGACGACCTCACCGGTGTCCACCGCGGCACTCACACGGCGGATGCGGACGTCGCCGGCTTCCGGATCGATGAATATCTCCAATGCGATGGCACAATAGGCCTCCAGATTCTTGTATCGGGCAAAACCGAAACCGTAACCGCCCCCGCTGGGAAGCGGCGGACGTCCGCTCCAACCGAAGTCGGCGGCCGCTCTCTCGACCACCGCTCGAGCACGATCTTCCTCAAGAAAACGCAGCCGAAAGTCGACCGGATCCTGCCCCGAGGCACGGGCCAAGTCGTCCATCGTGCTTTCGATCGATAAAACGTTGAGATAGCCGCCCAGTGAGCGCATCGAGGATCCGCGCAGGGGCATCTCGCGCAGGAAATGCGTCACCACCCGTGAATTCGGGAAGCGATAGAGCGGGATCGCGTTGCGGTCGCCGCCACCCTCCGGCTGCGCAATTTCGATGGGCGGAGGCGGCGGGGCTGGATCTCTCTTGTCGCGCGCGGCCAGCAACGTGCCCGGCTCCCCGGGCCGCATCATATGGGACTGGCTCCATACCTCATAATGCCAATCCGTGATGGTTCCCGCATCGCCGACCACCGCGCGCACAGAGGTCACCATGCCGGGTCCGAAGGGCTCCCAGGAGTGCTCCTGCTCACGCATCCATTGCACGCGCACCGGCCGGCCCGGCATAGCCGCCGCTATTAGCGCCGCGTCGGCTCCGACGTCGTCGGCGCCGTTGTGGCCGTAGCAACCGGCTCCTTCCGTGTGGATGCATCGCACTTTGTCGAGCGGCAGCTTCAGCATTCCGGCAATCGCCTGGCGCAGCGGGTAAACACCCTGTGTGTGCGTCCAGACCGTCACCGTTCCGCCGCTCGCTTCGGCGACAGCACAGGACGGGCCGATCGAGCCGTGGGCAAGATAGGGCTTGGCGAAGCGTCCTTCGACGACTTTGCCCGACGCGCCGGGCTTGCCAACGTCAAGGATGACAGTGTCGTGTGAGGGCAGCGCCGTCAGTGCGTCCGCCAGCCTTGCGCTGTCGGGCAATTCGGCCTGTTCGCTCCAGGTCACGAGTGTCGAAAGACGGCGCATTGCCTGGAGGGCCGTCCATTCATCGACAGCCACGACAGCAAGAAAGTTGCGGTCGCGAAGAACCTTCAAGACCCTTGGCATCGCTTCGACAGAGGTGGAATCGAGCTGGATGATCTCGGCCCCGTAGCTCGGCGGCCGGATCATCCGGGCATGCAACATGCCCTGCGGGCGGCGATCCTGGACATAGGCGTCGCCGCCTGTGACCTTGCCCGGGATGTCGACCCTCGGGATCGATCGGTTCATCACGGTGAATTCGGAAGCAGCGGTGAGCTTCGAGGTCGGTTGGGCGTCGACCTCCAGCAATTCGGCGCCAACCAGCTCGCCATAGCCCAGGTGAATGTTGCCCGCCCCGACAACCGCGCCATCGGCCGCATGAAGTCTCTCGGCCGGGACCGACAGTCGACGCGCGGCCTCCTGAATCAGGATCTCGCGCACCTGCGCAGCGGCATTGCGGATCGCGGTGCCGGAATCCTGCATGGAATGGCTGCCTGCGGTGTAGCCCTCGTTGGCGGTCCGGCCGGTATCGGCCGTCACCAGCGCGAGCGCGTCGAACGGGACCTTGAGTTCCTCCGCGGCGATCTGGAGGATCGCGGTCCTGAGGCCCTGGCCGAGTTCGGCCTTGCCGGTCAGGATGGTGACGGCGCCGTTTGCGTCTATGCGAATCCAGGCATTGAGCCGCGGCGTGCCGTCAAGGCTGCCAGGGAGCTTGCGCTCCGGCGCCGCCATATCGCCCTCGCTTGCTGCCGTCTGCGCGCGCGCGCCGGGCAGGCTGAACGCCAGCGTGAGGGCGCCTGTCCCCAAAAGGACGGCACGCCGGGACAGCATGATGCTCATGAGCGACCTCCCGTCCCGACTGGGTTTGCTTGTCCCGCCAGATGGTTGGCCGCGCGGCGGATCGCCCTCAGGATGCGCATATGCGTGCCGCAGCGGCACAGATGCGGCTCCAGTTCCTCGCGGATCTGTCGATCGGAGACCTGCGGATTGCGCTGAAGCAGTGCCTGCGCACGCATCATCATGCCCGGAATGCAGTAGCCGCACTGGGCCGCTTGCTCGTCGATGAAGGCCTGCTGCAGCGCGCTGGGCTTTTCCCTGGTGCCGAGCCCCTCGAGCGTCGTCACAGCACGCCCCTCGACCAGCTCGACCGGCGTGATGCAGGAGAATATTGCCTCACCCTCAACGATGACGGTGCAGGCACCGCATTGGCCGAGGCCGCAACCGAACTTGGCGGCATTGAGTTTCAGCTCATTGCGTAACACGTAGAGGAGCGGCGTGTCTGGGGCTGCCTCGACGGTGTGAGGTGTTCCGTTGATTGTCACGGTGGCCATCATGTCCTCCTCATTTCAACCGGCTGGCCGCCTGTGCGGCACGGGCCTTTCGCAAGGTGGCCTCCAGCGACGGCCACTCGGAGCGCCCGGCGAGGTCGCGGCGCAGATAGCGCGCCAAACTCATGATCTGCCCGTCGGTCATGACAGCGCCAAAGCCCGGCATGACGGGAGCCGTGCTGCTGTTCGTGGCCGGAACGCCGTTGAGGATCAACGTCACCAGATTTTCCGGACCTTCTCCCGATACCACCGTCGACACGCGGAGCGGAACGGCTCCCAGCGGGAGTGTCCGGCCGGAATCATGACAGGAGGCGCAAGCATTGGCGTAGAGCCGCGCCCCGGAATCGGATTGCGCTGGCGGCGTTGCAACCTGAAGGCCGCCTGATTGCGGCATCGACGGCGTGGCGACGGCCGCCGGCTCGGACAGCGATGCGGCAGCGGCCGGTCCAAGCGAAGCGAGATAGGTCGCCATCGCGGCCAGTTCCTGGCGCGGCACCTGGGAGAGATTCTCCGCCACGGCAGCCATCGGCCCTCTGGCCACCCCGTGATCTGGATGGAAGCCCTCTGCGAGGTAAGTTTCCAGCGCATCCGCGGTCCAGGGTATCGGCGCTTTCGAAGTCTTGCCGAGCGCATAGGCGCGCCAACCTTCGACCTCGCCGCCCTCGAACGCGTGCGCTTTCTTTTCCGCCCCCATCAGGTTGCGCGGCGTATGGCAGCCGCCGCAATGACCGAGCCCCTCGACGAGGTATCGCCCGCGGTGCCACCGCTCGTCCTTCGCGGAGTCGGGCTGTAGTTGCCTCTGGTCAAGGAACAGCAGCTTCCAGCCGGCGAGAACGAGCCTGATACTTATGGGGAAAGGAAGCTGGTTGGCGGGCGTCTTGGCGCTCACCGGCTCCCGCGTCATGAAGTAGGCGTAAAGCGCCTTGATGTCTTCGCTGTTCGTCAGCGTGAAGTGGTCGTATGGGAAGGCCGGGTAGAGATGGCGGCCTTGCCGATCGACGCCTTCCCGCATCGCCCGCGCGAACGCTTCCCCCGACCATGAGCCGATCCCGGTTTCCCGATCCGGCGTGATGTTAGTGGAGTAGATGATGCCGAAGGGAGTGGGCATCGCCAGGCCGCCGGCAAAGACGCGGCCGGCTGGAGCCGTATGGCAGCTTCGGCAATCGCCAATGAGAGCCAGTGCCTTTCCCCTGGCCACGATCTCTGGATCGAAGCTGGCTGGCGAGGGTGTTGCGATTGGAGCGATCTCGGAGCGCCATGCATAGGCAAGCGCGGCTCCGCCAGCGAGCACGGCGAAAGCAGCGCCGATGCCGAGGATGATTTTGAGACGCATGATCCGCTGCTCCCTTCGCAACGCAATTGTGCCGGCGAGAACGTCAGGACCCGCGTGTGGGGCGCGGGCCGCGGTTGATATTCGCAAGCTGCAACGCCGTCGCGACGAGGGCGAAGATCAGACCGAGCCCGACCACGCCGGTCCAGCCGCCGAGTTGCCAGGCCGTCGTGCCCCCTGCGGAGCCAAGCGCACCACCAAGGAACATCGCGCCCATCAGGACGGTGTTGAGCCTGGCTCGAGCTTCAGGTCGCAATGCGAAGACGATGTGCTGGTTCGAGACCAGGGCCGACTGCACGGCGAAGTCCAGCAGCACGACACCGACAATCAAGCCTGCAAGCGAGGTCCACACGCCGAAGACGACCCAGGACAGCAATGTCACGATGGCTCCCATCGCGACGATTGGCGCGGGGCCGCGCGCATCGGCGAAGCGGCCGGCCAGCGGCGCGGCGAGGATGCCGACGGCCCCGAGGACGCCGAAAAGCCCAGCGACATCCGCGCCAAGGTGGAAAGGCGGCGCTTGAAGCCGCAACGCGAGCACTGTCCAGAACACGATGAAGGCCGCGAAGACAAACGCCTGGGTGATGGCCGCGAGCCGCAAGGCTGGAAATTCCCGCCAAAGACCGAGGATCGAGCGCAGCAACTTCCCATAGCTGAGGTTAGAGTCAGGAGGCGTGGCCGGCAGGATCAGCCACATCAGCCCGCCCGCGGCAAGCGCCATCGGCGCACCCAGCCAGAACATCTCTCGCCAACCCGCATGGGTTGCCACGAAACCTGCAAGTGTCCGGCTCAAAAGGATGCCTGTCAGAATGCCCGCCAGGACCGTGCCGACGACAGCCCCTCTGCGCTCCGGCGGCGATAGATGCGCGGCCAATGGAACGATCTGCTGAGCGACCGTGGCCGAGAGCCCCACCACGAGAGAGGCGAGGACGACGAGCAAAGCGTTCGGAGCCATTGCGGCCAGCACGAGCGCTATGGCGAGAAAGCCGAACTGCAGAACGATCAGTCGCCGCCGTTCAACGATATCGCCAAGCGGGACGAGCAGAAAAAGTCCGCAGGCATAGCCGAGCTGGGTTGCGGTCGGAACCAGTTCAGTCAGCCGGCCGGGCAGTGCCTCTTCGATCAGGCCGAGCATCGGTTGATTGTAGTAGATGTTCGCGACGGCGATGCCCGCGGCGGTCGCCATGGCATAGATCGCCGACCCTCGCAGCACGGACGGAAGTGCGACGGCGATGGCTTCCTGTCTCATTTGTCGGTCTCTCCTGAAGCAGATCGGCGTTCAGCCGTGGGTGAAATTCGCTAAGGGTTCTTCTGCTACCGCCGCCGTTGGAAGCGTCCGAAGATAGGTCATCGTCGCCGGCCTGGATTGCAGATTTGTCTCGTCGATTGACTGAAATCGCGATGGCGATGGCTTGATCGTGGGATCGCCTGCCGCGGCCGGCGTCCGATGGAGCGCGGCGGTCCTTGATGTGATTGGGAAGGCACAGGGCGTTCTAACCGATCGCCGTCTTTGATGACTGGTGGAAGAGCAGATAGTTCCCCGTCTCGACGCCTTGTTTTTCAAGGTATTTGCCATACAGCACCTGGGGCGCCTCCCATCGCGCGAGCGCCGCATCGACGTCGTCCGGCGACGCGGCGAGTTGATCGGCAAGCGCAATGGCGTTGGCGGCGGCTTTCAACGTGCTGGCGGCCGTATGTGGACGCGGGATCGAGGCAGCGTCGCCGAGGATGACTGCGCGTCCCCACACCATCTGATCCGAGGCGAGATCACGGATTGCCTGAGCGAAGGGCTGTGGCGTCGCCCGCACGACAGCGCGGAACCCGGGCGGGAGAAAAGACTGCGCCTCTCGGTGAATGTGGTCGACCCAGCGATCCGCGAGAAAACCCTCGGGAATTGCATAGCCACGGGATTTTCCGTCGCGGTCGGTCATCACCTCGGCCAGCATCTTGTCGTCGACGACGCGGTACCAGACCCAATTGAAGATCCGGTGGCCGGGACGGACGTCGTTGTCGCCGCCCGGCACGAGATAGCCGAGAATGTGAGAGCCCCTGTTGTTGGCAAAACCGAAATCGCCGTGCAGGGTGTCGCGAGAGACCGGCGGCATATTGTCCTCGGCCAGCAAGCCACGCCAGGCGACGTAGCCGGCGTAGCAAGGCCGCATGTCCGGCCAATATTGACCTCGCACGGTAGAATTGCCGCCGTCCGCGCCGATCAGCAGATCACCGGTTTCCCGGCTGCCGTCGTCAAAAATCGCCGTCACGTTCCCTGCGGCTTCATCCTGTTCGACGCGCAGCAGGGTTTTCGCCCGATGATAGTGCTGTTCGCCGAAGGCGGCTTTCAGGGTTGTATAGATCAGCGACCAGGAGGTCTGCGTTTGCAGCGCGACATGCTTCGACTCGATCGAGCCGTCAGGTCGAAAGACGGTCCGGTATCGCGACTGGACACCGAGGACGGACGTGTCAAGCGTGGCATGAGAGCGGCGGAACACCTCCACAACGTCCGGCTGGAGCACGATGCCGCCACCCCGGCTGTCGAGGTCGCCCGCCGAGCGCTCGAAAACATCGACGTTCCAACCAATGCTGCGCAGCATGTTGCCGGCGAAGAGACCGCCGAGCGAGCCACCAATGACGATGGCGCGACGCGTCCTGGTGGCGGAATTTGTAGTCCGTGAGAGGGCGTCCCACATGTGTCATCTCCTTGCTTGACGACATCAATATGGACGCCCGAGAACGAGGCGATAATCCGACGATGTTCGCGCTCTTCTTTGCGCTGGACGCAAAGATCGACATGATCGAGGGAGGTGCAAAAGGCGATGAGCCGCCAGGTCGCTCAGCGACCGCCTGCCGTATCCCAGTAAGGCGGTGATCCGAAGTGTTCTGCCAGAAAGTCCAGGAAGCAGCTCACCTTGCGCGATCCGCGCCGGCTGGAGAGGTAGAGCGCCCAAATGGCGCCTTCCTCCGCGCCGGGGCTGACGGACCATTCTTCCAGGACCGGCACCAGCCGACCGTCGGAAAGGTCGGGGCCGACCAGCCACGTCGGCATCAAGATCAGCCCCGCACCACCGATCGCCGCTTCCCGCAAAAGCTCCGAACCGCTGGCGCGCAGATTTCCCGAAACGGAGACCCGCTCGCGGGCGCCATCCTTGACCAGAGTCCAAGTGGTTTCGCCCGTGAGATAGTCGAACAGCAGACAATTGTGGCGTGGAAGATCACGCGGAGATACCGGCGCGCCATGTTCCGCAATGTAGTCCGGACTGGCACATATCAGTCGCCTATGCGGCGCCAGCTTGCGAGCAATCAAGCTGGAGGAAGCCAATGCACCCAGGCGAATGGCGATATCGATCCGCTCCTCGACCAGATTCACAACCGTATCCGAAAGCGAGATGTCGAGCCTCATCCCTGGGAAACGTCTGAGAAAGAGCGGAAGAGCCGGTCCAACATGCAGCCGGCCGAAGGCAACCGGCAGGGATATACGCAACACCCCGCTGGGCGGCCCGCCCTGCTCGCTGACGCTGCGATCGGCGTTCTCCATATCGTCGAGAATGCGGCGGGCATCCTCGAGATAGCGCGCCCCGGCATCCGTAAGCGTTACGCTGCGTGTCGATCGGTTCACAAGCAAAGCGCCGAGGGCTTCTTCAAGCAAACTGATTTGCCTCGTCAACGAAGAAGGTGCGAGGCCCATACGGCGAGCGGCGGGCGCAAAGCCGCCATGGTCGGCTACAGCTACGAACGCGCTCAGCGCGGCAAACTTGTCCATCGAACTACCCAAGAGTTTGACTGGTTAGTGCATAGATCATCGGTGTAGCTGCACCGCTGATGACAAAATCGGGGAGGCGTTTGCCCATCGACATGGTCAGTACCGTGTCGAAGACCGGCATTCCGCTGTGCGACAGAAAGGCGGCGAATTCGCCATTGTCCATATGGGTGTCGACCCTGAGGAAAGATCCTGAATGGTCGGCCACATGCGGTCGGACGATCGCCACGGCCTCAGCGTCGCTTTCCGCCACGACCGGCCCCACGACATGGCCCCGCCCGAACGGCCGACAGAGCGCGAAAGCCTTCAGCGTATCTCCCTTGAAAAGACCATAGCCGGCCGAGTGCGCGAAAAGCTTTTCGATGAGCGCCGCCCGCCTGACGCCAAATGCCGCCGCGTCGAGCGCGATCACCGAGGGAATATCTCTAGCGTCCAGGCCTCGGATATCGCCCCGCGTCTCCGTCGATCCGCCCATCGACTGCGCGCGGGCTATGCCCTGGCATTGATAGACCGTCTTTTCGGGCACGAAATCCAGCGAAAGATAGAGCCGCCTTGCCGCCCGGGTTGCATTGAGGCGTAGATCGCGCCCGCCAACCTTATCGAATATCCGCTTCATCAGCCATTGCGCCGCCCCCAGCGTCTGCAGGCGCGGCGAGGTGATGACCATCCCCACGGTCGCGAAATCGGCGCCATGCGCGAACCACATTGCCGAACCGAGAACCCGTCCGATCTCATCGAGCACCACGAAACCTTGTCCCACGTCGCGCAGGAATTGCCAGTCTTCGGCCCGATGCGGCCATCCCACGGACAGGGAGAGCGCGTGCAGCCGGTCCAGTTCGACGCCTTCAAGGTCGCCGACCCGCATCGAGAAGGCATCGATTTTCAAGCTTTCGGATGGCTTCAATTCCATGCCTCTGAAAGATGCCGCGATAGAGGGAGACCCTGCCAACGCTAAACAACCAGACCAATATGATCTGTTCGAAAGCCGCGCACCAACGCAAGATTCAACTGAAACATTTCCGCTTTCGGCATGCAATCGCGAAAGAACGCAGACATGCTTGAGGGTACCTGCCCGGCGAGCCCGGAATGCAAAATCCCAAAATGCCTTGAGGGCTGGAATGGACGTCTTCGACATCCTCGACCGTCTCGTCGCCTTTCCATCGGTGGCCGGCAAACCGAACGGCGACATCGCCGGCTGGATTGAGGCCTACCTCGCGGAACACGGGGCGCAGGTCACTGTGATCCTAGGGCCGGAAGGCGACCGTTCCAATCTTTTCGCGACGATCGGCCCCACTGATATCCCCGGCTACATCCTGTCCGGCCACATGGACGTCGTCCCCGCCGGCGAACCGCAGTGGAACTCGTCCCCTTTTACGATGCGCCGCGAAGGCGAATACCTCTATGGTCGCGGCACCACCGACATGAAGGGGTTTCTTGCCGCTGCGCTGGCGGCTGTGCCCATGCTGGCTGGACTGCGCCTCGCCAGACCGATCCATCTCGCCTTCTCCTACGACGAGGAAGTGGGATGCCGCGGCGTGCCACACCTGATCGCCCGGCTTCCCGATCTTTGCGCAAAACCGCTCGGCGTCATCGTCGGCGAGCCTAGCGGCATGCGCGCCGTGCGCGGCCACAAGGGCAAGGCTGCCGCCCGCGTAACCATCAAAGGGCGCTCCGGCCATTCTTCTCGGCCCGATCTCGGGCTCAACGCCATCCACGCGATGTCCGAAGCGCTGAGCGCGGCCGTGAGCGAAGCCGAGCGGCTGACGCACGGTCCATTCAACTCCGCCTTCGAGCCGGCCTATTCCTCGCTGCAAGCCGGCGTTATCGCAGGAGGACAGTCGGTCAACATCATCCCCGATAGTTGTACGCTGGATCTGGAGGCACGCGCCATACCCGGTGTCGACCCGGCGAGCCTGCTCGCGCCGGTCAGGGCGCAGGTCGAGGCCCTCGCAGCCGACGGCTTTCTTGTCGAGTGGACGCCGATGAGCGCCTACCCAGCGCTGTCGCTGCCGCAAGACGCCGCGCTGGCGGCACTGCTGAGCGAACTGACCGGCGAAGCGCCGCTAGCCGCCGTCAGCTACGGCACCGAAGCCGGGCTCTACCAGGCCGCCGGCCTCGAAGCGATCATCTGCGGCCCAGGCGACATCGGTCGTGCCCACAAGCCGAACGAATATATTCTTGCCAGCGAACTCACTGCTTGCCTGCGGATGATCGAAGCGCTGGGCGCACGTTGCGCGGCTTGAAGGAGAACCGGGATGTCATTCCTGTTCAATTCCGATGCGCGCCGCGGCGCGGTCTTCGCCGGTGCCTTTGCCAAAGAACTGCCGGACCTCCCCTTCGCCATAGACGCCGCGACGGTCGATCCCGACGCGGTGCGCTATCTCATCACCTGGACCGTGCCGGATAACCTCGCCCGCTACAGGAACCTGGAGATCCTGTTTTCCCTCGGCGCGGGCGTTGACCAATTTCGCTTCGCTGCGGTGCCGGCGAAGGTGAAGATCGTGCGCATGATCGAGGAAGGCATAGTGCGCATGATGCAGGAGTACGTGACGCTGGCCGTGCTCGCCCTGCACCGCAACCTGCCGGTCTATGTGAGGCAGCAACGGGCCGGTGAATGGCGTGACATCCACCAGCCCCCGGCCGGGTCGCGCCGGATCGGCGTGCTCGGCCTTGGGCAGCTTGGCGAGGCCGTTCTCGACCGGCTGAAGCCGTTCGGTTTCCCGCTCGCTGGCTGGAGCCGCTCGCCGCGGCGGATGGAAGACGTGACCTGTCATCATGGCGAGTTCGGACTGGAGCAGATGCTGGCAACCAGCGACATACTGGTCTGCCTGCTGCCGCTGACCGAGGATACACGCGGTCTCCTGAATGCCAACCTGTTCGCGAAACTGCCTGAGGGGGCGGCCATCGTCCACACGGGCCGGGGGCCGCAGCTCGACCACGAAGCGCTTGTCGCCGCGCTCGACAGGGGTCACCTTTCAGCGGCGATGATCGACGTGACCGATCCTGAACCGCTGCCCCCGAGCCATCCGTTCTGGTCGCATCCGAAGATCGTTCTGACCCCGCATGTCGCCAGCGTCACCCAGCCGGCAAGCGCGGCACGCGCCGTCATCGACAACATCAAACGCCACCGCGCAGGTCTCGATCCCATCGGGCTCGTCGACCGATTGCGCGGTTATTGAAATCCAACCCGAAAGGCCATTCCTTGTCCCTGCTCAAGACCGTCGATACCAACCCAGACTTCACCCCGCGCGAATCCAAGGCGCTGCCCGAACGGCTGATTGCCGGCGACCCCGCCTTCAAGACCTGGGCGCAGGATGCCGCCAAGGGCGACCTTGTCCATACCGGCGTCTGGGAGGCGACGCCGGGGGAGACGCGCTCGATCAAGGGCGACATTTTCGAGTTCTGCCACATCCTCTCCGGCGTGATCGAAATCACGCCCGACGCCGGCGAGACGGTGACTTACCGCGCTGGCGACAGCTTCGTCATGAAGCCCGGCTTCATCGGCGTCTGGAAGACCATCCAAACGGTGCGCAAGATCTACGTGACGGTCGGATAACGGAACCCGCGTGAGGTGCCTGCATGCGCGGAAGATTTTGCCGTCTCGCATGCCTGGCACGCAACATTCGGCGGCGGCGGATCGCGGAACAGCGCATGCTGCGTGCCGGCAAGCGCTAGGCTCCAGCCGATGCCGCAGAGTGGTTGTCGATGAGCCTGAGCTTCGATCCCGATACAATCCCCCTTCCCGCCGGCCACTTCATCGGCGGGGAACTGATCCCGGCCGAGGGCGGGATCGAAATGCGCCGCCCGTCGGATGGCATGTCGTATGCGGCCTGCCCAGTGGCCGGCGAAGACATCGTCGACCGTGCGGTGGAAAGCGCCAAAGTGGCGCTGAAGACCAGCAACTGGGGCGGCGTCCGGCCACGCGAGCGCACCAGGGCGCTCCAGGCCTGGGCTGACCTGATCGAGGCGGAAGCCGAAACGCTGGCCAGAATCGAGGCGCTGTGCTCGACGCGGCCCGTAGGCCAGCTCGTCGCCGGCGATATCTCCATAACCGCCGAGCAGATCCGCTTCTTTGCCGAGTTCGCCGACAAGGAGGGCAGCGAGCTTGTGCCGACTGATGACACCAGTCTCGGCATGATCATGAGCGAGCCCTATGGCGTGGTCGGCGCGATCACGCCCTGGAATTTTCCTGTTTCGATGGCCGGCTGGAAGCTCGGTCCTGCGCTGGCCGCTGGCAATGCGGTCGTGCTGAAGCCGTCGGAAATGACGCCCTTCTCGGCCATCTACATGGCAGAGCTCGCGATCAGGGCGGGCCTTCCGGCAGGGCTCATAAACGTGGTGCTCGGCGACGGTCCGACGACCGGCACGGCATTGACCGGCCATCCCGACATCGCCAAGGTCTCCTTCACCGGCTCGACCCGCGCCGGCTCGGCCATCATGGAGAACGTCGCCCGCACCGGCGTCAAGCCGATGACGCTTGAGCTCGGCGGCAAGAGCCCGCAGATCGTCTTTGCCGATGCCGATCTCGACAAGGCGGCAATAGCGATCGCCGGCAGCGTCACCTTCAATGCCGGCCAGGCCTGTGTGGCCGGCACACGCCTGATCGTCGAGAAGAGTGTCGCCGACAGGTTGACGGCCGCCATTCTGGAACGGATGAAGGCGGCCCGGCCCGGCCCGACTTGGGACGCGACGACACAGTATTCGCCCATCATCTCGGAACGGCAGCGGGCGCGTATCGACGGCATCGTGCGAGCCGCGGTCGAGGCAGGCGGCAAATGCCTGGCCGGCGGCAGCGCCATGGACAGTCCCGGCTATTTCTACAGACCGACGCTGATTGCCAATGTCGATCAGGCCAATCCTGCAATCGTCGAGGAAATCTTCGGACCGGTCCTGACCGTCCAGACATTCGAGACTGAGGAAGAGGCGCTGGCGCTGTCCAGCCATCCGACTTACGGGCTGGCTTCCGGCGTGTTCACCTCCGACCTCTCCCGTACCATCCGCTTCGCGCGCAAGCTCGAAGCGGGCACCGTCTGGGTCAACCGATACAGTCGCTCGCGCGACCATATCCTGCCGACCGGCGGCTACAAGCGCTCCGGCATCGGCAAGGACCTCGGCCGCGAGGCCTATCTCGCCAATCGCAGGACCAAGAGTGTCCTGATCAGCCTGTGAAGAGATGCCGATGAAGTCCTATTCGATTGCCCTGATCCCTGGTGATGGCATCGGCCGCGACGTGACCGCGGCCGCCTGGTCTGTGCTGGAGACGGCGGCCAAACAGGCCGGCCTTGCCCTGGCGGCAACCGAGTTCCCCTGGTCCTGCAAATTCTTCAAGGAAACGGGCCGCATGATGCCGGAGGACGGCGTCGAGACCTTGCGCGGCTTCGACGCTATCCTTCTCGGCGCCGTCGGCTGGCCGGCGGAGGTGCCGGATTCCGTCTCGCTGCACGGCCTGCTGCTGCCGATCCGCAAGGCATTCGTGCAATACGCCAACATCCGGCCGCACCGCCTGCTGCCGGGTGTGACGGGGCCGCTGCGGGCCGAGAGCTTCGACATATTGTGTATTCGCGAGAACACCGAAGGCGAATATTCGGGCGCCGGCGGGCGCGTGCATCAAGGCACTCTGGACGAGGTTGCCGTGGAGACCTCGATCTTCACCCGCGCCGGTGTCGAGCGCATCCTGCGCTACGGCTTCGAGCGGGCGCGGACGCGGCGCGGCAAACTGGCCTCCGTGACCAAGTCCAACGCGCAGAAATACTCGATGGTGTTCTGGGACGAGATCACGCGAAAGCTGGCGGCGGACTACCCTGATGTCGCAGTGACCAGCTATCACGTCGACGCGCTTGCCGCGCGCATGATCATGGCGCCGGAGAGCCTCGACGTGGTCGTCGCCTCGAACCTGTTCGGCGACATACTGACCGACATCGGCGCGGCGATCCAGGGCGGGCTCGGCTATGCCGCCTCCGCCAACATCAACCCCGACCGCTCGGCGCCATCCATGTTCGAGCCGGTGCACGGCTCCGCGCCCGACATCGCTCATCTCGGCATCGCCAACCCGATCGCCACCATATGGTCCGGCGCGATGATGCTCGATCATCTCGGCGAAACGGCTGCGGCCAGCCGTGTCATGAAAGCGGTCGAAGCGACAACCGCGCGCGGCATTGGAACCACTCCGGGCAAAGACAGAACTGAGGCCATCACGGCCGCCGTCGTCGCGTCGCTCACCTGATTGCAAGGTTGTTTTCAATGAAAAGCCTGAAAGACAAAAGTCTCTTCCGCGAAGCCGGCCTGATCGGCGGCAGATGGGTCACTGCCGGCTCCGGCAAAACGGTCGATGTCCTGGACCCAGCGACCCAGTTGGCGATCGGCACAGTACCCGACATGGCTGGTCCGGAGACCCGCGCGGCCATAGACGCCGCAGCTTCCGCCTATCGGGACTGGAAGAAGAAGACCAACGCCGAACGCGCCACGCTGCTGGAAGCATGGCATGGCCTGATGCTGACACATCTGGACGATCTGGCGCTGATCCTGACGACGGAACAGGGCAAGCCGCTGGACGAAGCCAGGGGTGAAATCCGCTACGGCGCTTCCTTCGTCAAATGGTTCGCCGAGGAAGCGCGCCGGATCAACGGCCACACCATCCCCTCGCCCACGCCAGACCGCCGCATCATCGTGCTGAAGGAACCGGTCGGGGTGTGCGGCATCATCACGCCGTGGAACTTTCCCAACGCGATGATCACCCGCAAGGTCGCGCCGGCGCTGGCCGCCGGCTGCACGGTGGTCATCAAGCCGTCCGAGTTCACGCCCTATTCGGCACTGGCGCTTGGCGTGCTCGCCGAACGGGCGGGCATTCCCGCCGGCGTCATCAACATCGTCACCGGCATGCCGGCCGAGATCGGCAACGAGATCATGGCGAACGAGACCGTTCGCAAGATCTCCTTCACCGGCTCGACGCGGGTCGGTTCGCTGCTGATGCGCGGGGCGGCCGACAGCGTGAAGCGGCTGAGCCTCGAACTCGGCGGCAACGCCCCCTTCATCGTCTTCGACGACGCCGATCTTGATCTCGCCGTCGAGGGCGCGCTCGTCTCGAAGTTCCGCAATGGCGGCCAGACCTGCGTCTGCGCCAATCGCATCCTCGTCCAAGCCGGTGTCTACGAAACCTTCGCCGCGAAGCTCACCGCCCGCGTCAACGCCATGACGGTCGGGCCCGGCACACAGCCCGGCGTCGCCATCGGGCCGATGATCAACATGGCGGCGGTCGAGAAAATCAACCGCCATGTCGAGGATGCGCTCGCCAAAGGTGCTGCGATCGTCACCGAGAAGTTGACGCTGCCGGAGGGTCCTCAGTATGTCGCGCCGCTGGTGCTGACCGGCGCCACAAAGGACATGCAACTTGCCGGCGAGGAAACGTTCGGCCCGGTCGCACCGCTTTTCCGCTTCGAGACGGAAGAGGAAGCGATCGCCCTTGCCAACGGTACGCCGTACGGGCTTGCCTCCTACTTTTACACCGAAAACCTCAACCGCGCCTGGCGCGTCGGCGAGGCGCTGGAATTCGGCATGGTGGGCCTCAACACCGGCTCGGTCTCGATTGAGGTCGCTCCCTTCGGCGGCGTCAAGCAGTCCGGTCTTGGGCGCGAGGGCGCGCAAGCCGGCATCGAGGAATATCTCGAGATGAAGAGTTTTCATATGGGCGGGCTGGGCTGAAACCCAGCCGCCGGACGTCACTGAATCCGATCGAGCGCCTTGTAGTAGAGGCCGACCATCGGCAGGAACCAAGGCTTGCCGGAATAACCGGGAATGGCAGGCCACTCGAACCCCTTCATCGGATTGCGATCCTCGCGGCCGAGCATGGCATCGGCCATGATCATGCCGAGATGCGTGGAAAGCTGCGCGCCATGGCCGGAATAGCCCATGGCGTACCAGACACCGTCATGATAGCCAGCTCTTGGGAAGCGGTCCTTGGTCATGTCGACCAGCCCACCCCAGCAAAAATCGATCTCGACCTTGGCGAGTTGTGGGAAGATCGCGGCGAGGCTCGCCTGCAATATCTGCCCGCTCCTGGCGTCAGAGCGCTGATCCGATGTCGCCGAGAAACGTGCGCGGCCACCGAAGATCAGACGGTTATCAGGCGAAAGCCGAAAGTAATTGCCGATGTTCATCGAGGTCACGCATGTCCGGTTGCCCGGCATGGTCGCGGCGATCTCGGCGTCGCTTAGCGGCCGCGTGGCGATGATGAAGCTGCCGACGGAAATGATCCTGCGGCGGAAATAGCTGAAATTCGGCGTGGTGTAGGCGCCGGTCGCCACCAGCACATTGTCGGCGCTGATCCGGCCGCGAGAGGTGGTCAGCTCATGCCGGTTGCCGGCCTGCTTGCGGTCTGTAACCGCCGCGTTCTCGTGGATGATTGCGCCATGACGGGCGGCTGAAGTGGCCAGGCCGGCCACATAGCGGCCCATATGCATCATGGCGCTCTTCTTCGACAGCATCGCGCCATGGAAGGGCGAGCCGATCTCGGATTTGAGATCGTCCGCCGAGAGCAGCGCTGTATCCGGATCGACGTCGGCATGGACGGCTTCGAAGTTGCGGGCGATTGATTCAAAATGCTGCGGCTTGGAGGCAAGCTTCAACTTGCCGGCGCGACGGAAGGCACAGTCGATGCCTTCCTCGGCGACCAGCGCCTCGATGGTGTCGACGGAGTCGTCCAGCGCCCGGTAGAGCGCGATCGCGCGTTCCTTGCCGAGCTCCGCCTTGGCCGAGAGGTAGCTGTGGGCGAGGCCGTTGTTCAGGTGTCCGCCATTGCGTCCGGACGCGCCCCAGCCCACCCGCTCCGCCTCAAGCACCGCCACCCTGGCGCCGGCCTTCGCCAGTTGGTGCGCAGCGGCAAGGCCAGTGAAGCCGCCGCCGATAATGGCGGCATCGTAGTGCCCCTCGACAGGGCCTGGCCCCCCACCGGAAAACACCGGGGCTGTGTCGTGCCAGTAGGAGACCAGTTTCATCGGCAATCCGCCTGTTTCAAAGACCAACCACGCCTGCAAGACCCGAAATGTCTGATATCTCGACATAGCCGTAATACGGGTTGGCCGGTTCGTGGCCGCGATTGACCCAGACCTTGTTCTTGATGCCGAGATCGTGGGCCGACATCAGGTCGTAGCGGAACGAGGACGAGCAGTGAAGAATATCTTCAGGGCCGCAGCCCAGCATGTCGAGCATGTATTCGAACCCCTTGAACCGAGGCTTGTAGGCTTGCGCTTGCTCGGCCGTGTAGACGGCATGGAACGGCGCGCCGAGCTTCTCGACATTAGACATGATCTGCGCGTTCATGGCGTTGGACAAAATGACCAGCGGAATTTCCTTGGCGACCTTGGCGAGGCCCGCCGGGACATCCGCGTGGGGACCCCAGGTCGGGACACGCTCATAGACCATCCTGGCGTCGTCGGGGCTGAAGGCGACGCCATTGCGCTTGCAGGTGCGCTCAAGCGCGTTGTGGACTACGTCGGCATAGGGCTTCCAGTCGCCCATGATCTCGTCGAGCCGGTACGCTGCGAAGTTCTTGATGAACTCCTGCATGCGCGGTTCGTCGAGCCGGCTGCCGTAGAGGTCGCGCGCCGCTTCCGCCATCTGGAAATGGGTCAACGTGCCATAGCAGTCGAAGGTGATGTATTTGGGCCTGAAAGAAGCCATGTCCGTCGATCTCCGGTGGAAGCACACAAGCGTTGCGATGCACTTCATCATAAGCCGGCAGGCGACTAGCCACCTGACCGAAATAGGCCTCCCGAAAGCAGAAAGTTCCGTATCCGCCAGCGGGTTTGGCACGCTGTAGCATCTTGACGGCCAATGAGAGTGCCTTTCGCGACCTGAAGCGCACGCATCGCGGGCGGCGCCAGCACAAGATGCGGCGCGCCTCTCGCACTACGGCGAAAGATACCGCCGAAACCAACGCCTTCAGACGATCCGCCGCGCGCCGATGGTCGAGACTTGGCTCAGACGGAAGGATGCCTCATGCAACACGACGAGATCGAAATCCGGACCTTCGGACCGGACCATATCGAGGGTGCCGTGGCACTCTCTCGTCAGGAGAACTGGCCGCATCGCCCGCAGGACTGGCAGATGGCGCTGCAGCTCTCGATCGGCGCGGTCGCGCTCAACGGCCACGGCCAGGTCACCGGGACCATCCTGGTTACGCCCTATGGCGCCGATTGCGCCATGATCAACATGGTGATCGTCGACAGGAATGTGCGAGGCATGGGACTCGGACGCCGGCTCATGGAAGAGGCATTTGCCCTTGCCGAGGACCGTCCGTTGCGGCTGGTAGCGACGACGGACGGCATGCCTCTCTATGAGAAACTGGGCTTCGTACCCTCTGGCACCGTTCTGCAGTATCAGGGCAAGGTCGCAGAGCTTGACGGTCCAGAAGGCGTGGAAGCAGCAAGTGCCGATGATCCGCCGGCGATCAAGGCGATGGACCGCGAGGCCTATGGCGCGGACCGGGAAGCTCTGATCGATGCGCTGGCCGAGCGCGGCGAATTCGCGGTCATCCGCCGCAATGGCGTCATCGAGGCCTATGCCGCGATCCGCCCGTTCGGACGCGGCGAGGTGATCGGCCCGGTCATCGCCGGAAACGTCGAGGATGCCAGGGCACTCATCAGTTTCTTCGCCACATCACGCCCCGGCGCCTTCCTGCGTGTGGATACCGACAGCCGGACCGGCATCGCCGATTGGCTCGGGGAAATCGGCCTCGCCCATGTCGGCGGCGGCGTGACCATGGACCGTCCGTCCAGGAAGAACGCGGCACAGGCCCGGCCAAAAATTTACGCCCTCGCCAACCAGGCGCTCGGTTAGTCCGGAGGATAACAATGCTCGCCAATTCCCTGATCGAACTCGACCGCGCCCATCTTATTCATCCGGTCTCGTCATATCGCGGCCACGAGGCGCTTGGCGTGCGTGTGCTGAAATCGGCGAAGGGCGCGACTGTGACCGATGCGTCCGGCCGGCAACTCGTAGACGGGTTTGCCGGGCTGTGGTGCGTCAACGCCGGCTATGGTCACGACAGTATCGTCGAGGCCGCCGCCCGGCAGATGCGCGAGCTTCCCTATGCCACCGCTTATTTCGACCTCGGCTCGGAGCCGGCTATCCGGCTCGCCTCGGAACTGGCCGAGCGCGCGCCCGGGGATCTCAATCATGTCTATTTCACGCTCGGGGGGTCGGACGCGGTCGACAGCACGATCCGTTTCGTCCGCTACTACTGGAATGCCAAGGGCGAGCCGCAACGCGACCAGTTCATTTCGATCGAGCAGGGCTATCACGGGTCATCGGTGGTCGGCGCGGGCCTGACCGCGCTACCCGCCTTTCACGCCGGTTTCGGCATCCCCTTCGAATGGCAGCACAAGATCCCTTCTCCCTATCCCTATCGCAACCCGGTGGGCGAGGACGGCGACGCGATCATCGCCGCATCGCTCGGCGCGCTGAAGGCCAAGATCGAGGCGATCGGTCCTGAGCGGGTTGCGGCTTTCTACGCTGAACCGATCCAAGGCTCGGGTGGTGTCATCGTCCCGCCGAAAGGCTGGATCAAGGCGATACGCGAACTCTGCCGGGCATACGGCATCCTGTTTATCGCCGACGAGGTTATCACCGGCTTCGGCCGCACCGGACCCCTGTTCGCCTGCACGGATGAGGACATCGTTCCCGATTTCATGACGACCGCCAAAGGGTTGACATCGGGCTATGTGCCAATGGGCGCTGTGTTCATGTCCGATCATGTCTATGACGTTATCGC
Organism: Mesorhizobium shangrilense; assembly: GCF_040537815.1. Classification (NCBI taxonomy): domain Bacteria; kingdom Pseudomonadati; phylum Pseudomonadota; class Alphaproteobacteria; order Hyphomicrobiales; family Phyllobacteriaceae; genus Mesorhizobium; species Mesorhizobium shangrilense. The sequence continues at coordinate 3,332,412 of NZ_JBEWSZ010000001.1, forward strand.
TGACGGCGCGGGCAACTCAGCGGTCGGCCACGGCTATACCTATTCCGCCCATCCCGTCAGCGCCGCCGTCGCGCTCGAGGTGTTGAAGCTCTACGAAAACGGGCTTCTCGAAAATGGCATCAAGGCCGGCGCCCGACTGATGGCGGGATTGGCCGGCCTGAGCGATCATCCGTTGGTCGGCGATGTGCGCGGCCGCGGCATGCTCGCCGCGGTCGAACTGGTGACGGACAAGCAGAAGAAGACACCGCTTCCTGCGTCGGCGATGCCGGCGCGGCGGGTCTTCGACAGGGCGTGGGACAACAACCTCATCATCCGCGCCTTTGCAAACGGGGTTATCGGCTACGCCCCCCCGCTGTGCTGCACCGACAGCGACATCGATGCGATCGTGGAGCGCACGCGGCGGACGCTCGATCAGACACTGGAAGATTCCGATGTCCGCCAGGCCCTGGCATGACGGGCGACGAATACCGCGTGTTTCGAAATAGCGCCGGCGCCGACGATTTCGCAATTTTGTGCCGCAGCCCTGCGCTTTTTCGGCGAATCCAGCGCGGGGGAAGTGCCAGACTGCAGTTAAGACAAGGCCAGAAAAGGCCAAGCCCCGGACAGCACGGAATTTTGTTCTGTCCAGCACCATGCAATTCGGCCGCGCAGAGGAGAGCCAGTCTTGGCCAGGGGCTTTAGCGAATTCAAATACATGACCTTCGATGTCGTCGGCACGCTGATCGACTTCGAAGGCGGCATCACGACCTGCCTGGCCGGGATTGCAGCCGACGCTGGCGTTTCCATCGATGGCGAAGCCGCACTGGCCTTGTACCGGCAAGCTCGCTACATGCCCGATGCGGGCCTGTTTCCCGACGATCTCGTACGTGTCTACATGGTCATCGCGCCACGGCTTGGCCTGCCGGCCGAGGAGAAATACGGCGTGCGCCTGCGGGACTCCGCCAGCCTCTGGACAGGTTTCCTCGACAGCGCGGCGGCATTGGCCACGCTTGCGAAATCCCACAAGCTGATTGCCATGACCAATGCACGGCGATGGGCCCTCGATCATTTCGAGAAGCAACTCGGATCGCCCTTCTTCGCCACCTTCACTGCCGATGATACCGGCACGGAAAAACCGGATCCGGCGTTCTTCCAGAAGGTCTTCGATTTCGTCGCCTCCCGAGGCGACAGCAAGGACGACATCCTGCACGTCGCGCAAAGCCAGTACCACGACATCGGCATATCGCGGGCGCTTGGCGTGACCAATTGCTGGATCGAGCGTCGGCATGCCCAGCAGGGCTATGGCGGCACGATCGAGCCCGAACGCTTTACCAAGCCGGACTACCACTTCACCTCAATGGCCGCGTTGGCGGCGGCCGTGCGGCAAAGCCTGAAGGAACGAATCTAAGCCTAAGCCCCGGAAAGCCGCGACAAGACGAGCATCCCGGAGAAACAAACAGAAAGGGGAATGATATGACCGACAAGATCACGAACTGGACCGGAGCAGACGACGCAATGGTCGAAAACGCCATTCGGCGGGGCGCGAGCCGCCGCGAGCTCCTCAAGATGCTGCTGGCGGGCGGCGCCGCGGTTGCCGCGGGCAGCTTGGTGCTCGGCCGTGCCACGCAAGCCGTCGCCGCCACGCCGGTTTCCGGCGGAACTTTCAAGGCCGCCGGCTGGTCGTCCTCGAACGCCGATACGCTCGATCCGGCGAAGGCATCGCTTTCCACCGACTATGTCCGCTGCTGCTCGCTCTACAACCGCCTGACCTTCCTCGACAAGGATGGCGTCACGCAGATGGAACTGGCCGAAAGCTTCGACAGCAAGGACGCCAAGACCTGGACGGTGAAGCTGCGCAAGGGCGTTGCGTTCCACGACGGCAAGGACCTCACCGCCGCCGACGTTGTTTTCTCGCTGAAGCGCCATCTTGATCCGGCGATCGGCTCCAAGGTCGCCAAGATCGCCGCGCAGATGACCGGCTTCAAGGCGGTCGACAAGTCGACCGTGGAAATCACGCTGGCCGATCCGAATGCCGACCTTCCGACCATCCTGGCGCTGCATCACTTCATGATCGTCGCCGACGGCACCACCGATTTCTCCAAGGGCAATGGCACTGGCGCCTTCGTGCTGGATACGTTCGAGCCCGGCGTGCGGTCGGTGGTCACCAAGAACAAGAATTACTGGAAATCGGGCAAGCCCTACCTGGACTCTTTCGAATTCATCGCCATCAGCGACGACAGCGCCCGCGTCAATGCCCTGCTTTCCGGCGACATCAATTTTGCGGCTTCGATCAATCCGCGCGCGATGAAGCTCATCGGAGGCCAGCAGGGCTTTGAACTGTCGAGGACCACCTCAGGCAACTACACGGACCTCAACATCCGGCTCGACATGGATCCGGGCAGCAAGGCCGACTTCGTGGCCGGCATGAAGTATCTCGTCAACCGCGAGCAGATCGTCAAATCGGCATTGCGCGGCCTCGGCGAAATCGGCAACGACCAACCCGTCTCGCCAGCGAATATCTTCCATAACGCCGACGTCAAGCCAAAGGCTTTCGACCCGGACAAGGCGAAGTTCCATTTCCAGAAGTCAGGCCTGCTCGGCCAGTCCATCCCGGTGATCGCTTCTGACGCCGCGACCTCGTCGATCGACATGGCGGTGATCATCCAGGCCGCCGGCGCGGATATCGGCATGAAGCTGGACGTCCAGCGTGTCCCGTCCGACGGTTATTGGGACAATTACTGGCTCAAGGCGCCAATCCATTTCGGCAACATCAATCCGCGCCCGACGCCGGACATCCTGTTCTCGCTCCTCTACGCTTCCAACGCGCCCTGGAACGAAAGCCAGTACAAGTCTGAGAAGTTCGACAAGCTGCTCGTCGAGGCGCGCGGCTCGCTCGATCAGGCCAAGCGCAAGGAAATCTACAACCAGATGCAGGTCATGGTCTCCGAGGAGGCCGGCACCATCATCCCGGCCTACATTTCCAACGTGGATGCTCTCTCCAGCAAGGTGAAGGGTTTGGAAGCGAACCCGCTCGGTGGCATGATGGGTTACGCAATGGCGGAATATCTCTGGCTCGAAGCCTAGGAAAAGCCTGCCGGGGGCCGGTCAGCCGGTCCTCGGCACTGGAGATTGCGCAAGATTGTTTTAGCCGAACGCAACCGCGGGGAGCGCTTCCATGACGTCTCGGGTTCTCAACCTGGTGCTGAAGCGGCTGGGGATTGCGGCCGTCACGCTTTTGATCGTGCTGTTCGCCGTGTTTTTCGCCACCAGCATGCTGCCTGGCGACACCGCTTCTATCCTGCTCGGCCAGGCGGCGACTCCCGAGGCGGTCGCCGGCCTGCGCGAGGCTATGCATCTCAACGATCCCGCGATCCTGCGCTTCCTGCGCTGGCTTCTCGGCCTGCTCCACGGCGACCTCGGCACCTCCTATGCCAATGACATGCCGGTCGCGGCGCTGATCGGCGGGCGCTTGATCAACACCATGAAGCTCGCCGGCATAACCACGCTGCTCGCGGTGCCGCTGGCGCTGACACTTGGCATCACCGCTGCGATGCTGCGCGGCTCCGTCTATGACCGCACCGTCACCATCGTTTCGATCGGCGTCATCTCCGTGCCGGAGTTCATGGTCGCCACCCTCGCGGTCCTGCTGTTCGCCGTTTATCTCAGATGGCTGCCGGCGCTGTCCTCGGTCAACGAGGCGCATTCGCTAGCCGACCTCGTGCGCATCTATGCGATGCCCGTGATCACGCTCACCTTCGTCATCTCCGCCCAGATGATCCGCATGACCCGCGCTGCGGTGATCGAAACGCTCTCCACGCCTTATGTCGAGATGGCGCTTCTCAAGGGCGCATCGCGCAGCCGCATGGTGCTCAAACATGCGCTTCCCAACGCGCTGGGACCGATCGTCAACGCGGTCGGGCTATCGCTGTCCTATCTGGTTGGCGGCGTCATCATCGTGGAGACGATCTTCAATTATCCCGGCATCGCCAAGCTGATGGTCGATGCGGTCGCGACCCGTGACCTGCCGCTGATCCAGAGCTGCGCGATGATCTTCTGCCTCGGCTATCTCTTGCTCATCACCGCTGCCGACATCATCGCCATCATGTCCAACCCGAGGCTCAGATGACGATGGCGCGCGCCGCAGCCTCCCGACGGTCCTTCCTGGGCCATAGCTACAATCTCGTGGGCGTCGTGGCCTCGCTGGTCATCCTGGCGTGGACGCTGACCGCAATCTTCGCGCCCTACATCATTCCCCATTCGATCGGCGAGATCGTCGACGACGATTATTTCGGCCCGATGCGCCAAGGGCTATGGCTAGGCTCGGACTATCTGGGGCGCGACATGCTCTCGCGGGTGCTGATGGGCGCACGCTACACCGTCGGCATATCGCTCGCCGCCGTCGCTATCTCCTGTTTTTCGGGCGTCATGCTGGGCATGATCGCGGCCGTCACCGGTGGCTGGCTCGACACCTGCCTCAGCCGCTTCCTGGACGCCATGAACTCCATCCCCAGCAAGCTGTTTGGCCTTGTGGTCGTTGCCGCGGTCGGCTCTTCGGTTCCGGTGCTGATCCTGACGCTCGCCGTCATCTATATTCCAGGCGCCTACCGCTTCGCGCGGGCGCTCGCCGTCAACATCAACACCATGGACTTCATGACCGTCGCGCGCGTCCGTGGCGAGAGCACCTTCTATCTCATCGGGTCCGAGATCCTGCCCAACATCATCCGCCCGGTGCTGGCCGACTTCGGCCTGCGCTTCGTTTTCATCGTGCTGTTGCTTTCCGGCCTGTCTTTCCTGGGGCTCGGCCTCCAGCCGCCGCTCGCCGACTGGGGCGCGCTGGTGCGCGAGAACATCGGCGCTCTTCCTTTCGCCGCCCCTGCCGTCATCGTGCCCTCGCTGGCGATCGCCAGCCTCACCATCAGCGTCAACCTGCTGATCGACAACCTGCCGCGGAAGATCAGGGACCGGGACGCATGACCAATCTCGTCGAGGTCAGGAACCTGAAGATCGAGGCGAAGACCGACGCCGGACGGCTTGTCGAAATCATCAAGGACGTCAGCCTCGACATCGCCGACGGCGAGATCATCGCCTTGATCGGCGAAAGCGGCTCCGGCAAGACCACGGTGGCGCTCTCGTTGATGGGCTATGCGCGGCCCGGCTGCCGGATCGTCGGCGGAGAGATCAACGTAAACGGGAAGAACATGGCAGCACTTTCCGAAAAGGAACGTGCCAGGTTGCGCGGCACCGATATCGCCTATGTTCCGCAAAGTGCCGCCGCCGCCTTCAACCCCTCGTCCACGATCATGGAGCAGGTGATCGAGGTCACGCGGATCCACAAGCTGATGCCGCCCGAACGTGCGCGCCAGCGCGCGGTCGAGCTGTTCAGGGCCTTGTCGCTACCGGACCCGGAAGGGATCGGCGCGCGTTATCCGCACCAGGTTTCGGGCGGACAATTGCAGCGGCTGGCTGCGGCCATGGCGCTCATCAGCGATCCCAAGCTGGTCATTTTCGACGAGCCGACGACCGCGCTCGACGTGACGACGCAGATCGACGTGCTGAAGGCTTTCAAGTCGGTCATGCGGGCGGGCGGGATAGCGGGTGTTTATGTTTCGCACGACCTCGCGGTCGTCGCCCAGATCGCCGATCGCATCGTTGTGCTGAAGGGCGGCGAAGTGCAGGAGACCGGCACCACGGCTCAAATCCTTTCGGCCGCCCAGCACCCCTATACGCGCGAACTGCTGGCCGCCTTCGAACCGAAACCACGGCAAGCGCATGCGGACGCCGATGCCGCAGCCAGGCAGTTGCTGCGTATCGACAATTTGACGGCCGGCTACGGCGCGGTGCGGGATGACGGACTGCCTCTCATCCGCGCTGTCGATTCCGTCAGCCTGGTGGTGGAGAAGGGGCGCAATCTCGGTGTCATCGGCGAATCCGGCTGCGGAAAATCGACACTGGCGCGAGTCATTGCCGGCATCCATCCGGCGGCGGTCGGCGACATCGTCTTCGACGGCAAGGAACTGCAGCGCGCGGCCAGGAAACGCAGCCAGGATCAACTGCGCGAAATGCAGATCGTGTTCCAGTACGCCGATACCGCGCTCAATCCGGCCAAGCCGGTGGAGGACATCATCGCCCGGCCGCTGGCCTTCTATCATCGGCTCGACAGGCAGGCGCGCTCGAAGCGCGTCGATGAACTGCTCGACATGGTGCGCCTGCCCAAGGCACTGCGCTATCGCCATCCATCGGAGCTCTCTGGCGGCCAGAAGCAGCGCGTGAATTTCGCGCGCGCGCTGGCGGCCGACCCCAAGCTCATCATCTGCGATGAAATCACCTCGGCACTCGATACGGTGGTGGCGTCCGCCGTGATCGAACTGCTCAAGGAGCTGCAGCGCGAACTGGGACTCTCCTACATCTTCATCAGCCACGACCTCTCTGTCGTCGAGGCCATCTGCGATGAAATCATGGTCATGTATAATGGGCAGCGGGTGGAGCAGATCACGCCCGACAAAGTGAAATCAGCCACCCACCCTTATTCCAAGCTCCTGTTTTCTTCCGTGCCGAAGCTCGATCCGACGTGGCTCGACGGCCTCGTCCGCGACCCGGAGCTCGTCAGCCGGTATGGCCACCGCTGAATAAACGGCAAAGCCTCACCTCGGAAACAGGCTGGGCAGCGGCATGTGCGCCTTGACGATGGGGGACTTCAGCACGACGAAGCTGAAATACTTGTCGATGCCGATATCCATGTCGGTCAGTCGCTCCATGATCGTCTGATACTCACCGATGCCGGAGGTCACGAATTTCATCAGGTAGTCGTAGCCGCCCGAGACGAGGTGGCATTCGATGACCTGGTCGATCTTCTCCACGACGGCGAGAAAGCGGGCGAAGTCTACCTGGCGGTGGTTCCTCAAGGTGATTTCGGTGAATACGGTCAACATCTGGCCGAGCTTGCCGATATTGACCTGCGCCGAATAGCCTTCGATGTAGCCCTCCGACTGGAGTTTCTTGACCCGCATCAGGCAGGGGCTCGGCGACAGATGCACCAACTCCGCCAATTCCACGTTGGTAATGCGGCCGTTCTTCTGCAGCTCGTGAAGAATCTTGATATCGATCCGATCCAGTTTCACGGCTTGTCTCCAAGGAAGAGTGCCACAGCACAAAATGCTGCACTGTTCGTAACCGTCGAGACTACCACAGCTCGCTGGCCTGTCCATCCGAGCGGATACCCCTTTGAAACGCAGCGTCTCCCGATTTCAATCGAACAGCCGGAATAAAATTCTGCATCTGCCTCAACTGCAGCAGCGGCTGCCCGCGCAACGCGCTAGATTGGCGCTTGAAGGTAGAGGGACCATGCGCGCGCCGCTGCAGCAAATCGAAACATCTGGCGAACTGCCACAGTCCGCGGACGCAGTGGTGATCGGCGGCGGCATTGTCGGCGTCTTCGCGGCCTACTACCTGGCCAGACGCGGCATGAAGGTCGCTCTTGTCGAAAAGGGGCGCATCGGCGCCGAGCAGTCCTCCAGGAACTGGGGATGGTGCCGCCAGCAGAACCGCGACGCCCGCGAACTGCCGATGGCGACCCGCAGCCTCGATCTGTGGGACAGCTTCGCGGCGGAAACCGGGGAGGACACCGGCTTTCGCCGTTGCGGCCTGCTCTATCTCAGCAATGACGAGGCGGAACTGGCCGGCTGGGCGCGCTGGCGTGACTTCGCCAGGACGGCCGGCGTCACCACGCTCATGCTCGATGGCGGCGAGGCCAGCGAGCGGGGTCGCGCCACGGGCCGGACCTGGAAGGGCGGTGTCTTCTCGCCGACCGACGGCACAGCCGACCCGTCGCGCGCCGCGCCGTCTGTCGCCCGTGCCATCCCCAAGCTGGGCGGCACCGTGCATCAGAATTGCGCCGCGCGCGGTATCGAGACCGAGGGCAGCCGCCTGAGCGGCGTGGTCACCGAAAGCGGAACGATCCGGACGAAGCTGGCTGTCCTGGCCGGCGGTGCCTGGGCCTCCTCTTTTTGCCGACAGTTCGGCTTCCGCTTTCCGCAGGCGTCGATCCGTTCCTCCATCCTGTCCGTCTCGCCCGGTGCTGAAGGTCTGCCGGATGCGCTGCACACGGCAAGGATCTCGGCCACGCGTCGCGGCGACGGCGGCTACACGCTCGCCATAAGCGGACGCGGCCGCGTGGACGTGACGCCGCAGCAGTTGCGCTTCTCGTCGCAGTTCCTGCCCATGTTCCTGAAGCGCTGGCGCAGCCTCGCACCCGGCGGTCTGCAAGGCATGCGCTCGGGCCACGAAACGCTCGGTTGCTGGCGGCTCGACCAACCGACACCGATGGAGCGGATGCGCATCCTCGATCCGGCCCCGGATCAGGCGACCATCCGCCTGACCCATGCCCGGGCGCTCGAACTCCTGCCCGACCTCAGAAAGACCAGGATCAGCGCGGCCTGGGCCGGTTACATCGACAGCACGCCTGACGGCGTGCCCGCCATCGGCGAGATCCGTAACGTTCCGGGTTTCTTCCTGGCTGCCGGATTTTCGGGGCACGGCTTCGGCATCGGACCCGGCGCCGGGCACCTCGTCGCCGATCTGATGACCGGGTCGGAACCGATCGTCGATCCGGACTCCTATGATCCCCGGCGCTTCGACGCTTCGGCCTGGGGGAAGGTCGCTGATTTCTAGGATGTAATCGTCATCCATGCACGGCCTCAGCCTTCCCGCAGGAAAGCGTCGATAGGCGCCGGCCGCACGGGCGCCTGTCCGCGAAACCGGCCGACAGCGTCGGGCATGCAGCCGGCTTGCGCCGCCACGAGTTCGACGGCAGCCAACTGGCAGTAGCGCCCCTGGCATCGCCCCATGCCGACACGCGACAGCGATTTCACCCGATTGGCCTCGCCGCCGCCGAAATCCACACTGTGGCGCACGTCTCTGGCGCTTACATTCTCGCAGCGGCAGACGATCACGTCGTCGGGAAGTGCCTGCGCCATCGCTGCCGGCCAGGGAAAGGCGCAAGCCAGGCCGCGGGCAAAGCGCGCGAGCCGCACGAGCTTGCGCAGATCGGCGCTGGCAGAGCGCGCCGGATATCCGAGATCGGCAAGGCACGCCGCCGCCGCGAGACGCCCCGCGATCTCCGCGCCGTCCGCTCCCAGAAGACGAGCCCCATCGCCTGCAAGATAAACTCCGTTGCCGGCCCGCCCCATCTCGTCGATCTTCGGCAGCCATTGCCGCCACTGCTCGTCATAGGTGAAGGCGCACCCCACAAGGTCAGCCAGATGCGTTTCCGCCCGCAGGTGCCAACCCACGCCAATCATGTCGCATGGGGTGAGACGCTGCCTTCCGCCGGCGTCGCGCCAGCGCATCGCGGTGACACCTTGTTCGTCGGCCTCGATCCGCTCGAGCGTCACGCCCGCATGGTAGCGGCGGCCGAGCCTTGCTCGCAGGGCCAGACCGCGCAGCGCAACCAATGGCCGGGCAGCAAGTCCCCAGGCCCCTCGCATCTGCTGGCGCCAGGGCGAGGAGTCCAACACCGCCGCCACATCCGCTCCGGCCTTGACGAGTTGAGCGCCGACCAGCGTCAGCAGAGGCCCTGATCCCATCAGAACGATCTGCCGCCCAAGCGCCACGCCCTGCGCCTTGAGCGCGATCTGCGCCGCGCCAAGGCTGTAGACGCCGGCGCACTGCCAGCCTGGGACCGGAGCGACACGGTCGGCTGCGCCGGTGGCAAGGATCAGGCGGTCATAGCCAACTAGCTGCACACCGCCCTCCACCAGCACCTGCAGTCGCCCGTCCTGCACGGCGATGACCGAGCTCGCCGCGCAATGGGTGAGCCACCCGTCTTTGGCCAGCCGGTCGAACAGCGTATGCAGCGCGTCCGCCTTTGCCGCCTCCGACCCGTAGAGCTGCTTCGCGGTGCGGGTGAAGCCGGCGGGCGGGCGGCGATAGATCTGTCCGCCCGCGCGCTGCCCTTCGTCGATCACCACCGGGTGGAGCCCGGCCTGGACAAGCGTCGCCGCGGCCCTGATGCCGGCGGGACCGGCACCCACGATCACGATCCGCGGCGATAAGGTCTCGCTCACGGCCAGTTCTCCGGCGGCATCGTGCGCAACCGCATGCCTTCGCTGAAAAGTGTCGAGCACGCCCGCAGGCGCGGTCCCTCGTCCTGCCATACCCAGCAATCCTGGCAAGCTCCCATCAGGCAGAAGCCGGCGCGCGGCTCGGGTCCGAACTCAGACTTTCGCAACGCGTGCCCTGACGTCAGCATGGCGGTCAGCACGGTGTCGCCCGCCAGTGCACTTCGCATCTGCCCGTCGAGAAAGAAATGCAGCTGCGCCCGGTCGCGCTCGGTCAGCCGGACGATGCGGCCGGCGGTCATCATTCTGCTGCTTCTCGCACCGGGCGAGGACGTGGCAGTTCGGGGAACCGCTCGCAGGCCGCATCGAACGCCGCCTGGACGCCCTCCGGCCCCGAACGTCCCTTCATGCGGCGGAAGATCTCCGTCTTGACGAAGAACCGCCAATGGATCGGCAAGTCCCTCAGTATGGCGGTGAGCCGGTCGTAAGCCAACGGCGTCCACTGCGCTTCGTAACGGTCGCGCTCCGGACCGAAATGGAAATGGCCGGCGGCTGGCCCCTGGCGTGCGCGCAGCCTTTCCGTTGCCTGCTCGTCGACCTCGCCGCCACTGATGACGACGCCATAGTCCCGTTCGGCCGCCGTCGCCGAAACATAGCCGCGCCGCACATCCTGCGCGACCCGCCAGGGCTCGCGCAGATGCGGATCGCCGCGCCCGCCACCTCCGGCGGAGCGGATATCGAGCACGTCGCCGGGCTGCAGGACAGCCGTGTCGATGTTGCCAAGCCGCCGCTCGTGCTCGGTCCCCGGATTGACGACCATGTCAGACAGGCCGGCCGCTTTGCCGCCCAGCACACCCCAGGGACGAAAGAAGCTGCGGTCCCGGTTGCGCGCCGTGATCCTGGAGTCGGGGGCGAAGACACGGAAGGCCATCTCGGTCGCCAGGCCGCCGCGCCAGCGGCCCGCACCGCCACTGTCCCTGGCGAGCCCGTATTTCACGAATTCGACCGGGGTCTCGGTCTCGGTGATCTCGATCGGCGTGTTCTTGAGATAGGCTGCATCCGCGCCCGATCCATTGGTCCCGTCGCGATGCGGCATCGCGCCGCCGCCGCCCACCACGGGGTTCACCGCCGTTATGACAGTCTTACTGGTCCGCTCGTCCGTGGTCATGACGTTGACGATGCAGTTGTTGCCGGCCGGCGCCGCGGGCAGGCGTTCCGGCACCGTTTGCGAGAAGGCGCCGAAGATGACCGACCGCAACCGGGCGCAGGTGAGCGAGCGCATGCCCACTGCGGCGGGATGGACCGGATTGAGCACCGAACCTTCGGGCGTGATGCAGGTGAACGGCCTGGTGAGGCCCGTATTGAGCAGGATCTTCGGGTTGAGCGTATAGAGCACGTAATAGACGCCCACCAGCAGCATGGTGTGTCGCGGGTCGCCGCCTGAAGGCACGTTGAGCGAGGAGCCGAGCTGCGGATCGGAGCCGGTGAAGTCGAGCACCGCCTCGTCGCCTTTGATCGTCAGCGTCAGCTTCAGCCTGCAGGGATTGGCCTCGACCGAATCCTCGTCGGCATAATCGGCGAACTGCCATGTGCCGTCGGGCATGGCGCGCAGCACGTCGCGCGCCTGCGCCTCCGCATGGTCGAGAAGAGCCGAAACGCCCTCGATGAAGCCGGCCTTGCCGAACTTCCTCACCATCGCCTGGATCTTGCGCTCGCCGGTGTTGAGCGCGCCGACCAGCGCCTTGATGTCGCCGATGTTTAGGTCGGGCTTGCGCACATTGGTGCTCATGATCCGCAGGATCGTCTCGTCGAAGACACCCTCGTTCACCAACTTCATGGGCGGAAAGCGGATGCCTTCCTGATGGATTTCGGTCAGCGCCCGGCTGAGCGAAGCCGGCACCGCGCCACCCATGTCGGTGTTGTGGATATGCCCTCCGGTCCAGGCGACGATCTCGCCATCGACGAAGACCGGCTTCCACAGATGCGTGTCGGGCGCGTGCGTGGCGACGTGGCCGGAATAGGGATCGTTGGTGAACGCAACGTCCCCCGGCCGGTAGTCGTCGACCATGGCGATCGCGCGGTGATATGAAAGCCCCGGATACCAGGTGGCGCCAAGTTCCATCGGCACGGCGAAGGTCGCGCCTGAACGGTCCATCAGCATCACCGTAAAATCCTGCGTCTCCTTGACGAAGGCGGAGTGCGCGGTGCGGTGCAGCGTGTGGGCCATGTTCTCGGCGGCCGCGCGAGCATGGTTAGCCAGAACCTGAAGATTTGTCCGGTCAAACAAAGGCATCACTCCGGGAAGGTCAGCAGAAGGTTGAGATGGCGGTCGACCCTTGCCTGCGCTCCGGCGGGAATGGCGAAGGTGGTGTCTTCCTGAACGACCACGGCAGGCCCGCGAAACGTGCTGCCCGGCACGAGGGTCTGCCGGTCGTGGAGGTCGACGGTTTCGACGCCCAGGCCCGTATAGACCGAAAGCCGGCGCGCCGGACTGGCGGGGACATCGATCTCGTCGGTCTCCGGGAAGGAGAGCGCCGGACCCGCGCCTACGGCGGACAGTCTGATATTCACAAGCTCGATCTGGCCGTCCGGATCGTGGAAATCGTAGAACCGCTCATGGGTGCGGTGGAAGGCCTGCTCGATGGCTGCTGTGTTGCCGTCCGCCAGCCATTCCGGCGACAACACGACCTCGATTTCATAGCTCTGCCCGATGTAGCGCATGTCGCAGGAGAGATTGAGTTGCGCGGCCGCGTCGTGCCCCTGCGCCGCGAGCCAATCGCGGCCCTCTTGCGCGAGGGTCTCGAACGCCTCGCGAATTCCGGGGAGCGATGTGCCCGACAGCGGGGTGAAGATGGTGCGAATGAAGTCTCCGCGCAGATCAGCCACCAGCCCGCCAAGCGCCGACACCACGCCAGGGCGGCGAGCCGCCATGACGCGCTTCATCCCGAGTTCGCGGGCAAGGAAGGCGCCGAGCATGGGGCCGCCGCCGCCGAAGGGCATCAGCGTGAAATCGCGCAAGTCTACGCCGGCGCGCGAGGCGAGTTTCTCGACCTCGACGAACATTTCCGACACCGCGATGTCGAGGATCGCCTGCGCGGTCTGCTCGACCGGGCGGCCGAGCCGAGCGGCAAGGTCGCCGACCGCGCGATGCGCCAGTCCGGTATCGATCTTGAGCTGGCCGTAGGCCATCTCGCTGTGGCCAAGCCATCCGCACACCACCATGGCGTCCGTCACCGTCGCCCGCTCGCCACCACGGCCATAGCAGGCTGGTCCAGGCGTCGAGCCGGCCGACTCCGGCCCGACGCGCAGCACCCCTTGCGCGTCGACACTGGCGATCGAGCCGCCGCCAACGCCGATCGAGCTCACCGATACGGAAGGGATATGGAGCGGAAATTCGCCGATCAGTTCACCGGTGCCGAACTGCGCCTCGCCGTCGATGATGAGCGCGAAGTCGGCCGAGGTCCCGCCAATGTCGAGGGTAAGGACCTTGTCCTCGCCTGCCTGGCGCGCCAGCCACGAGGCGCCGATGACGCCGGAGGCCGTTCCCGACAAAAGCATGTTCACGCAGGCGCGCTTGCCTTCGGCAGCGTTCATCAGCCCACCGTTCGACTTCGTCAGCATCGGACGGGCCGGCACGCCGCGGTCCTTCAGCCGCTCTTCCAGCGCCGTCAGATAGCCCGAGACGCGCGGATGGACATAGCCATTGAGAATGGCGGTCGAGCTGCGCTCGTATTCGCGGATGACCGGCCACACCTCCGCCGAGGAGAAGACGAAGAGGTCTGGCGCGAGTCGCGCGATCGTTGCCTTGACGGCGGCCTCCTGGGCGGCATTGCGCCAGGAATGGAGGAAGGACACGATGATCCCTTGCGCCCCGTTGGCTTTCGCCGCCGCGACCGCCCTCTCCACCGCCGCCATGTCCGGTGCCCTGGATTCACTTCCATCGGCACGCATGCGGACCGGGATGCCGAACACCATGTCGCGCGAGATCAGCGGATCCGGCCGCGAGCAGAACAGCGAATACATGTCCGGCATTCGAAGCCGCGCGAGTTCGATCACGTCCTCGAAGCCCGCATTGGTGAACAGCGCGAGCGGCGCGCCCTTGCGCTGGATGATTGTGTTGATACCGACGGTCGTTCCATGCACGAAGCGCGTCATATGGGTAGGATCAAAGCCTTCGCGTTCAGCCAGAAGGGTGAGACCCGTCATCAGCTCGGCGCCGGGGTCTTCCGGCGTCGTCAGCACCTTCAGCGATGCAACCCGTCCGGAACGGGCTTCGAGCGCACAGAAATCGATGAATGTCCCGCCGATATCGACGCCGACCTTCCAGTCGGCTTCGTCCCGCGCCCCATCAGCCGCGCGAGCGATGGCACTGTCCATGATGCGTCCCTTCTGTCTGCCCAACCGAAGCTGGCATAAGCGGGGGTTCAGGGTCCAAGATGTATGATGAGCAAGGCTATAAGTCTTGCTTATGCTTTCGCGCGATGTTCACCGAGGACGGTTGAACAGGCCGCGCGGATTTCGTCGCGCATCATCTCATCGGCGCGCGAAAGGGCTCGTGTGCGCGAGGTCAGAAGCGCGATCGGAAATTCCGGCCCCGCCGCGAGCGGCCTGACGGCAAGCCCGGCAAACTGGTGCCACGGCAACAGCGCATCGACGAGCGCGATGCCCAGGCCAGCCTGAACGAAGCCGACCGCGGAGATGGAGACGTCGATCTCGATTGAAGGCGAAAGCGTGACGCCCTGTGCACGGGCCGTGAGGGCCAGTTCGTCAGCAGGGCGGGTGTTTCCGCGATAGGATATCAGCTCTTCCCCAACGAGATCGGCGAGCGTCAGTTCGGTCTTCATGTCCAATGCATGTCCAGCGGGCAGCAGGCATGCGAAGCCGACACTGCCGATTACCTGCGCCTCGATGTCGGGAGGCAAGCGGTCGTCCATGGCCATGCCCAGGCTGACATCCCCGGCGCGCAGCATGTCGATGATCGCGGCGATCGGGGCGATATGAGAACGCAGCAAAATATCGGGATGCCGCGCCCGGAACCCGGTGAAGGCGCGCGGCAGTATCGCCATGGCCGGCGGCGGCGAAGCCGCGACCCGCACCAGCCCCGTCCGGCCCAGACGCAGGTCGGTGGTCTTTCGGCGGAGGCCCTCGAGCCCCGCCGACAGCCGTTCGGCATCGGCGAAGATTTCGAGCGCCTCCGGGGTCGGCCGCAGCCGGCCCTTGACGCGCTCGAACAGCGTGAAGTCGAGTTCGTCCTCGGTGTGAAGCAGAATCTGGCTGAGGGCGGGCTGGGAAATGTTCAGCATCCGCGCCGCGGCGGTCACTGTACCCGCGCGCATGACGGCGATAAAAACTTCGAGCTGCCGGGCCCGCATTGGCACTCCATAGGTAAAGCTTATGGTTCTTGTCCAAAGCCATCTTTGACGCAATGGCGCGGCGCGGACAAGATCGGGCGGGGAATGTTGCTTTTCGCAAGAGGCCGCTATGGATGTGATTGTGCTGGGCGGCGGACTGATGGGGACGGCTTCGGCCTTTTTCCTTGCCAGGCGCGGCGCACGCGTGACGCTGATCGAGCGCAACCGGATCGGTACCGGAGCAACTGTCGCCTCGTTCGGCAACATCCGGCGCACAGGGCGCCATCTGTCCCAGCTTCCGCTGGCCCACCGCTCGCTCGGGCTGTGGGGCGAAGCCGACAAGATGCTGGGCCGCGACGTGGAATTCCGCGCCACCGGCCATATCCGGCTGATCTTCGATGCAGGCGGTCTCGCCGACATGCGGCAGTATGCCGAGGCAGCGCGGCCATGGGGGCTTGAGCTGGAGGAGCTCAGCCCACGCGAGATTCGCGCCCGTTTTCCCGGTCTCGGTCCCGAAGCGATCGCGGCGTCATTCTCTCCGCAAGATGGCAGCGGCAATCCGCGACTGATCGCACCGGCCTTCGCCGAGGCTGCCCGCAAGCTGGGTGCTGAAATCATCGAGGACGCCGAGGTCGGGAAGATCACCTACACGGGCTTCGGTTTCGTTGTCTCCAGTTCAAAGGGTAGTTTCGCAGCCGACTGCCTGCTCAACACCGGCGGAGCCTGGGGCGCACGCATCGCCGCTCAGTTTGGCGAAGAGGTTCCGCTCGACGCCCGCGGCCCGCAGATGGGCGTGACCGAGCCGCTGCCGCATCGGATCCTGCCGGTGGTCGGCATCTGGACGCGTGACAAGGCCCATGGTGCCTATCTGCGTCAGGTCGAGCGGGGCAACATCGTCTTTGGCGGCGCGGCCGAAAGGGTGCCGGTGGGCCTGGATCCGGGCCATGCGAGCGCCGACCCCGCGCTACTGCCGGCGCAATTGCGCGCCGTCGCCCGTCTGCTGCCGGCAATCGCGCAGGTCTCGCTCATCCGCACGTGGTCAGGCTGCGAGGGCTATGTGCAGGACATGCTGCCTGTCATGGGACGCTCGGCGACGACGCCAGGCCTGTTCCACGCCTTCGGCTTCTGTGGACATGGCTTCCAGCTCGGTCCTGGCGTGGGTGACGCCATGGCCGAACTCATCACGACCAACCGTTGCGAAACGCCGCTCGACGATTTCAGAGTCGATCGCTTCAACTGCGCAGCCTGAAGGAGCACTAACGACATCCGCTCAACGATCCTTTGGCCGCTAAAAGTGGGATGGTCACTCTCGTCCGATCCTTCGAGTATGACATCTCAAGCGGGCGTGGCGCTCTAGGCACGAAGATTTCCTGATGGTTTTGCCCATCGGCGAACCAGCCCTGGCTCGGAGGGTGCGCAAGGCCGAAATCACAACCACCCAATTGCACGTCGTTGCCGCCGATTACCGCACGTGTCGATGCAAGGTCTTTCGAAACCGGGGGGTGAGCTACGTGTGACGAGTGGCATCAACGAGACGAAGAAAATCGACGAACAGGCCAAAACCGTTTCGTTCAGAGCCCCTAGATTTATCTGACAAGTAGCACAATAGGTAACACAAATAAGTAAAATGAAGCGAGATCAACGGCCAGAAACTTGAAATTATCCAGCAAATTCAATTATTTATCTGAAAAACCTAATGGTACCGTTGGCTGGGATCGAACCAGCGACCTCCGGATCCACAATCCGGCGCTCTAACCATCTGAGCTACAACGGCACGCTTGCCTGAGTGGATACAGTCAGAAGTTCATTCCGCGTGATCCACTCTGTCGTTCGGCGATGCGTCCATACGGGCTTATGGATTTTAATTCAAGGCTTTTGGAAAGCAAAGGTGACTTCCCCACATCCGCGCGACATTCGCCGGGCAAAGAAAAAGGCCGGCGGGAGGAGGTGCCGGCCTTTTCCTGTTACGAGCCAGCGGGAGGAGGTGCTGGCTGGTCACCCCGGGGAGCAGAGGGAGGAGGTTCCGCCCGCCGGGTATTCGCTTGGTCAAGAGTATTCCACATGATCCTGCTCGAAGAAATGCGGCCTTTCGCTACATCTCCGGATCATGCCCAAATATCAGGCGACCTTGATTTCCTTCATCGCCTTCTCGAAGGCGGTCTTGATCGGCTTGGACACGTCCTCGGCTGCCTTGGAGGCAACGGTCTGGAAGTCCTTGGCCTGCTCGACGGTCATTTCGACGCGCTTGCGCAGGAACGCGGTCTGCAGCTCAACCACTTCCGACAGCGACTTGGCGCCGATCAGAGCTTCGAGATGCGAGAAGCCGGCTTCCGCGTTGGCGCGCAGCGCGGCAATGGTCTTGAGCGACAGGTCGCTGGAAACGGTCTTGGCGGACTCGTAGGACGACTCCAGGGCCTTCTGGGTCTCCTCGGCACCGGTCTTCAGCTTGGCATAGGCTTCCTTCGACTGCTCGACGCCCTTTTCGGCGAAAGCGCGGATCTGGTCGGTGGCCTTGGAAGCGTCAAAGCTCGGGAATTCAACATTTTCGATCGTGTCGGCAGACTTGGTCTTGGTCATTTTCCATCCTTTTCAGCGGCAGCGGCTTTGACAGAAAGCCGTCTCGTTCATGTATGATGGCAATATAAAGGCATTTTTTGTGCATTGCAATATCTATGTTGCAGTGCACCATATTTTTCTTTCAGGCCGTTAACCACGCGGCCAAATTCCGGCCTTTGCACGTTATGGCTTGTGGACCTTCACGCCGCCGGCTTTTATTAACAAAGCGTTAACTGCAAATTGCCCGCTCCGTGAGGGTTCGCCAAGCGCATGTCGCCCGAAAGCTATTCATTCCTCGATGTCGCCGTGCTCGACGCGGTCCGCCAGCGCTTCGCCGCCGGCGATGCCATCGCCATCCTCTCGACGGATCTGGAGCAGGTGATCTGGGCCAATGGGCCGGGGGCAGCGGTATTCGGCTATGCGGACATCGAGGCCATCATCGGCGCGTCGGCGCACCTGCCGCTGATTGCCAGGCGCCAGATCATGGCGACAAGAGGCTTCCCCAATATTGGCAGCGACCGCTCCATCATGCTCCGGCTGGCGACAGGCATGACAAGCCGTGCCGTCAGTTTCCTCGCCAGCGCGGTGACGATGCCTGACGGCGAAGGCGCCGTCATGCTGACGGTTCCCGCTGCTCAGACCGGCTCGCGCAGTCCCGCCGAGATCGCGGCCCGGGCAATCAGCGGCTTCACCGAACATGGCCATTTCATCGCCTTTGTCGACGCCAGGGGCAATATCGAGGCCGCATCCGACGGGTTCGCGGCGCTGGGCATTCTGCCGGAAACGCTGGCCGCGCTCGTGGCGGACGTGGCGAGCGAAAACGACAGGATCGTCAAACGCCTGGTTCCGGGTGGCTCTGCCCCCTACCCGGCCGGCCTCGCCAAACTGACGGATGTCAGGCATCTGCTGGTGGTGATCGACGAGGACCAACTTGACGACGAGGCGCCTTTCGATGAGGTGCCCGACAGGACAGAAGCCGGTGTGGAGCCGACACCAGCCGCAGACGAAGCCGGCGTCCAATCCAAACCCGGCCAGGACAACGAGCCGGAAACACCTGTAGTCGCGGCAGCGGCCGGTGGCGAACCTGCCACCCCGGAGGCTGTCGAAAACATCCCGGCATCAGCGGAGCAGGACCGTCACGCTTCGACCGGACAGCGCGGGGAAGAGGCCCGCAGCGCCTCTGGCGGAACGCCGGCGCAGCATGACCACTGGTACTTCAATGCCGGCGACGATGAGCAACGGCCACGCCAATCGGATTCGCCCGCCCCTGCCGAACCGCCGGTTGGTCCGAATATCGTCGCGGAAACCCCAAGACAAGCTGGCGTCGAAGCCGCGGCCCCGTCCTCTCGTCCCGCCAGCCGGGAGATCGACCGCTCGGTGCCGCCCCTGCGCTTTGTCTGGCGTACCGACGCCGAAGGCAAGTTCAGCACCCTGTCGCCGGAGTTCGCACAGATCGTCGGCAAGACCGCCGCCGATGTGATCGGACGGCGCTTCAAGGATGTTGCCACGACATTCGGCCTCGATGCCTCCGGCGAAATAGCCGGCCTGCTGGAACGGCGCGACACCTGGTCCGGGCGCTCGGTGTTGTGGCCCGTTGCCGGTACCGACCTGAAGATACCGGTGGATCTGGCGGCGCTGCCCGTCTACGGCCGCAGCCGCGTCTTCGAAGGCTTTCGTGGCTTCGGCGTCGCCCGAACCGGCGATGCGGTCGTCGACCCTGAGGCGATCGGGATGGCGCTTGTCCCCAATGGCGCAGCGCCGGCGACCACCGGGCCGGAAATCGTCGAACCGGCGCCTGAAGAACCCAAGGCGACGGATCCGTTCAAAGGCGAAGTGCCGGCTCTGACCATCGTGCCGAAGCCTGAGCGGCGCTTTGCCGACAAGGTGATCCGGCTGGCGGAGCATCGGCAACCCGCCAATGACAAGGGCCTGTCGACACTGGAACGCAGCGCGTTTCGCGAGATCGGCGAGCGGCTGAAGAAAGACAGCGCACCGGCTGGACAACCCGACGCGGAAAAACAAGCCGTAGGAAACCAGCCGGAACCGGCTGCGAAGGTGGAACTTCCTGCCGAGGTAATCCAGCCGGCGCCCGAAGCGATGCTCCAGGAAGAGGCCATTTCGGCGCACAAGGGCGAAGTGCCCGCGGTGGACCAGGATATCGGCGTGGCTTCAAGCGAGCCATCCGGCATCGATGCCGAGGATGAGAAGGATCTGGCACGGCTCGATGGCGCGACGCCGGATCACCTGCCCCACGACAAGCCGAGCGGATCGCTGCTTAGCTACGCCGGCCACGTGGAGGAGTCCGGCAATGTCGCTGTTGGCGCCGATGAAGCACCGCTCGCTGGACCGGACAATGAGCAGGCACCGCGGACGATTGCCGAACCCGCGGCCGAGAACCAGAAACCGGATGCCATCAAGGTGACAACCGGCGCTGTCGATGACGATGACAGCATGACATCAGCCGATTTTCGCGATGCCGAGGACAGCGAGGACTGGGTTCGGCCCGACGAGCCTGCAGCCGCCTCACTCCGTGCCGACGGCGCCAGCGGGACGGCACGTCCCCGGCCGCGGTTGCACGTTCCGCCGCTCAAGGTGGAAGGGTTCGTGCCCTCAGCCTTTTCAGCCGGCGAGGAGGTTCCGGATACGTCGATCATCGGCAAGCTACCGGTGCCGCTGCTCATCCACTCCGGCGACGAATTGCACTATGCGAATGACGAGTTCCTCAACCTGACCGGCTATGACACGATCGAGGATCTGGCGGATGCCGGCGGGCTCGGCGCCTTGTTCGCGGACCCCTATGCCGATGACGGTGCTTCCGATGGAACCGACCGCACGCTGAAGCTGAAGACACGTCACGGGCAGGAATTCCCGATCGAGGCCATCCTGCGCTCCGTTCCCTGGCGCGGCGGCAAAGCGCTGATGCTGGTCGTGCGCCGTTCGGGCGAGGACGATGCGCCGTCAGCAACCCTGCATGCCGTCGCCGACGAGCAGACACAGCCCGATATTCCGGAACTCAAGGCGCGCATCGCCGAGATGCGCACCATCATCGACACGGCGACCGATGGCGTCGTGCTGATCGGCCGCGATGGCACGATCCGCTCGATCAGCCGCCCCGCGGAAGCGCTGTTCGGCTTCGACAGCGACGAGGTGACAGGCAAGCCCTTCGCTTCGCTCTTTGCCATCGAAAGCCAGCGCGCGGCGCGCGACTATCTCGAGGGATTGTCCGAACCAGGCGTCGCCAGCGTGCTGAATGATGGCCGCGAGGTCATCGGGCGCGAAGCACAGGGTCGCTTCATTCCCCTGTTCATGACCATCGGCAGGCTGCCCAACGAGAGTGGATTCTGCGCCGTGGTGCGCGACATCACCCAGTGGAAGCGGGCGGAGGAAGACCTGACCCAGGCGCGCGCGGTGGCCGAGCGCGCCTCCTCGCAGAAGACCGATTTTCTCGCCCGCATCAGCCACGAGATCCGCACCCCGCTCAACGCCATCATCGGGTTTTCCGAACTGATGGTGGACGAGAAATTCGGGCCGGTGGCCAACGACCGCTACCGCGACTATCTGCGCGACATCAACCGGTCGGGCAACCATGTGCTCGACCTTGTCAACGACCTGCTCGACATTTCGAAGATCGAAGCCGGCCAACAGGAGATGGATTACGAGGCCGTGTCGCTCAACGACACGCTGGCCGAGACGGTGGCGATGATGCAGCCGCAAGCCAATCGCGAGCGGGTCATCATCCGGTCAAGCTTCGCCTCGCGCCTGCCGGAAGTGGTGGCCGATCTGCGCAGCGTGCGCCAGATCGCGCTCAACATCCTGTCGAATGCCATCCGCTACACCCAGGCCGGCGGCCAGGTGATCGTATCGACCGCCTATGAGACGTCGGGCGATGTGGTCATGCGCGTGCGCGACACCGGCATCGGCATGAGCCAAGCCGAGATCGAGCAGGCGCTGAAGCCCTTCAAGCAGATCAACGCGCTGAAGCGTGGACGCGGCGACGGCACTGGTCTCGGCCTGCCGCTGACCAAGGCGATGGTGGAAGCGAACCGCGCGCGGTTCACCATCAACTCGACACCTGGCGAAGGCACTTTGGTTGAGGTGGCGTTTCCCTCGACGCGCGTGCTTGCCGAGTAAGGCGGGTCGCTCCGGACAAAGAAAAGGCGCCCAACGGGCGCCTTAAATGATGGAATTTGCTGTCACAACGGGGCTTGAGCGAATCAGATCCTCCGGGGATCAGAGGAACGGGATTTCTCCCTCAAGTTACATGCGACTATCGACGTCGGCCGTTAACAAGTCCTTACCAGCGCCGCGAAAAATTTACCAATGTGTACCACTCATGAAATCTAGGTAAATTCGGACGACATATTTTGGTAACCATACCCAAGGGGCCGGAAGCCACCGCGATTGATTGATCGCAGACTTTCGGCGCGAGCAGGGCCGTTCAGCTGGCGAGTTCCGGCAAATTCTTGAACAGCTCCAGCGCCTCGGGATTGGCCAGCGCCTCCTTGTTCTTGATGGCGCGGCCGTGGACCACGTCGCGCACCGCAAGCTCGGTGATCTTGCCCGATTTGGTGCGCGGAATGTCGGTGACGGCGACGATCCTTGCTGGCACGTGGCGCGGGCTCGCCCCGCCGCGGATTTTGGCGCGAATGCGCTTTTCCAGATCGGCGTCGAGTGGCACGCCCGCGGCCAGCCGCACGAACAGCACGACGCGTACGTCATTGTCGAAATCCTGGCCGATGCACAGCGCCTCCAAGATCTCCGGCATCTGCTCGACCTGATTGTATATTTCGGCCGTGCCGATGCGCACGCCGCCCGGATTGAGCGTGGCGTCGGAGCGGCCATGGATAATCAGGCCGCCATGAACCGTCCATTCGGCGAAATCGCCGTGACACCAGACATTGTCGAAGCGCTCGAAATAGGCCGCCTTGTATTTCTTTCCGTCGGGATCGTTCCAGAAGCCGATCGGCATCGCCGGAAACGCCTTGGTGCAGACCAGTTCGCCCTTCTCCTGCCTGACTGGCTTGCCGTCATCGTCCCAGACGTCGACGGCAAGGCCAAGGCCCGGCCCCTGGATCTCGCCGGTCCACACGGGCAATGTCGGTACGCCCAGCACGAAGCAGGACACGATGTCGGTGCCGCCAGAGATCGAGGCCAGGTGCACATCGGCCTTGACGCCGTCATAGACGAAGCGGAAATCCTCCGGCGACAGCGGCGAGCCGGTGGAGGAGATCGTGCGCACGGTGGACAGATCATGCGTGCGGATCGGCTTGAGGCCCGCCTTGCGCACGGAATCGATGAATTTGGCCGAGGTGCCGAAATAGGTCATCTTCTCGGCATCGGCGAAGTCGAACAGCACATTGCCATCGGGATAGAAGGGCGAGCCGTCATAGAGCAGCAGCGTCGCGCCCGAAGCCAGTCCCGACACCAGCCAGTTCCACATCATCCAGCCGCAGGTGGTGAAGTAGAAGAAGCGGTCGCCATCGAGCAGGCCGGCATGCAGGCGCTGTTCCTTGACATGCTGGATCAGTGTGCCGCCAGCCGAATGGACAATGCATTTCGGGATGCCGGTCGTGCCCGACGAGAACAGGATGTAGAGCGGATGCGCGAATGGCAGTCGCTCGAAGGTGACGGGTTTGGCGGGAAAGGGCGACAGCGCCTCTTCCAGCGCCGATGCCCTGTCGATGGTTTCGGCGACATCGCTCGAGGTTCCCAGATAATCGACGACCAGGATCTTGCGCACGGTGCCAAGCTTGGCCGCGACGGCGGCGATCTTGCCGGCGACCTCGATCGCCTTGCCATTGTACCAGTAGCCATCCGGCGCGATGAAGACGACGGGCTCGATCTGGCCGAAGCGGTCGAGCACACCCTGTTCGCCGAAATCGGGAGAGCAGGACGACCAGACGGCGCCGATCGATGCTGCCGCCAGCATGGCTGCGACCGTCTCGGGCATGTTGGGCATCATCGCCGCGATGCGGTCGCCCTTCTTCACCTTGAGCGACACGAAGAGCTGCTGCAGGCGCGAGGTCAATGCATGCAGCTCATTCCATGAGAGCCGCCGCTCAACCTTGTCCTCGCCGCGAAACACGATCGCGTTGCCGGGGCCGGTCTTCTTCAACAGATTCTCGGCGAAGTTCAGTGTCGCATCGGGAAAGAAGGCGGCGCCGGGCATCTTGTCGCCATCGACGAGCACCCGTCCGCCGCCCTTGTTCCCGACGATACCGCAAAAGTCCCAGACCAGGTTCCAGAACCCTTCGCGATCTTCGATCGACCAGCGGTGAAGCTCCGGATAGGAGGCAAAAGATGTGCCGGCTTTTGCAGCCGCGGCCTTCATGAAGGCCGTCATCGGCGCCTCATCGACCTGATCTTGCCTTGGGGTCCACAGGGGTGCGTCGCCGGTCATGATCGTTCCTCCACGGTCATCCCCGCTTATGCATATTGCAACGCAGCAGAGCAAGATTTTGTTCAGCCGACTGGCCCCGGCTGTGCGCAAATGCCATCGCCGGGCCATAAAGACTTGAAATGCGTCAGCCGTGGGTTACACCCGTCAGGCGATTTGTCGGAATGAAAGCATACAGGGCGAGATGCCATCCTCTTTGATCCGGCGCGGACTATGGGCGATCGGCGCTGCCGTGATCGTCGCCGTGCTGGTGGTTGCGGCGCTGCCGCTCATCGCATCGACACGCATCGTGCGCGACCGCATCGCGTGGGAAATGAGCGCCTGGAGCGGCTTCAGGGTCACCATCGAAGGCTCGCCTCGCATCGAGGTGTGGCCGACATTCCGCGCCATCCTAACCGACGTGACGCTTTCGCAATGGACGGACGCCGACGCGCCGCCGGTGATCGAAGCCGAGCGTGTCGAGGTCGACCTTTCCGCCATGGCGGCGCTGCGCGGCGACGTTGTGTTCTCAACGGCAAGGCTGGTGCGGCCGACGATCAGGGTCCAGCGCGCGGAAAGCGGCTTGTTCCTGCCAGCCGTGCCTTCCGGCGGACGGATCGCGCGCTCCGTGGACACAGCTCGTGGGGTGCTCAACGCCGATCCGGGCAAGCCTGACCTGACCAAGCTGCCATCGGATCCGTTCGGCACCATCGAGTTCAGGGACGGCCGCATGGTGGCTTCCATCGGCGGCAAGGATGTCGAGGTCCTGAGCAGCCTGACAGGCCAGGCGAACTGGGCGGCGCTGAACAGCAATGCATCGCTGTCGGCCACGGGCATATGGCGGGGCGAAAGCGTCGCCGTGGATGTCGCTTCGCCGAAGCCACTGGTGCTGTTTGCCGGCGGTGCCGCGCCGCTGACGCTGTCCTTCAAGGCAGCACCCGCCACCTTTTCCTTCGATGGCACGGCCAGCATGTCTGAGAATGCCTATTTCGACGGCCAGGCGAAGTTTTCAGCTCCCTCGCTCAGGCGCTTGCTCGACTGGACGCAGGCAGGGATAGCACCGGGAGCAGCCATCGGCTCAGTCTCCGTTTCCAGCAAGATCACCGCGACGGCCGGACGTGTAAAGTTCGAAAACACGGCGATTGCCCTGGACAACAATCCCGGCATGGGAGCCCTGGACTTCTCCTTCGGGGAGGCGCGTCCGGTGATTTCCGGCACACTCGCCTTCGATACGCTGGACCTGTGGTCGTTCCTCTCCGCCTTCACCCCCCTGGCGCCAGTCGATGGAGCGGGGCCTGGCGAAGTCGACACAAGTTTCGCCGACCGCATCAATCTCGATCTCAGGCTTTCGGCGGCACATGCCACGGCGGGCGCGATCCAGCTTGCCGATGTCGCCGCCAATGCCCAGGTCAAGAACGGTCTGGCTGTGTTCGATATTTCCGACGCCTCCGCCTTCGGCGGCAACATCCAGAGCAGCCTTCGCTTCGACCGCAAGCCTGAGGGAACGCAGGTCGAGATACGGCTGCTGGCCTCCGATATCGATGGCGGCGCTTTCGGCACCGCCGCCGGGATGACGCAACTGGTGCCGATCGGCACCGGCACTGTGTCGCTCATCCTCAAGGGGCCCGGCAGGACCTGGAATTCCATATTCGAAAACGCCGATGGCTCGGTCTCTGCGACCTTCGGCCCGGGCGCGTTGAGCAAGCTCAATCTGCCGGCCTTCCTCAAGCACACCGAACAGGGCGGGTTCTTCGCGCTCGAAGACGTTTCGGACGGAACGCTGCCGATCGACGGCGCCGAGCTGAAAGCCAGCATTTCCAAGGGCGTCGCCAGGATCGACAAGGCAGAAGTCAATTCGGCCAAGTACAAGATCTGGCTTTCAGGCATTGTATCCTATGCTGGGCGCGGACTGGCTCTGTCCGGCGGCGTGATCCAACCGGACAAACCGGCGCCACCAGCCAATAATCAGCCAGCCAACAGCCAAGCGAACAATCCTCCGCCGCCCAGCCAATCTTCCTTCTTCGTTGGCGGGACGTGGACCACGCCCTTCATCTCGCCGATCAGCCGCGGCATTTCCGGCGAATAGGCCGCCTTCTTTCGACAGGGGCCTTGCGCTTTGTCTCCAACGCGTTACCCGCGCTGCGCGGCCTGCTCGTCGCGCTGACGCTGGACCTCGCGGCGCTTGTTGGCGAGCGAAGCAATGATGACGCCGACCGCGACAACGGCGATCAGGATGGTGCAGGCGGCATTGATCTCCGGTGTGACGCCCAGGCGAACCTGGCTGTAGATCTTCATCGGCAGCGTGGTGGCGCCAGGCCCGGAGGTGAAGCTGGCAATGACCAGGTCATCCAGCGACAATGTGAACGCCAGCATCCAGCCGGACACGATTGCCGGCAAGATGACCGGCAGCGTGATCTGGAAGAAGGTCTTCACCGGCGGCGCGCCCAGATCCATTGCCGCCTCCTCCAGCGAGCGATCGAAGGTGACCAGGCGCGATTGCACGACGACCGCCACGAAGCACATGGTGAAGGTGATGTGGGCGAGCGTGACGGTGAGGAAGCCGCGATCAAGGCCGACGGCAACGAACAGCAGCAGCAGCGACAGGCCGGTGATGACTTCCGGCATGACCAGCGGCGCAAAGACCATGCCGGAAAACAGCACCCTGCCCTTGAAGCGCGTGTAGCGTGTCAAGGTCAGCGCCGCCAGCGTGCCGAGCACGGTCGCCACCGTGGCCGAGATCACGCCGACGCGCGCCGTTACCCAGGTGGCGTCCATCAGGCCCTGATTGTGGAACAGCGACACATACCATTTGGTCGAGAAGCCGCCCCAGACGGTGACCAGCTTCGACTCGTTGAAGGAGAAGACGATGAGCAGCACGATCGGCAGATAGAGAAAGGCAAAGCCCAGCACGATCGAGGTGATGTTGAAGCGGCTCCAGGTGGTGTTCATTTGTCCTGCTCCTGGGCGCGGGCCTGGGCCTGCTGGAAGATCATGATCGGCACGGTCAAGAGCAAGAGCAAGATGACGGCGACGGCGGACGAAACGGGCCAGTCGCGGTTGGCGAAGAACTCGTTCCACAACGTCTTGCCGATCATCAGCGTCTGCGATCCGCCGAGCAGGTCGGGGATGACGAACTCACCGACGGCGGGGATGAAGACCAGAAGGCAACCGGCGATGACGCCAGGCAGCGACAGCGGGAAGGTGATCTTCCAGAAGGCAGATGTCGGCGGGCAGCCCAGATCCTTTGCCGCCTCGATCAGCGAGTAATCCATCTTCTCCAGCGACGAATAAAGCGGCAGCACCATGAAGGGCAGGTAGGAATAGACGATGCCGATGAAGATGGCCGTATAGGTGTTGAGGATGACCAGCGGTTCGCTGATGATATGCAGCGACAAGAGAAGCTGATTGAGCAGGCCCTCCGGCTTGAGGATGCCGATCCAGGCGTAGACGCGGATCAGAAACGACGTCCAGAACGGCAGGATGACCAACATCAGCAATGTCGGGCGGATAGAGGCTGGCGCACGCGCCATGCCATAGGCGATCGGGTAGCCGACCAGCAGCGTCAGGATGGTCGATATGCCGGCAATGACCACGCTGGAAACATAGGCGTTGAAGTACAGGGCGTCCTGCGTCAGCCACACGTAGTTGTCGAAATTGAGCCCACCAAACCGCGCGAAAAACCCGGAAATGCCGTCGCTGAAGTCGAGCGTTGGCGTATAGGGCGGCATGGCGATCGCCGTCTGCGACAGCGATATCTTGAAGACGATGATGAAGGGAACCAGGAAGAAGAAGAGCAGCCAGACATAGGGAATGATAATGACAAGCCGGCTAATGAAACCAGCGCCCAGCCGGGCCAGGATCGACTTTGAAGCGTCCGACGGAGCGACCGTATCAGCGATGGCGACATTCGACATGGCCGCCCCTACCGTGTCAGCACGACGCCGGCGTCCGGCCGGAAGGAAACCCAGGCCCGGTCGCTCCAGTTCAGCGGATCCTCGGTGACGCGGGATGCGTTCATGGTGCTGGCGCGCACAACCTGCCCGTCGTCCAGCTTGACGTGATAGACGGTCATGTCGCCGAGATAGGCAATGTCATACACCTCGCCCTCGATGGCGTTGACGGTCTCGGCAGGCTTCTTTGATGAAACCTTGATCTTCTCCGGCCTGATGGCGAAGGTAACCGATGCTCCGGGGGCGGCATTGCCGGCATTTTCCGTGCGGATCGTGATGCCGTTGCCGGCGTCGATGCTGGCCGCGCCGCTCTCGCCGCGCGCGATCTTGCCCTCGAACATATTCACATTGCCGACGAACCCGGCGACAAAGCGGGAGCTGGGCGCCTCGTAGACTTCCGCCGGTGTCGCGACCTGCATCACCTCGCCCTTTTCGAGGATGGCGATGCGGTCAGCCATGGTCATGGCCTCTTCCTGGTCGTGGGTGACGACGACGAATGTCAGCCCCAGCGTCTGCTGCATGTCCATCAGTTCGAACTGCGTCTCCTCGCGCAGCTTCTTGTCCAGGGCGCCAAGCGGCTCGTCGAGCAGCAGCACTTTCGGCCGCTTGGCGACCGAGCGTGCCAGCGCCACGCGCTGGCGCTGGCCGCCGGACAGCTGGTGAGGCTTGCGCTTGGCGAACTGCTCCAGCTTGACCAGCTTCAGCATCTCGGCGACGCGCGCCGCGATTTCGGGCTTCGGCATGCCGTCCTGCTTGAGGCCGAAGGCGATGTTGTTCTCGACCGTCATATGCGGGAACAGGGCGTAGGACTGGAACATCATGTTGACCGGCCGCCGGTATGGCGGAATGCCGCGCAAATCCTGGCCGTCGAGCAGGATGCGGCCGGCGGTCGGCTCCTCGAAACCGGCGAGCATCCGCAGCAGCGTCGATTTCCCGCAGCCGGAAGCGCCGAGCAGCGCGAAGAACTCGCGCTCGAATATGGTCAGCGACAGATTGTTGACGGCGGTGAAATCACCGAATTTCTTGGTGACCTTGTCGAATTGAATGTACGGCTTGGCATTGGGGTCGGTCCACGGCGCAAAATCCCTGCGGATGCTGCCAAGCGATTTCATGTCCCACTCCGTCTCTGCTTGCCCCAAGTCCGTTTCAACGTGGTTGAACCGACCTGTAGCTGTCTTGTTTTGTAGCTGTCTGGTTTTGGGCACGATTCCTTTCGGAAAACCGGTCCCCATTTTCGGTCCCACGCCCTGACGATGCCAGGTCCCGGCAGCTGGCTGCCGGGACCTGTTCGAGGATGTTATTGGCCGGTGACGATCTTGGTCCAGCTGCGCGTGATGACGCGCTGGGTCTTGGGATCATAGGGCGCAACGGTATAGAGCTTCTTTACCGTCTCCGCGTCGGGATAGACCGACGGATCGTCCAGCAGCGCCTTGTCGACGAACTGCTGCGAAGCCTTGTTGCCATTGGCATAAAGCACGACATTCGATGATTTCGCGATCACTTCCGGCGTCATCATGTAGTTGATGAATTCAAGCGCCTCGGCGACATGCGGCGCGTCGGCAGGGATCGCCATCTGGTCGAACCACATCTGTGCGCCTTCCTTGGGCACCGAATAGCCGATCTCCACACCCTGCTTGGCGTCGACCGCGCGGTTGCGGGCCTGGAACACGTCACCCGACCAGCCAACCGCCAGACAGATATCGCCGTTGGCGAGCGCGTTGATGTATTCGGAAGAGTGGAATTTGCGGATGTAGGGCCGGATCTTCAGCATGGCCTCTTCGGCCTTGGCGATATCGTCGGGCGAAGTGCTGTTCGGATCGAGACCGAGATATTTCAGCGCCGCCGGGATGATGTCGGCTGGCGAATCCAGCACATAGACGCCGCAGTCCTTCACCTTGGCCAGCTTCTCCGGATTGAAGAATACGTCCCAGCTGTCGATCTTGTCGGTGCCGAGCGCGGCCTGCACCTTCTTGATGTTGTAGCCGATGCCAACCGTGCCCCACATGTAGTTCACGGAATACTCGTTGCCGGGATCGTATTTGCCGGTCCGGTCCGTGATGACGTCCCACATGTTGGAAATGTTCGGCAGCTTCGACTTGTCGAGCTTCTGGAAGACCTTGGCCTGGATCTGGCGCGCAAGGAAATTGGCTGACGGTACGACGACGTCGTAGCCGCTGCCGCCGGCGAGCAGTTTGGTCTCCAGGATCTCGTTGGAATCGAAGGTGTCGTAGACGACCTTGACGCCGGTCTTCTTGGTGAAGTCGTCGATGATCGTCGGGTCGATGTAGTCCGACCAATTGTAGACATTGACCACGCGATCCTCCGCGTGACTGCCCGGCGTGAAAAGCGCCAGGAATGCCGAGGTTGCCGAAAGCCAGAGCGCTTTGCGGATCATGCTGTTCTCCTTTGGTGAGTGTTCCGTCGCCGGCTTGGCGCAGCAAGTGCGCTGCCGGCATTTTGTTTCAGACTATTGAGCTTTCCCGGGGGCGACAAGCGCGAACTGCCAGTATTGTGGCAGTCCAACGCAGGTTCGGCGAGGGCTCTATGTCGTGGGTTGGATGGCGTTCCGTTGCCGTCAGAGGCTTTCGCTACTGCGCGGACAGAAATACAACGATGTGATCCGGTCTCAAACGGGCCAGCGGGGAGACTTGGCAAGATACGCCTGTCTTGTTGTTGCCGTAATCTCAGCCTGCCCGCCCGACAGCGACATTGTCAATGGCAAAGCCGTGGGCCGCATCAATTAGGAGAAGGCAGGCCGCTGACACCAGGCCGCACGGGTCGCGTCTGACGCTTGAATTCCAATCCGATATGAACAAGCAGTGCCGTGACCACGACCGCGCCACCGATGATGGTGCGCACCGACGGCACCTCGGAATGAATGAGCCAGACCCATATCGGGCCAAGGATCGGCTCGAAGGTGCCGAGCAACGCGGCTATAGCCGCGGGGATCAGCCTGGCGCCGGTGGCGAAGAACGCAAGGCCGAGGCCGAGATTGACTACGCCGAAGGCAAACAGAAAGCCCATGTCGTGGCCGGAAACGGCAAAAGTCGACGCCTGCGACGCCGCGAAGGCGGCGGCCAGTACCGTGCCAAGACAGGTGGCCGGCGTCATGCGCACATGGGCAAAGCGCCGCGTGATGACGGTGGCGATCGAGAACATGACGGCAATGAGCAGCGCCAGCCCGTCGCCGATGGGAGACACGGCGCCGTCAAGGGATTCCGACACCATGATGGCGACGCCGGCAATGACGGCGGCAATCGCCACCCAGGTCGCCACGGACACTTTTTCGCGAAACAGCGCCCAGGCAAACAGCGCCGCCAGCAGCGGCACGCCGGCCTGCATCAGCAGGATGTTGGCAACGGTGGTGTAGGACAGCGCCACGACAAAGCAGGTCGATGCGATGGCAAAGCAGGACGCCACAGCAATGCCGGGCAGACCCATGTCGCGGAACAGCTTCAGGGTACCGCGCAAGCCATCGCGCCAGACCATGAAACAGACAAGAAAGGCGGCAGCCCAGACCGAACGCCAGAAGACCACGGTCCAGCTGTCATCGGCGTGGATGAAACGGGCGAAGGTACCGCCAAAGCTCCACATCAGCGCTGACAGGAACACCAGCAGGAAGCCGGCGCACTCTTCGCGCCGGGAAACGATCGGCAAAACGGCAATCGGCGAAGACGCTGCGTCGGTCATGGGCGCCACTGTCGAGGTTCTAGAGATGGAACGATGCGCAACGGACGACAAAAACCTGCCCTATTCGCGTAGCCCAAAGTCGTCGACCGGGCGTGATCCAGGTAAATGCGATGGTTGTGGCAAAGGCCACCGCGCTTATTGTGGGTCGCAATCTTATTGAAAGTCGAATGCGCTCAGACCGGTGACCATCTCGTCGAGGCCAAGCGGGCGCGTCACGGGCGGTTCGGCCCGCGCCAGGCAACCGATGCGTTCGCACAACCTGCAGGCCGGCCCAACTGGTGTGGCCATGACAGCTCCCGCCTTTGCCGCGCCAGCGGCACCGGGAAGTGCCGCGCCATAGACGATCTCGTCGCGAAAACCGATGTCGCAACCCAACAGCAGCGCCGTGCGGCGCGGACGCTCCGAGAACGAGCCTTGCGGCCCTTCGAGCGTACGGGCAATGCAGAGGAACTCCGCGCCATCCGGCATTTCCACCGCCTCGACGAAGATCTGGCCAGGCTGCGTGAAAGCGGCATGAACGGGGAGTTTCGGGCAACCGCCGCCGAAACGGCCTTGCGGGAATCCCTGGCTGCCGGCCTTGCGAAAGCGGTTGCCGGCATTGTCGACCTCGAGCATGAAGAACGGCACCGCGGAAGCGCCGGAGCGCTGCAACATCGTCAGCCTGTTTGCCGCCTGTTCGAAGGATACGCCGAAGCGCGAGCGCAGCACGTCGACATCGTAACGCGCACGCGTGGCCGCCGCATGGAAGGCCTGGTATGGCATCATCAGCGCGTGAGCGGCGTAGCGGCCGAGTTCGAAACGGGCCAGACGACGGGCCTCATCGGTGCTCAGCTTGAGCGCCTGGATCTCGCCGGCGACCGCAACCGTCATGCGGATCAGGCAAGCCTCCATCGCGACCTCGCGCAATTGATCGAATGGCGACAGGCGCTCGGACAGAAAAAGGCGCTGCGAATGGCGGTCGTAGCGTCGTCGCCAGTTGGGCATGGTGGCGACCGGCAGCACCTTGACCACAATGCCATATTCACGCTTCAGCCAGGCTTTCAAGGCGCCGAACAGATCGTCGCCGGGATCGAGAACCGACGTGAATGCCTGGGCCTCTTCCTCGAGAGCCGCAAAATGGTTGGGACGACGCTGAAAGACCTCATGCACCTCGTCAATCGGCAACCGGGCGCCCGAAAGTGCGGTCGCCCTGCCCTCGCGGGCCAGGAGTTCATTGAGATCGGAAAGGCGTTCCGCCTGCTCGCGATAGGCGCGGAACAGCTTTATCACGGCGGCCGACGCATTGGGCGCTGCCTCGGCAATCTCGATCAGTTCCTGATCACCAGGCAGTTCGCCGACCAGCAGCGGATCTGTGAATACCTCTTTCAGCGCCGCGATCGATCCCCTCGCCTCACCCTGCAGTTCGTGAGGATCGACCTTGTAGACGGACGCCAGCTTCAGGATCAGCTGGACCGTCAGCGGCCGCTGGTTGCGCTCGATCAGGTTGAGATAGGACGGCGAAATGCCAAGCCCCTCGGCCATCGCCGTCTGAGTCAGCCCCTTGGCGTTGCGAACGCGACGTATCCGCGGACCGGCAAAGATCTTCTGGTCAGCCATCGGATCGTCCTTGACAGGAATTTACAGACATCCGCGCATGATACCCGTGACAGCATCTTTTACAAGTATGACAAATTTACAGCCTTCACCTGTCAAACACAACACAGGTTTTCTCTTATTTTCCGCGAGATTCCTGGTTTTCTCTGGCCCATTTCGCGCTGCAATGTAAACTCAGTCACACAAAGGCAGCACATTTGACTGCAGCCTGAGGCAGATCGCAGAATCTTCGGAGTGACCAATGACTGATTTTTACAACCTTGTCCCCTCGGCACCGGAAGGCCGCTTCGACGGCATCGAACGGCCCTATTCGCCGGAGGATGTAAAGCGGCTGCGCGGTTCGGTGCAGATCCGCCAGAGCCTCGCCGAGATGGGCGCGAACCGGTTGTGGCAACTCATCCACGAGGAAGATTTCGTCAACGCTCTCGGCGCCATGTCCGGCAATCAGGCGATGCAGCAGGTCCGCGCCGGGCTGAAGGCGATCTATCTGTCGGGATGGCAGGTCGCTGCCGACGCCAACACCGCCTCGGCCATGTATCCCGACCAGTCTCTCTATCCGGCCAACGCCGCGCCCGAACTGGTCAAGCGCATCAACCGCACGCTACAGCGCGCCGACCAGATCGAGACGTCGGAAGGCAAGGGCCTGTCGGTCGACACATGGTTCGCACCGATCGTGGCCGATGCGGAAGCTGGCTTCGGCGGGCCGCTCAACGCCTTCGAGATCATGAAGGCCTTCATCGAGGCAGGTGCGGCCGGCGTCCACTACGAGGACCAGCTGGCGTCGGAGAAGAAGTGCGGCCATCTCGGAGGCAAGGTGCTGATCCCGACCGCTGCCCACATCCGCAACCTCAACGCAGCGCGGCTTGCGGCGGATGTGATGGGCACGCCGACGCTGGTGGTGGCACGCACCGATGCGGAAGCAGCAAAACTGCTGACCTCGGACATCGACGAGCGCGACCAGCCCTTCGTCGACTATGACGCGGGACGCACGGTCGAGGGCTTCTACCAGGTCAGGAACGGCATCGAGCCGTGCATCGCGCGTGCTATTGCCTATGCGCCCCACGCCGACCTGATCTGGTGCGAGACTTCCAAGCCCGATCTGGCGCAGGCCAAGAAATTCGCCGAGGGCGTGCGCAAGCACCATCCGGGCAAGCTGCTTGCCTACAATTGCTCGCCCTCGTTCAACTGGAAGAAGAACCTGGACGACGCGACGATCGCCAAGTTCCAGCGGGAACTGGGGGCGATGGGCTACAAGTTCCAGTTCATCACGCTGGCCGGGTTCCACCAGCTCAACTTCGGCATGTTCGAGCTCGCCCGTGGCTACAAGGCACGGCAGATGTCTGCCTATTCCGAGTTGCAGGAGGCAGAATTCGCGGCAGAAGCCCACGGCTACACCGCCACCAAGCACCAGCGCGAGGTCGGCACCGGCTATTTCGACGCGGTGTCGATGGCGATCACCGGCGGCCGGTCTTCGACCACCGCCATGCATGAATCGACCGAGCACGCCCAGTTCAAGCCGGCAGCGGAATAGCTGGACATAGACAGAGGAAACGCCCGAAGGGGCATGGACAGACAGGGAGAAGACCAATGGCATCGATCAGCCGCGTCAAGGAACGGGCGGAAGAACAAGCGACCACCATGAGCGTCGACCAGCAAGCAACGATCCGCATGCTGGCGAACGACCTGCACAGACTCAACCAGTCCGTGATGAAGGCGGTCGAGGCGGGCGTCTCGGTGGAACTTGTGCGCTCCGCAAGGCATCATGGCGGTGACGGCAATTGGGGCGATCTGCTGATACCGGTGATCGTCACGCAGCAGCGCCACGACTGAGCGAGAAGCCCCTTGATTGAACAATCACCTGCGCAGTGTCTGCGCAGGTGATTTTTATTTTTGCAGACACAACAGTACAGAGGCACTACAAATCTTACCGGCTCCAACAACTTTTTTGATACGCTTCATTTCAACTTGACTTGGGCCGCGATCTCACGCCATTAGTCCCTCAAATTTCAACTCTGCATTGAAATAGAGCGAACGGCCCGCCCGCCCATGTGCCCAGTGAATCGCGAGAACGAGACTGCAAGACACCTGAATCTGGTGTCCCCGAAAACGGACAAGGAGATATCCGCGGAACTGTCCCAGGTGCTGGTTGTGGGGAAATCTCCCATCAACCGCGTGGTGGTTTCAAAGATCGTGGAGCGATCCGGACTGAAGCCGATCTCCGAATCGCCTGAAACGGCGGCAAAAACCTTGCGATCCCTTATTCCAGGCGCCGTTGTCCTTGATGGTGGCCCCGACAACAGGGACTGCGATGGCCTGCTGTCAGGCATTGAGGCGCTGCGTCGAGCCTCGGGGAGATCACGCCCTCCCGTGATACTGCTTTCCACCAAGAACGGCACGCCGGAAAGCCTGGGCCTGTCGAGCGTCGTTGATGTCGTGGTCGCCAAGCCGATCACAACCGAGCGGCTGCAACCGGTGATCGATCGGCTGATCGAACTCGGGCGCAACCCGGAAGTTGGCTGATAAACGCGAAATAGGCTGAGCGGAGCAGGCTCAGCCTATTCGGCGATGCTCTCGATCAGGCCAGGCAGCTGCCCGAGATCAGCTATCTGGCGGAAACGAGATGCGCCCACAGGCGGCTCCACATGCTCCAGCACCCAGGTCAGTTCATGCGGCACATGAATACCCCAACCACCGGCCTCAATGGCGGGCACCACGTCGGACTTGAGTGAATTTCCAACCATCATGCTTTTCCCTGGACCGTCGCCATGACGGCTGAAGATGCGGGCATAGGTGGCGGCGCTCTTGTCGCTGACGATCTCCACAGCATCGAACAGATCTCCCAGACCGGACTGGGCCAGTTTTCGCTCCTGATCGAAAAGATCGCCCTTGGTGATCAGCACCAGGTGATAGGCG
The DNA here is from genome assembly GCF_040537815.1 of Mesorhizobium shangrilense. Lineage (NCBI taxonomy): Bacteria > Pseudomonadati > Pseudomonadota > Alphaproteobacteria > Hyphomicrobiales > Phyllobacteriaceae > Mesorhizobium > Mesorhizobium shangrilense. The sequence continues at coordinate 3,368,875 of NZ_JBEWSZ010000001.1, forward strand.
CCTGCAAGCTTTTCTACCGTTTCCCGCGCATGCGGCAGCGCCTCGATCGGGTGGCCGAGCATCTCCCGGCCCGCGGCAAGAATGTCAGCGATGACCGCAGCCGGAACGCGACCTCCGGTGACCTCGATCGCCGTCTCGATCATCGACAGCGTAAATCCCTTGATGCCGAAGCCATAGACGGCAAGGTTGCGCTTCTCGGCATCCAGCAATCGCGCCGAGATATCCGTTTCTTCGCCGTGGTCCGCGAGCATCCCGACAAATCGCTTTTCGGTCATGCGGAAGAACTGTTCGTTCTGCCAGAGCGTATCATCGGCATCGAAGCCGATCGTGGTGAGGTTGCGATTGTGCTGCATTCGGTCACTGAGCTTAAGGTTTGGGCGATTGATATTTGGGAAGTCAAACTAAGCTGCCTGGAGCAATTTTCAATCATGTCGGTAAAGGCGACCGGGCTCCCCTTCCCTTCGGTCGCAGGGCACGGCTATACTCGGGCATCCGAAACCAAACCTGGTGATTGATGCCGCCTGCAAAAAAGGAAGTCCGTCCGTCGAGCCGCGGAGGACGTGCCCGCACGCCTGCCTTCGTGAAAAACCAACGTGGCGTGAAGAACTGGAAAGAGGTCAGCGAGTGGCTGGAATGGCGCGGGATCGAGGACATCGAGTGTATTACGCCTGACCAGGCTGGTGTCGCGCGCGGCAAGATGATGCCGTCGAAGAAATTCACCTCCAATACCTCGCTGGCGTTGCCTTCGGCGGTGTTCATGACGACGATCTCCGGTGGCTACCCGGAAGACGGCAACGGCTTCCACTATCCGGAGGACGACGGCGATCTCAAGCTGATGCCGGATCTTTCGACGCTGACCGTGGTGCCATGGGAAGAGGATCCGACGGCGGCGGTCATCTGCGATCTCGTCCATCAGGACGGACGTTCGGTCGAGTTCACGCCGCGCAACGTGTTGAAGCGCGTGGTGGCCGCCTATGACAAGCTCGGCCTGAAACCCGTCGTGGCGCCCGAGATCGAATTCTACCTCGTCCGCAAGAATCCCGACCCTGACTATCCGCTGACCCCGCCGGTCGGACGTTCGGGACGGGCGATCGGCGGCGGCGCCGGCTATTCGATCGCCGGCGTCAACGAGTTCGACGAGCTTATCGACGATATCTACCATTTCTCCGAGAGCCAGGGCCTGGAGATCGATACGCTGATCCACGAGGAAGGCGCCGGCCAGCTCGAGATCAACTTGCGCCATGGCGACCCGATCGAACTTGCCGACCAGGTGTTCATGTTCAAGCGCACGATCCGTGAGGCCGCGCTGAAGCATGAGATCTATGCGACCTTCATGGCCAAGCCGATCCAGGGACAACCCGGCTCCGCCATGCACATCCACCAGTCGATCATCGACAAGAAGACCGGCAAGAACATTTTCTCGGGCGAGGACGGCTCGGAAACCGACGACTTCTTCCATTTCATCGGCGGCATGCAGAAGCATGTGCCCAACGCGCTGGTGATGTTCGCGCCCTACGTCAATTCCTACCGCCGGCTGACCCAGGCGGCTTCCGCCCCGGTCAACAACAAGTGGGGCTATGACAACCGCACCACGGCGTTCCGCGTTCCGCGTTCCGACCCGGCGGCGCGGCGTGTCGAAAACCGCGTTCCGTCTTCCGATGCCAATCCCTATCTGGCGCTGGCTGGCTCGCTCGCCTGCGGGCTCATCGGCATCACCAACAAGATCAAGGCCGAGCCGCCCGTCCTGACCACCGCCAATGCCGCCGAGATCGACCTGCCGCGCGGGCTGCTCGAAGCGGTCGACCTGTTCGAAGGCGATCAAGAACTCTGCGCGCTGCTCGGCAAATCCTTTGCCGCCACCTATGCGGCGATCAAGCGGGCGGAGTTCGAGACGTTCATGGAAGTGATCAGCCCGTGGGAGCGGGAATATCTGCTGCTGAACGTTTAGGGGAATAAGGGAATAGGGCAGTAAGGCAGTAGGGGGATGGCGACCAAGATCGACTCATACAGAGAGCTGATCGTCTGGCAGCAAGCGATGGATCTGGCGGTTTCGATCTATGAGGCGACAAAGTCGTGGCCGAAGGATGAACTCTATGGGTTGACCGGGCAGGTTCGCCGGGCAGCAACTTCCGTACCGGCCAACATTGCCGAAGGTTACAGCCGAGAGAGCCGAGCTACCTACCAGCAATTTCTCAGGATTGCCCAAGGATCCCTAAAGGAGTTGGAGACACACCTCCTTGTCGCTCAGCGGGTTGGGATCGCTTCTGCCGAAACGGTCGAGGCGTTGATGACAAGCAGCGAGAGTGTGGGGAAGCTGTTGCGGCTTCTTATCCGCAAGCTCTCGACGCTCTAACCCTACTGCCCTACTGCCCTACTGCCCTACTGCCCTACTGCCCTACTGCCCAGCCCAGGACTTCACATGCCCTACCAATCCCCGATCTCCCCCGGCCGCTCCTGGTATGAGGACACGGCCGGGCCTCGACCGGAATACCCCGCACTCGACGGCGACCGGACGTGCGACGTCGTCATCATCGGTGGCGGCTTCACCGGGTTGTCGGCGGCTGCCCATCTCGCCAAGGCCGGCACCGATGTCGTGCTGATCGAAGCGTACCGCTTCGGCGATGGCGCATCCGGGCGCAATGGTGGCCAGCTTGGCACCGGCCAGCGCGCCTGGGCCGAGGAAATGGAGGCGGAGTACGGCTTCTCCCGCGCCAAGGCATTGTTCGACCTCGCGGAAGAGGCGAAAACCCACCTCCTGGAATTCGCCGCCGCCAACCAGATCGATATCGACTACATGCCGGGCCAGCTGTCGGTGGCGCACAAGCCGCGCTATGTCGACGACTACAAGGCGCATGCCGAGATCATGGCCGACCGCTTCGGTTACCAGCATATCTCCTTCATGGACGCCGCGGAGACGGCGGAACGACTGGGCTCGACACGATATTTTGGCGGCACGCGCGACGCCGGCACCGGCCACATCCACCCGTTGAAACTGCTCATCGGCACCGCGCGGGTGGCAGCGCAAGCAGGCGCTGGGCTGTTCGAGCAGACACCATCGACCGGCATCGCCTCGAGCGGCGGCAAGGTGAAGGTCACAACGCCCAAGGGCACGATCACCGCCGACAAATGCCTAGTCGCGGTCAATGCCTATGGCGGCACGCTCGAACCGGTGAGTGCGGCGCACATCATGCCGATCGGTTCCTTCATCGGCGCGACCGTGCCGCTGGGCGCTGATTCCAAGGTGCTGCCTGGCGGCGAATCAGTCGATGATTCCCGCTTCGTGGTACGCTACTTCCGCAAATCGACGGATGGGCGGCTGCTGTTTGGCGGGCGTGAGGTCTACGCGGTCAATGACCCCAAGGATATCCACATCCATATCCGCCGCCAGATCGCCGAGCTTTATCCCGCGTTGAAGGATGTGGAGATCACGCATGGCTGGGGCGGTTATGTCGGCATCACCATGCCGAGGAAGCCGTTCGTGCGCGAAGTGATGCCCAATGTCATCTCGGCCGGCGGCTATTCGGGACATGGCGTGATGCTGTCGAATTTCTTCGGCAAGCTCTACGCCGAGACGGTTGCCGGGAACCGGGATAGACTGAAGATGATCGAGGATTTGAATATACCGCCCTTCCCCGGCGGTCGTCGCTTCCGTGCACCGCTGCTTTTCCTGGCTCTGAACTGGTTTGCCTTGAGGGACAGGATTTAGCGATACATTGCAAAATTCTTAACAAGGGCGCACTGATGCCACAATCGGCGGCAAATGATGCCAGCCGTGGGTGATCAACGGGGAATTCTGCGGGCCTGCCCGCTTTTGATTTTGGGACCGACGCCGATCGGATACCGGAGTTCCGGCATTTGATCGAAAGAACGTCGGCCCTCATATGGAGGTGGCAAGAGTGAAAGAGCCCTTTGGTTTCGGCGCGCCGGAACAGCGGCGCTTTGCCATGCAATTCGGCTATGATACGCGGCCCTCGTTCTGGCAGGGACTTCAGTCGAACTCGCATCTCGTGATCGCAGCGGCCGGCACCGCGGCGCTTCTCGGCGTCGCGGCCGTGGCGCTATGGCTGGCGTTGCCGGCCAATGAGCGGCAGGCGATTGCCAATCCCGAGCAGACCGTGCCTACCGTTCCGGTAAAGACGACCAAGGTTGCGACGATCCCTGTCGCGACCACGGTCGCGGCCATGGCATCGCCGGCACAGCCGCAAGCGGATCGCAAAGCAGACAAGGTGTCGCCAGCTGTTGCCGCAAAAGCGGTGGTGGTCACGGCGCTCGCCTCCGATGATCCCCGCTGGACGGGATCAGGCGCAAAGCCGGCAGCCAGTACCGCCGCACCGCCGCCCGCCCAGACTGCAAAACCGGCAGAGGCCGCCGACAAACCAGCTTCCGTCGCGGCATTCGCCGAACCGGCGGCCGGAACGGATGCCGCCACGGAACTTGCCAAGGTCGCGGCGCCCGACAATGCCGATGCCAGCGACTCGGCCGATGGCGCGCAGACCGCCGCCATTCCCGAAGTGCAACCCGGAGTGCCACCACAACAGCCTGCGGCCGCCGGGGATACTGGTAGCCAGATCAAGGAAAAGCCTCAAAAAGCCACGGCGAAGAGCAGCGGACGCATTCTGAGGCCAGTCACCATGCGAAGCGGCCCGAAGACGAGTGCTGCCGCCATCGTGACCGTTCCGGCCAAGACATCGGTGCAGTTGGTGAGTTGCAAGCAGTGGTGCGAAATCGTCTACAACGGCAAGCACGGCTGGGTGTACAAGAGCTATATCAAACCCGGCGCCTGACGCGACGCCGGGCAATGGGGCCAAAGCGCCTGGGCCGCTCAGATGCACCGGCCGCCATCGACCTCCAGCGCGACGCCGGTGATGAACGCCGCTTCGTCCGATGCAAGCCAGAGTGCCGCATTGGCGATGTCCAGCGGTGTCGACAGCCGGCCGAGCGGGATCGATGCGCGGAATCTGTCGCGGATTTCCGGCGTATCGGCGCCCATGAATTTCTCCAGCATGCCGGTTTCGCCAGCGACCGGGCAAAGGCAATTGACGCGGATGTTCTTCGGCGCCAGTTCGACCGCCATCGATTTGGTCGCGGTGATCGCCCAGCCTTTCGATGCATTGTACCAGGTGAGGCCGGGCCGTGGCCTGAGACCCGCGGTGGAAGCCGTGGTCAGGATGACGCCGCCACCTTGCCTTTCCATGATCGGCACGACGGCCAGCGCCGCATGGTAGATTGCCTTCATGTTGACCGCGGTGATCAGGTCGAAGGTCTCCTCGTCGACCTTGAGCATGTCGCCATTGCGATGCGTGTAACCCGCATTGTTGACCATGATGTCGATGCGGCCGAAGGCGCTTTTCGCGGCATAGATCATCTCGTCGAATTCTGACCGCAACGAGACATCGGTCTGCGTCCAGATCGCCGCTTCGCCGATCTCGCTGGCAACGCGCTCCGCACCCTTGGCATTGAGATCGGCGACGACCACGCGTGCGCCCTCTTCGGCAAAGCGCTTGGCCATGCCTTCGCCGAAGCCGGAGGCGGCGCCAGTGATGATGGCGACTTTGTTTTCGAGACGCATGATTTGCCCGCCCATTGAGATCCATCCGTAACTTGCAAAGGAAGCCGCCGACCGCCGTGGCTCAAGCGGTGGCAGACAGCGCGCCGATTTCTCCCTTAGCTTTCGTCACATTCGCGTTCTATGCTGCGGTTGCGAAAGCTTCCGGGAGCCCATCGCTTGCCGACAAGCCTCCAGGTAGCGTCGGTGTCAAGGGTACATGTGGACCCAATCAATACCCGGCGATTGGTCCTGGATGTGACACCATGGCACTGGAAAATTTAAATCGATTAGATTATATCAGCCGCGTCACAGCGACCGGCGTCAAAGCGGACAGACCATGACCAGCCAGATCATCCCCGTCGACCCTTTCGACTTCATCATTTTCGGCGGCACCGGCGATCTGTCGGAACGCAAGCTTCTGCCTTCGCTCTACTATCGCCAGCGCGACCACCAGTTTTCGGAACCGACGCGTATCATCGGCACATCGCGCTCGAAGATGACCGACGAGGAATTCCAGGCCTTCGCCAAGCAGGCGATTTCCGACCACGTGAAGGCCGCCGACATCGACGCCAAGGAGTTGAAGACCTTCCTTGCCCGGCTTTCCTACATCTCGGCGGACGCGACGACCGGCGCGGGCTTCGACGAACTGAAAAAGGCGATCGGCGACAGCGACAGCATCCGCGCGTTTTATCTGGCGGTGTCGCCATCGTTGTTCGGCGACATTTCGCACAAGCTCAAGGAAAACAAGCTGATCACGCCGAATTCGCGCATCGTGCTGGAAAAGCCGATCGGCCGCGACCTCGCTTCGGCGCGCGCGCTGAACGATCTGGTCGGCGACGATTTCCACGAAAGCCAGATATTCCGCATCGACCACTATCTCGGCAAGGAAACGGTCCAGAACCTGATGGCGCTGCGCTTCGCCAACGCACTTTACGAACCGCTCTGGAACTCCGCCCATATCGACCATGTGCAGATCACCGTGGCCGAGACTGTCGGCCTGGAGGATCGCGTCACCTACTACGACAAGGCCGGTGCGCTGCGCGACATGGTGCAGAACCACATGCTGCAGCTCCTCTGCCTCGTCGCCATGGAGGCGCCGTCGTCGATGGACGCCGACGCCGTGCGCGACGAGAAGCTGAAGGTGTTGAGGGCTCTCAAGCGCATCAACGGCAATGAGGCGCCGAAGCATACCGTGCGCGGACAATACCGCGCCGGCGCCTCGGCCGGCGGGCCGGTAAAAGGCTATGTCGAGGAACTCGGCCACGACAGCGACACCGAGACCTTCGTCGCCATCAAGGCCGAGATCGGCACCTGGCGCTGGGCCGGCGTTCCCTTCTACCTCAGGACCGGCAAGCGGCTGGCGACCCGGGTTTCGGAAATCGCAATCGAGTTCAAGCCGATCCCGCACTCGATCTTCGGCGACACCGCCGGGCCGATCTTCGCCAACCAGCTGGTTATCCGCCTGCAGCCCGACGAGGGCGTCAAGCAGTTCATCATGATCAAGGATCCGGGACCGGGCGGCATGCGGTTGCGCCAGATCCCCCTCGACATGAGCTTCGCGCAATCCTTCGATGGCCGCGCGCCCGACGCTTACGAGCGGCTGATCATGGATGTCATCCGTGGCAACCAGACGCTGTTCATGCGCCGCGACGAGGTCGAGGCCGCCTGGAAATGGATCGACCCTATCCAGAATGCCTGGGAAAGTGCCCGGCAGGAGGCGCAGGGCTATACGGCAGGCACATGGGGGCCATCGGCCTCGATAGCGCTGATCGAACGTGATGGGCGGACATGGCACGAGAGCAATTGAACAGCGCCGCCTACGACTGGCACGCCTTTTCCGGGCGCGAAGAACTTGCCGCAGCGCTGGCCGACCAGATCGCCGACAAGCTGACAAAGGCAATCGCCAAGCGCGGCACGGCGCTGCTTGCCGTCTCCGGCGGCACCACGCCGGCAAGGCTCTTTGCGGTGCTTTCGACCACGCCGATCGCCTGGGACAAGGTGATTGTCACGCTGGTCGACGAGCGTTTCGTGCCGGCCTCATCGCCGCGCTCCAACGCCGGGCTGGTTGCCGCCAATCTGCTGCAGAACGCCGCCAAGGCGGCACGTTTCGTGCCGCTCTATCATGAGGCCACAAGCATCGAGGACGCGGCGGCTTCCGACAATGCGGCGCTGCAAGCATTGCCCTGGCCGCTCGACGTCGTCATCCTCGGCATGGGCGGCGACGGCCATACCGCCTCGTTCTTTCCGGATGCCGATGACCTGCCGGTCTTGCTGGATCCGTCCTCGGACAGGATCGTCCTGCCGGTTCATGCGGCAAGCGCCGGGGAGCCGCGGCTGACGCTGTCGCTGGCGCGGATCATCGATGCCGGTTTCATCGCGCTGCATATAGAGGGCGAGGACAAGCGCACCGCCTTCGACGGTGCGGTTGCACCCGGACCGCGAAAGCCGATCCGTACCGTGCTCGACGCCGCACCGAGGCCCGTAGAGGTTTTCTGGGCGCCCTGATTCGAGATTTAATGTGGTCCCGGCAAACGGCGGGAGGATGTTTCCGGGACCTCGCCTGAAAGGACCGACCACCATGACCGCCAGACGCGACATCGAAGCCATCACCGAGCGCATCCGCCAGCGCTCGAAGCCGGGCCGCGAGGCTTATCTCGGCCGCATCGCCGAAGCATCCAACCGCTCGGCGAACCGAGGTGTGCTGGCCTGCGGTAACTTGGCCCATGGCTTCGCGGTCTGCAGCCCATCCGAGAAAGTGGCGCTGGGCGGCGACCAGGTGCCGAACCTCGGCATCATCACCTCCTACAACGACATGCTGTCGGCGCATCAGCCTTTCGAGACGTATCCGGCGCTGATCAAGGACGCGGCGCGGGAGGCCGGCGGCATCGCGCAGGTGGCCGGCGGCGTGCCCGCCATGTGCGACGGCGTCACGCAAGGCCAGCCGGGCATGGAGCTTTCGCTGTTTTCGCGCGACGTGATCGCCATGGCCGCTGCGATCGGCCTGTCGCACAACATGTTCGACGCGGCCGTCTATCTCGGCGTCTGCGACAAGATCGTGCCGGGGCTGGTCATCGCGGCGCTGACCTTCGGCCACCTTCCGGCGGTGTTCATCCCGGCTGGACCGATGACCACCGGCCTGCCCAACGACGAGAAGGCCAGGATTCGTCAACTCTATGCCGAAGGCAAGGTCGGACGGGCCGAGTTGCTGGAGGCCGAGTCCAAATCCTATCACGGGCCGGGCACCTGCACCTTCTATGGCACCGCGAACTCCAACCAGATGCTGATGGAGATCATGGGGCTGCACACCCCGGGCGCCTCCTTCGTCAATCCCGGCACGCCACTGCGCGATGCGCTGACCAGGGAAGCGACCAAGCGGGCGCTGGCGATCACCGCGCTCGGCAATGCTTACACACCGGCAGGCCGGATGATCGACGAACGCTCGATCGTCAACGGTGTCGTTGGCCTGCACGCCACCGGCGGCTCGACCAACCACACCATCCATCTGATCGCCATGGCGGCGGCGGCCGGCATTGCCATCACCTGGCAGGATATTTCCGACCTCTCTGAAGCGGTGCCGCTGCTGGCGCGCGTCTATCCGAACGGCCTTGCCGACGTGAACCATTTCCATGCCGCCGGCGGGCTGGGCTTCCTGATCCGCGAACTGCTCGACGAAGGTGTCCTGCACGAAGATGTGCAGACGGTGTGGGGCGAAGGCCTGCGGCCTTATGCGGTCGAAGCCAGACTGGGCGACGATGGCAGCGTGGTGCGCGAGGCCTCGCCGCGCGCGAGCGGCGACGAAAAGGTGCTGGCGCCCTTCAGCAAAGCGTTCCAGGCAACCGGCGGCCTGAAGGTGCTCTCGGGCAATCTCGGCCACGCCGTCATCAAGACGTCCGCCGTGAAGCCCGAGCGGCGCATCATCGAGGCGCCGGCAAAGGTGTTCGACAGCCAGCAGGGACTGAACGATGCGTTCAAGGCAGGCTTGCTCACCGGCGACTTCATTGCCGTCATCCGCTTCCAGGGGCCAAAGGCCAACGGCATGCCGGAACTGCACAAGCTGACCACCGTGCTCGGTATTCTGCAGGATCGCGGCCAGCATGTGGCGCTGGTGACCGATGGGCGCATGTCGGGCGCCTCGGGCAAGGTGCCGGCGGCCATTCATGTCACGCCGGAGGCAGTCGAGAACGGTCCGATCGCCAGGATCCATGACGGTGATATCGTCAGGCTCGATGCCGACGTCGGAACACTGGAAGTTCTGGTGCCGGCCGGGGATTTCGCCTTGCGCCGGCCAGCCGAGGTCGACCTCATCGGCAACGAGTTCGGTTTTGGGCGCGAATTGTTCGCGGGCTTCCGGCAATTGGTGGGCCGCGCCGATCATGGCGCCAGCGCCTTCGGCACGGCCTGACGGCATTTGTCTCCATAAGAAAGGGCGGCTCGTGGCCGCCCTTTCGAGGTGTCGAAAGCACGCTTCCTACTGGACCGTAAGTTCGGCCCGTGCTCCCGCCTTCACCGTCACCGCGCTTTCCTTCGAGCTGGTATCCGACTTTCCCGCGACGACCACATAGTCGCCAGCCGGTATCGCTGTCTGGTACTTCTGATCATAGGCATAGCCGACGGATTTGCGGTTGCCGTTGACGTCCTTCTTCGGCTCGAAGATCTCGATCTTCTCGGCTCCGGGCGCGGTGATGGCCAGCACGCCGGCGTCCATCGCGACTTTCAGCTCCTGATGCTCACCGACCTTGACGGTGAACGGCTGCTCGACAACCGCCAGATCAACCGTCGCGATCATCACATAGTCGTCAGGCGGCAGCCAGAACTTGCTGTCCGGCCCGTAGGAATTGTCGACATTTTCCCTTGTGCCGTCGATTCCCTTCTTCGCCTTGACGATCTGGAAGTCGATGCCGGAGCCATCGGCCTTGTCGCCGCCGGCAACATAGAATGCGTTGACGTTGATGTTTCCGACGCCGACGATCACATCCTTCCCGATCGTCTTGCCGGCCGCGAGCTGGATGGTTTCGGTAACCGTCCCGCTGCCGATCTTGACCGTGACCTGCTGTTCGCCGGCCGGCACGATGACCGTGGAATTGCCATAGGACGTGGTGCTGCCACCCGGATAGACAAACTCGACCGTCGCGCCATCCAGAACGTCAGCCCCTTCATTCGGCCGCGGATGAATGACGAGCGTGCCGGCATTCAGCGTGAAGACAGGCTTGTAGACCTGGCCAGCCTCGACCTTGAGCTTCTGCTCGGTCTTCACCTCGCCGTCGCGCGCAACAACAAGGTAGTCGCCCGGTTCCAGATTGCCTTTGTATGCCCCGTATTCGGTTGTCACGATGTCGCCGCGCGTGCCATCGGCCTGCGCCTTGTAGATCTCCCACGCATTGCCGTCCGTCAGGGGATCGCCGCCCTCGGCGAGCACAGCAGTTGGCAGGAAATTGAATTCGGGCTTTTCGGGTGCCGGAGCGGCTACAGGCGCAGGAGCGGGTTGCGGGGGAGGCGCTGGCTGTGGCGCGGGCGCCGGGGCCGGGGCCGGGGCAGGCGCAGCCGCGGCGATGGTTTCGACCAACGCGTCGCGCAGCGCCTTCTCGTCTGAAGCCTGGATGTATTTGCCGCCGGTGTTTTCGGCGAGGCATGCGACTTGCCTCCCCTCATCGGCGCTCAGGCCGAAGCCGACGACGTCTGCGGTGAAATCGACCCCGGACGCTTTCAGCTCCTTGCCGAGAGCGCAGGGATCGCCGCCACAGGTTTCGATCCCATCGGTAATGAGCACGACGGTGGCCTTGTCTTCCGTGTATTTCAGCGCTTCCGCTGCTTGCTTGACGGCTGCCGTCAGCGGTGTCTTGCCGAGGAAATTCAGGCCGTCGGCGGCTGTGGTAATCGTGCTTGCCGATCTCGGCTGTGGGGGCACGATGAGCTCGATATCCTCGCAACTGCCCTTCTCGCGATGGCCATATGCCATGAAGCCGATTTCCCTGTCGGCAGGGATCGACTGCAGCACCGTCCTGAGCGACTGACGCGCGATTTCGAGCTTGGGCTTGCCATCGATCTGCGACCACATGGAGCCGGAAGCGTCGAGTATGATGATCACGCGATCGGCGGCAAAGCCGGACACCGTGGTGCAAAGAAGGAGCAGCGCCACGGCGACGCTCCGTGAAAATCCCACCATGTAAATCTCCTGAGAAGCCTCTGGTCCGCAGGCGAAAGCTATTTGAGGCGGCCGCGAGGCACAAGCCCGAGTACAGTCATCGCGCGGCGAGCGATGACTGCAAATGGATGAGGCAAGGCGAGGATTGCAGCATGCACCCGCCGAACAGGAAGCCGGCTCAGTATGTCGTGCGGCGCTCTTCGGACGGCGGCCTGCCGAATTGCAGCCGGTAGCTCTGGGCGAAATAGGAGTGTGACGTGAAGCCGGTGGCGATCGCCACGTCGAGAATCGGCATGTTGGTCTGGCGCAGCAATTCGCGCGCGCGTTCAAGCCTCAACCGCATGTAGTAGCGGCCGGGGGTCACGCTGAGATGGCGCAGGAACAGGCGCTCGACCTGGCGTACCGACAGGCCTGCCGACTTGGCAAGCTGCACTGCCGAGAGCGGCTCGTCGAGATGATCCGCCATCAGTTCGACGATGCGCCGCAGCTTCTCCGACTTGCCGGTCAAGTCACGCTCGGGGCCAACGCGCTGGCGGTCGCCGGCGGAACGGATGCGTTCGTGCTGGAACTGGTTGGCGACGCCATTGGCAAGATTCGAACCAAAATCCCCGCGCACGATTTCCAGCATCAGGTCGATGGAGGTGGTGCCGCCGGCGCAGGTGTAGCGCTTGCGATCGATCTCGAAGACGTTGCCGGTGCAGTTGATGTCGGGAAAGCGCTCGACGAAGCCGGCGCGGTTCTCCCAGTGGATGGTGCAGCGATAACCCTCGAGCTGGCCTGCCTCGGCGAGCAGATAGGATCCGACAGAGAGCGCGCCGAGCGCGTTGCCACGACGGCCCCAACTGCGCAGCGCCGACAGAACCTTGCTCTTGCCGGGAAACTCCGTCGTCAGGCCGACCGAAACGAAGAGAATGTCTACCGGCGGCAGGTCGGCGACGCTGTAGTCGATCTTGAGCGGCAGGCCGTTGGAAGCCATGACCGGATCACCGTCGGCGGACACGGTGGTCCAGCCATAGAAGTCGCGGCCGAGCAGCCGGTTGGCCGAGCGGAACGTGTCGATCGCCGCAGCCAGCGAGAACATGGAGAACTTGTCGACCAGCAGGAAGGCGAATTGCCGGCCACCTTGAACGGTCTCATTCACGGCCGGCCGTTCTGCAGGAACAGTGGGGTTGGGCAAAGCAGGCGCTCTCAGAAGGAGGGCCGTTTCAATCCGGCCGCAAGATAGGCTGAGGCTAGCGTATTGGCCATCAGCATGGCAATGGTCATCGGCCCGACGCCACCTGGAACAGGGGTGATGGCGCCGGCCACCTTGGCTGCCTCGGCATAGGCGACGTCGCCAACCAGGCGCGACTTGCCCTCGCCCTTCTCGGGCGCCGGAATGCGGTTGATGCCGACATCGATGACGGTAGCACCTGGCTTGACCCAGTCGCCTTTCACCATCTCAGGCCGGCCGACGGCAGCGACCAGAATGTCCGCGGTACGCGCGAGCGCCGGCAGATCCTTTGTGCGGCTGTGCGCGATGGTGACCGTGCAGTTGGCGGCAAGCAGGAGATTGGCCATAGGCTTGCCGACGATGTTGGAGCGGCCGACGACGACCGCGTTGAGACCTGACAGGTCCTTGCCGCGCACGCGCTCGATCAGCAGCATCGAACCGGCGGGCGTGCAGGGTACGAAGGCCGTCTCGAGTTCGCCCGTGCCGAGCTTGCCGACATTGATGAAATGGAAGCCGTCGACATCCTTTTCCGGCGCGATGGTCTGGATGACCTTGCCCGCATCGATATGGGCGGGAAGCGGCAGTTGCACCAGGATGCCATTGATGGCGGGGTCGGCGTTGAGCCCGCCGATGATCTTCAGCAAATCCTGCTCGGACGTTTCGGCCGGCAAGGTGTGCTGGACCGAATGGAAACCGCATTCCTTGGCGGTGCGGGATTTGGAAGCGACGTAGACCTGGCTGGCCGGATCCTCGCCGACGATGACAACGGCGAGGCCGGGCTTGGCAATGCCATTCGCGGCAAGCTCGGCCGTCAAGGTCTTGACTATCCGCACCACGTCTTCGGCGACGCTCTTTCCGTCAATCACTTCAGCCATGAACCACCCTGTACACCATTCTGTCCCAAATCGCGCCGCATCTGAAAGACCCGTGCGAGCGTGCTTTAATGCATGTCGACCCAACCACCGCACGCCTTCAGGTCAAGCCCGAGGGCAGGCCTTTGGGGTGACAAGCTGCGTGGCATTTTCACGAAAATTGGGCGGTGCAATCCCGTCAATGCGCCGTCCCATGCCGTTAACTCGAAACAGGCATGTTTTATTCGTGGCTCAGAAGTAGCGCCGGCGTGCGCGGCTCTCCGTGAGCTCCTGGACCGCCTCGCGGAACTCACGCAGGCTGGCGCGGATTTCCTCGATTGGCGTTTGCTGCTCGGCAGCCTCCGAAATCCCAGGATAGGCTACCTGCTGCGGCGCAACGGACTGCGCAGGATCCGGTTGCTGTGGATAGTACGCCGGCCCGGCGTAAGGCGCCGTCGACTGCGGATAGGCATAGCCACCCAGTGGCTGCATCTGCCACGACTGAGCATGCGGATAAGGATAGGCCGGATGTGTGGCCTGCTGCGGCATGATGTTGTCAGTCAGAGGCGGCTCAGCCGTCTGCTGCGGAAGGGGAGCATAGGCGCCTTGCCGCAGCGGTGCGTAATCGGGCTGCGGGGGTGCCATGGGCTTTGCGGCAACAGACGGAGGGATCGGCTGGCTGGGCCGCGTATCGGCGAACCTCTTGCTTGGCGCCTTGGCAGGCATGATCTTGCGGAACACCGAGAACAAAGAACCGAGACGGCTGGAACGATCGGCACGAACCATCTCGATTGGGCCAACGGGCGGGGGCGCCGCCTGATAGGCCTTGTCCTCGAAAGGTGTCCGGCGCTCGTCAGTGCCGCGACGTGACCGCGAATTGGCTGTTTCACGCAGGCTCTCATAGGCGCCGCGCATGGCGCCGAGACCAACGCCGGAGGCCAGGCCCAGCACCAGTCCAGCAAGCGCAATGACAGCGCGCGACGGTCCCTTTGCTTCGAGCGGGGCAACGGCCTCGGTGAGCATATTGATGTTGGCGGTGCTGATGTTCTTCTGCTCGCCGGTTTCCTTGGAGCGCAGAAGATATTGCTCATAGACGGCACGCTTGGCGGTGGCCTCACGCTCCAGCTCGCGCAAGGTGACGAGATCGCTGTTGACGTCACCGCTTTGGACCTTCGCCTGTGCCAGCCGGGAAGCGAGATCCTGTTCGAGCTGGACCGCACGCTTCAGATCGATCTGCAGCGAAGAGGCGATACGGCGCAGTTCCGCGGCGATGCGCTCGCGCGCACCGGCAATCTGGGCGTCGAGAGCCTGAAGCTCGGGATGACGCGGTCCGAGCCGGACTGCGGCGCGGTCGGCCTCCTGCTTCAGCGTCGCATATTGCGAGCGCAGATCACTCATGGTGTTGGAGTTGATCTCTTCCGGCAAGGTACCGGTCAGGACGGAGTTCACATCGATGGAACGCGCCGATGCTGCCCGGGCGTTGAGTTCCAGCGTGCGGGCGCGGGCAACAGAGAGCTGCTCGTTGAGCTTCAGCATCTGATCGTCACTAATCAAATGGCCTTGCGCGTCGACAAGACCATGCGTGGCCCTGAAATCCTCGACTTTGCGCTCGGCCGCTTCGACACCCTTGCGCAACTCGTCGAGCTTGGACGTCAGTTCGTCCGTCGCGCGCCCGGCCATGTTCGACTGGTATTGACCAGTCTCCTGCTTGAAGACGTCCCTCGTCGTATTGGCGATGAGAGCCGACTTCTCGCCATCCTGAGTGGTGGCGCTGATGGAGACGACAAAAGTCTTGCCGGAGCGCTCGACCGACAGGCTCTCGGCCAGATTGCGAACGGCCAGCGCCCGGCGGCGGACGTCGTCGGCGCCGCCGGGCCCATCCTGGCGCGACAGTATCGACCGGACGAGTGACATGACGCCGAGGCGGCCCGAACCCTGGCCGTTGAATTCGGGGTCGTCGACGAGACTGAGCTTGTCAACGACCTTGTTGAGCACGTTGCCGGACGTGAGCATCTTGATCCGGGTTTCGACGACAGCCAGCGCGGCATCGGGCTGACCCACCGCTTGGGTGAGATCCCGGTCGGAAAGCTTGAGGTCGCCCGGCTCGATGACCAGCTCGGTGGTGGCTTCGTATTTCTTGGGCGTCGACAGGGCGATCGCGATGCCCAGCGCCGCGCCCAGGATCGTCGTCGTTACGATCAGCGCCTTCGACCTGGCAACGCCGCGGACCACCAGCATCGGATCGATCAGCGGCTTCCATTGCTGCGGATCTTCGTCGCGAAACGAATGCTCTTCGCCAGCGTATCGGGACTCCGTAGCCATATGGGACTGCGCGGCACCGAAAGCGTTGGCGGCAGTGGGCTGCTGCTGTGGCTGTGTAGCAGTCTGCACGTAACTTGTCGGGCCTGTCTCGGCCGCCAGCAATTCGGCGTTGGAATCGTTCGGCCGTTTCCCACCTAGCCAACCCGACGGCAAGCCGGCCAACCCGGATGATTCCTCCGGCTGGGCGGCTGCTTCGGATGGTATCGGGGGAGCCGTGAACTGTTGGTCAGCGCGAGGCTGGCCAGCCTCAGCGGTCGCAGTCGGTATCGGCTGCGCCCGCGCTTCGCGCCGTGAACGGGCAAGGCGATGGCGCGTGGCGGCATCCTCGCGCCATGACGGGTCTGTCCGATCGCCGATCGACACCAACGAAGCGTCGACGTCCTCCTCGCCGCGCACAGCCTGGCCGAGCGCGAGCAAGGACCGCTCACGCTTCCAGTCTTCACGGTTTTCCCTGTCGACCATTGTCTTTGAGCTTTACTCTTGGCGGCGTGGAGGCGGTCGGCCATTCGTTAAGCCACGCTAAACAGGCATAGGAAACAAAAGGTTAATTTTGGTGGATTGAAAGCAAAGTTCCCCGCCTTGCTTGTGTACTTTTTTCCATTGCACCCAATGGCTTCAGAACGGCACGTTAAGTTTTCCGATCTATCCTTTCGGGACGCATGACACAGGCCAGTGACATACCGCAAAGGCGGCCCCTCGCCCGGATCGGCTCCTTTCTGGCCGAACGACGGAAGCTGCTTCTCGACTATTTCTCGGCGATCAGCGGCGCTGGCGGCCGGCTGGTCTTTTCGCTCGCCTATTTCATCGCACTGGCCAACACGCTGTCGATCTCCGAGTTCGGCATGTTCGCCACCGCGTCGGCGGCCGGCGTGATGCTGTCGCGCATCCTTGCCTTCGGCTTCATCTCGGCGCTTTATCGCACCGCCACGATCCGCCCCAAGCTGATCGGCACGTTCACCGCCGGTTTTCTCCTGCTCGGCGTCGTCTCGCTGCCATTGCTGGCCGCGGCCTCCTACGGCGTCTATCTGATTTTCTTCGCCAGCAACGTGCCGCTGTCGGTGTTCGCGGCAATCGTGTTTGCCGAGGCGCTTTTGTGGCGTCCGGTCGAGGTGGCGCTGATCGTCAACAACGGCCTCGGCAAGTTCGGCCGCGCCGCCTTGCTCACGATCCTGGCGACAGCCTTGCGGGCGCTCGGCGCCGTGCTGTTCATGTTCTCAGCGGAGCGGACGGTTGGTGTCTGGTCCTGGTATTACATCGGCGCCAATGCAGCGTCGCTGCTGCTTGCCTTCGGTTTATTCTACCCGCGCCAGCGCCTGCGGCTGCGGACGGAACTCTATCTGCGGCGGCTCGCCGATTCCATCTATGTAGCCGGCGCGGAAGTGCTGTTCTACCTGCAGTCGGAGTTCGACAAGCTGCTCGTGCTGGCGATCGGCGGCCCGCATCTGGCCGGCATCTACGCCATCATCATGCGCCTGGTCGACCTGACGGCAATCCCCATCCGCACCTTCTCGATGATGCTGGTGCAGCGGATGATGCGAGCACCGGACTTGTTGTCCCGGCTGACGGTCAAGAGCGGCATCGAAGGCGGCGTTTTCCTCGTCTCCACCTCCTCGCTGCTGGCGCTGGGTATCGTGCTGCATTTCTTCCCCAACGCGCTGGGCAAGAATGTCTCCGAAGCCGCGCCTCTGGTGGCACTGGCGATCTGCGTTCCCGGCCTTCGCAATCTTGTCGAATACCAGGCCGAGCTTCTGTTCGCGCGCGGCCAGACGCTGGTGCGGGCAATCAATCTGGGGCTGCTCGCCGGGCTGAAGGCGGTGCTTCTGACCTATGTGCTGACAACCATATCCGACACATCCAATCTGGTGCTGTCGCTGAACGTGGTCTTCCTGCTGATGTATCTCGCTTCGGCGCTGCTCACCTATTCGGCAATGCGCAAGCCGGCGAAGCCGGTCTAGCTGCTGCGGCCTACCGTTCCCGAAACGCCCGATACTCGAAATCAGGCGCCGAGCCCGATCAGCCGGCGGATACGGCCAATGTCCGTGCCGATGAAGGACTGCATGCCGATGGCGACCTGTTCGGGCGCCATGGCCGCGACAAAACTGCGAAATTCGTCGTCCGACAATGCTTCGCCGGTCCAGTGGACACGGCAGAATTCTTCCGAACCGTGGAAATGGCCGGCGCCGCCCAGCACACTATCGACATAGCGGCCGTAGATCATGCATTCGGAGAATTTGCGAGCCGAGCCGATAACCTGAACCCAGTTGCGGCCGTGGATCTTCTCGATCTCGGCGCACATCGCCGTCACGGTTTCGCGACGCCACGCGATCAACGTCGAAATATAGTCATGGGTCGAAACCACGGCTTCGTCGATGCCAAGGGCGGCACCGGCGTTGCGTGACCAGATGCGATGTTCCTCGTGGCCGCTGCCTGCCAGCACGCCATCCCGACGGAACAGGCGCACCTTGCCATTGCGCCGGAAGGCGCCGCAATCGAAGGGCCTGAGGAAGGCGACATCGGAATCGCAGAAGATCAGCACGTCTTCGCTGGCACGCGCGGCGATGGCGATGCGACGCAGCTGCTGTACGTGCCAGCCGCGCAGCGGCATCGTCTTCAGGCTGAGCCAGATACGCCGTCGAAATAGGCTGAGCGGATCGTCGAAGGCATGCAGCCAGCGCGGCAGCAGGTCCCGCTCGTCAACAATCGTGCGACGGTTGTTTTGCAACTGTCGAAACAGGGCCACGTCACGATGTTCGACGAGGATGTAGTGATGCGCCGCACCCGAAACGTGGCGGTCGATGGTCTCGCACAACAGACGGCAACGCTCGAAGTCCGGCGCATAGCTTGCCGTCACGATCGCCGCCGTGGGCGTATTGGGAAGCATGCCGGGTTCGACATCCGCGACTGGAACGAAACGGCTGTTCAAGAGGCCCCTCCGGCGGGATCTCTCCTGCGCGACAATTTCTGGCGGACAACGCGCCAGAGAAACAACGGATTGCCGACCACGTAGCGGCGCCATAGCCGGCCTGGTTCGACCACCAGCCGAAACAGCCATTCGAGCCGTAGCTGGCGCATCCACAAGGGCGCGCGCGGCACTGTTCCGCTGAGGAAATCGAGCAGTGCACCGACGGCGATCGGCAGCGTGCAGTGGCGCTGGTCGATGTGGCGCGCGATCCACAATTCCTGGCGGGGGACGCCCATGGCGACGAGCAGCACGTCCGGCCGCAATTTTTCGATCCGGTCGACGATCCCCTGCTCCTGCGCGGCCGAGAAATAGCCGTCATGGATGACGACGAAAGTGTGCTGCACCGCGAGTGCGGCCAGTTTCACCGAGGCCGCTTCGGCATTGAGCCTGGTCGCGCCGAGAAGCCCAACCGTAAGCGGCCTGGCCGACGCCTGCAGGAAGGCGGGGACGAAATCCGTGCCGTTGAGATTGTCCGGAAACGGCGCACCGTAGAGCAGCTTGGCGGCCACATCGACGCCAACGCCGTCCGGCAGGATGAGAAAGTCGTCGAGCGCCTCGGCAAAGACCGGGTCCGTGTAGGCAATGTTGGCGTTGTGCGCGTTGAGAAAACTGATCTTGGTGAAGCGCCGCTCGGCAACCAGGCGGGCCAGCAGCGCGATCGCGTCATCCCAGCGGATAGCGAGCACCGAGATGCCCAGGATGGTCTTCAGATTGTCGAGGCCAGACGCAGCGCGGGCGGAATGCATGTTCATGCAAAGACCTCCCGCCTGACGGGCCCAAGTTTTTCCAGGCCGTGCCTGATCGCGGTATCGAGCGCCTTGACCTGCCGGCGATGGAATGCGCTGCCATCGACGTCCCTGACGTCGGCCGCCGCGGCCTCCAGCGCGCCGGCAAAGGCTACGGGATCGTCGGTGACCACGCAGTTGGCCGGGCGATGGTCTATGCCGCGCAGCGAGCGGCTTGTCGCGACAGATGGCAGACCCAACTCGAACGTCTCGATGGTCTTGAGCTGCACACCGCTGCCGGCCGTGCTGATCAGTGGGATGACGGCGGCGGAGCGCACAAAGGCCTCGGCGTCCGGCACGCGTCCGACGAATTTAACGCCGGGATGCGTCGAGGCAACGCCCGACGGCACGCTGCCGGCGATCTTGACGCGGAAATCCGGCCGCAGACGCGGCACGACTTTTTCCAGGAACCAGTCGAGCCCGATGCGATTCGGCTGCCAGGTCCAGGTCCCGATCAGCGCCGCGTCGCAATCGATCTGGCGCGGCCCCCTTTGTTTCGGCGCCTGCTTGAACGTCACCAGAGGCAGCACGGTCGAGCGGTCGCCGACCGCGACACCAAGTGCTGCACGATCTTCCTCGGCCAGCGTGAAGACAAAGCGCGCGCGGCGGCAGAGCCGTTCTTCCATCGTCTTGAGCAGGCGTGCCTCGCGGCGAAACAGAAAACGCTGGAAGATGCTGCCGGCGGCAGCCGCGTTCTCCTGCGCCGAGCGATGTTCTACATTGTGGGCCACGAAGATCGATGGCCGGCCGTCGAAGAGCTTTTCGAAGGCGCCTGCGAATTGCACGGAATTCAGCACATAGCCGTCAAAGGGGCCCGCACGCCCTATGGCTGCGAGAACCTCACTGTCAGGGACCGCGCGTAACTTCACCGACGCGAATGTGAGCCCCGACAGCATTGCCTTGGCGACCCAGACGAGTTTCCGCCGCGACGAAGCGTTTTCGGTGCGCACGTCAAGGGCGCCGAGCACGATGGTGTTTTCGGGGTCGACGGGTTCTTTTCCCGGCCAGCTGAAGCCGATGACGGTGACGCGCGCGCCGGCACGCCGCAAGGCGGCGATGATCGCGGCGTTGGCGATCTCGTAGCCCGAGGCGAGAGCGCCGTCAGGCACGATCGATGTGGCGAACAGCAGATGCATCTCACCTATCCTGTGGTGTAGCCGGTAGCAAAGCGCGGTGAACCCTTGATTAAGCGAGCACAATCGAACGCTGGAAGTCCTGGGTTTGCAGGCTTCTCTGTGAAAGGTGATTAACGAAACCTTATCATCGTGGTGCTACCCAGAACCACACTCACCATGTGGCTGGACACGGATGAACCCTTTGCCATCGGACAGTTCGGTATCGATCGCGGGGCGGTCCGCCGGGCTTGTGGCCGAAGCGGTTGACGTCGTCGTCACGCTGCCGACCTTCAAGCGTCCCGAACAGGTGCTGGAAACGCTGGCATCCCTCAAGGCGCAGGAAACCTCGCGGCGCTTCGCCGTCATCGTCATGGAAAACGAAGCCGAGGCGCGTGCCGGCGCCGGGGCGGCGCTGCCGCTGTTCGAGCGTGGCGACGTCCCCGGCATGGTGATCATTGCGCATCAGCGCGGCAATTGCAGTGCCTACAATGCCGGCTGGCAGACGGCGATCCTGCACTTCCCGAACTTCCGGCATCTGCTGGTCATCGACGATGACGAGATCGCCGAACCGCAATGGCTCGAACGCATGTGCAAGGCTGCCGAAACGCTTGGCGCCGATATCGTTGGCGGCCCGCAAGTACCGGTCTTTGCCGATCCTGCCCATGCGAGATGGGCCGAGCATCCGGTCTTCGCGCCGCCCTATCGCGAGACCGGGCGTGTGTCCGCGCTCTATTCGTCGGGCAATCTTCTGGTGGGACGTAATGTGCTGGCCGCCATGGGTCCGCCCTTTCTCGATCTCAAATTCAATTTCATGGGCGGCGGCGATTCCGATTTCCTGAGCCGTTCAGCGCAAAGAGGCTTCGTGCTTGGCTGGTGCGCGGAAGCGAAGGTCTTCGAGACCGTTCCGGCCCGACGTGTCGAAGCCGACTGGATTCGCGCCCGCAGCCTGCGCAACGGCGTGATCTCGACGCTGGTCGAAAAGAAGAAGCGGGCCGGCACCCCGATGGCCAGAACGAAAGTCTTCCTGAAAAGCCTGGCGCTGCTTGCCGCTTCGCCGCTTCGCGGCGTGATCAAGCTGGCTCGGACGGGGTCGCTGGCCGCGGCAGCCTATCCAGTCCATGTCGCACTCGGCCGGGTGCTTGCCGAATTCGGATATGCCAATGAGCAGTATCGGCAGCCTGAGAAGAACTGAACGCGCGCCACTGAGCGCTGTGTTCACACGGGACGGCGTCGCGACCGCAATCGCCGCGCTGCTGTTCACCGTCATCATCGTGTCCTTCCGCCCCTTCCAGCCTGCCGGCGCCGAATTGACGGGCGATGGCGGCGACATCGTCAACCAGCTGGGCTTCGGCTCGCTCGGCGCCGTCTCGATCTTCTCGCTGATGGCCTTCGCCGAACCACGCGTGGTGCGCTCGCTGCTCAGCCCGTCCTGGCTGCTGATGCTGGGCTTCTTCATGCTTTCGGTGGTGATGGCGACGGATCCGCCATCGGCGATGCGTGCGGCGTCCTTCACGCTGATCGGCATCCTGACGATGGCCACCATCCTGGTGCTGCCGCGAGACGCCGAGGCGTTTTCAAGCGTCATCATCTTCTCGGCCTGTGTGGTCATGGGCCTCTCCTATGTCGGTCTTTTCGTGTTCCCCAATGAGGCCCTGCACACGGTGAATTCGACCGAGCCGGAACATGCCGGCCTGTGGCGCGGCGTGTTCACCCACAAGAACATCGCCGGCCCGATCATGGCCTGCTTCAGCTTCGCCGGGCTCTACCTCTTCCGGCGCGGGCGGCGCAAAACCGGTATCGCCATCTTCTGCGCGGCGATGATCTTCATGTTCCACACCGGCTCCAAGACGACAGCGGGCCTGGTGCCGTTTTCGATCCTGATCGTCATGTTTCCGAGCCTGATGGGCATGCGGCTGGGCACACCGATCCTTTTCGCGCTGGCGATCATCGGCACGGCCGTCGGCACGCTGGGCATCGTCTTCCTGCCGCCGGTGAAGCATCTGGCTGCTGTCTATTTCCCGGACCTGACCTATACCGGGCGCACCACACTGTGGGAGTTCGCAGGCAGCATGCTGGCGAAGAAGCCATGGACCGGCTACGGCTATGAAAGCTTCTGGGGCACGCCGCTGCTGCTCAACCAGGACCAGCCCTTCGACCGGCCCTGGGATATTCGCACCATCGTGCACGGCCATGACGGCTATCTCGACATCGCTGTGCTGATGGGCATTCCCGCACTTTGCGTTGCCATCTACACCTTCCTTATCGCACCGCTGCGCGACTACATGCGCATTCCCCTGCGGAAGGAAAACATCTACCTCGGCGACTTCTTCATGATGGTGGTGCTGTTCACGGCGCTCAACGCCTTCCTCGAAAGCTTCTTCTTCCATCGCGGTGACCCGGTCTGGCTGTTTTTCGTGCTCGGCGTGCTCGGCCTCAGACAGGTGTCTCTACGGCCAATCGCGGTGCGCGATCCATCCTGACAGCGGCTTTCGCACTGATGCGCGAGCGTCGCGTTTCTTCGCACATGATCCCGAAAATCGATTTCGATTTTCGGGGTCATGCGCTATGTGAAAGCCTTCTTTCGGAGGGCTTCCATGACGATCAAGCTTGTTCTCGCCGGCTGCGGCAATATGGGTTACGCCATGCTTTCGGGCTGGCTGAAATCCGGCAAGCTGGCGCCATCAGCGGTTTTCGTGGTCGAGCCCAATGCCGAATTGCGCCAGCGAGCCGAGGCGCTCGGCTGCGGAACCGCGGCGGATGCAGGCGCGATCCCGGCCGATGCCGTGCCGGCGCTCATCGTCATCGCCGTGAAGCCGCAGGTGATCCGTGACGTGACGGCCGCCTACAAGCGCTTCAGCGATGGCCGCACCACGTTCGTAAGTATCGCGGCAGGTACCCCCGTCGCCACGTTCGAGGCGGTCCTTGGCGATCGCGCGCCGATCATGCGCTGCATGCCCAACACGCCGGCGGCCATCGGCAAGGGCATGATGGTGGTGTTTTCCAACAAGCTGGTCTCGGACGACACAAAGCGTTTCGTCGCCGACCTGCTGTCGGCAAGCGGAGAAGTGACCACCATTGACGACGAAGGCCTGATGGATGCGGTGACGGCGGTGTCCGGATCAGGCCCCGCCTACATCTTCCACTTCATCGAAGCGCTGACGGTTGCCGCCGAGAAAGCCGGCCTGCCTGCCAAGACCGCCAAGCTGCTGGCCATGCAGACAGTCTATGGCGCCGCCTCGCTCGCGGCCGAAAGCCATGAGGAGCCGGGCGTGCTGCGCCAGCAGGTCACCAGCCCCAACGGGACGACGG
This sequence comes from Mesorhizobium shangrilense, assembly GCF_040537815.1. Taxonomy (NCBI): domain Bacteria; kingdom Pseudomonadati; phylum Pseudomonadota; class Alphaproteobacteria; order Hyphomicrobiales; family Phyllobacteriaceae; genus Mesorhizobium; species Mesorhizobium shangrilense. The sequence continues at coordinate 3,393,122 of NZ_JBEWSZ010000001.1, forward strand.
CGGCGGCGCTCGGCGTGCTGATGGGCGAGGACCGGCTGACACATTTGCTGACTGAGGCGGTTGAAGCGGCGCGGTTGAGGTCGATCGAACTGGGGAAGTAGGGCCTCCGGCTCTATCCTTCAGCCTGCCCATACAGCATCTCGTCCTGCAGCCGGCGCAAGGCGAACAGCCTCGTTGTCTGCTCGGGAGCCGCATTATCCATGGTCAGCAACTCGCCTTTCCCGACCGGCTTCAGCACCTTGCCGCCTTCCAGCAGGCCGACTGGCACGGCGCGTTGCGCACGGGCCTCGCCCACGGTCATGGTCCATGAGCGGTAGCAGGTCTCGCCGATCGCATCGAACGTCTCGCCGGCAGCCAGATCGCGCTTGGCCACCGCGCAGACCTCGGCTACCGGCTTCGGCAGCGGCACCATGTCCGGCTTGCCGAAGAGCATGATGCGCGCAGCCGTCAACGGCACTTCCAGTGATGTCAGGTGATAGGGCCGGAAGAGGCTGTAATAGGGGCCGTGCCCGATATGCAGATCGTCCATGCGCTCGATGATGCGCGGATGCGTCGCCTCGACGATGACAAAGACGCCGGGCGCCACACCCTTGCCGACGGTGTAGTCGACGACGCCCTTCTTCAAGAGAAGCCCGCCGGCCTCGCGTGGGATCAGCACCTTGGCGAGATCATCGCGATCGGCCTTGGGTCCATGCATGCCGGGAACATCGGGCACCAGCCCGGTGGCGTTGGCAATGGCGCACATCTCGACCATGGTTTTCGAGCCATCGACGAACTCGACGAGCATGCGCGGGTTCATGTTGCGGCGTATCGCTTCCTCGCGATAGTCGTCGGGCACGGCGTCGTGATTGAGCGGGTTGTTCTTGCCCTTGCCAGCCGAGACGATGGTCAGGCCAAGCGCTGAGGCGAACTCGATCAGTTCCATGCAGCTTGACGGCTCGTCACCGGCGCCAACCGAATAAACAACGCCAAGCCGATCGGCCTGCTGCTTCAGATAACAGCCGATGGTGACGTCGGCCTCGACATTCATCATCACCAGATGCTTGCCGTGCTCCATCGCCATCAGGTCGAAATCGGCGGCAACACCGGGTTTTCCGGTGGCGTCGATGACGACGTCGATTAATGGGTTGGTCACCAGCATTTCGTTGGAGGTGATGGCGATCCTGCCGCTCTCGATCGCCTGGGTGACCTTCGACGGCGTGCCAGCCTCAACCGCCATCGCCTCGTCGCCATAGGCGATGCGGATGGCGTCGCGCGCGGTGTGCGGGCGGCGGGTCGAGACGGCGCAGACCGAAATACCCGGCATCAGCATGCCCTGCGTCACCAGATCGGTGCCCATCTCGCCGGAACCGATGACACCAATGCGCACCGGGCGGCCCTCGGCGGCGCGCTTTGCGAGATCGCGGGCAAGCCCGGTCAGGGCGACATTGGTCATACTGGAGCGTCCACTGCTTCTTGATCCAAGGTCGGATTAGCAGGGATCAGGCCCGGCTTGCCAATGAAACCGGCAGCCGGCGGCAATTTCCAACAAATTCATTCCGACGGACGCAGTCGTTTGGGTGAGTGTGCCCGGGCCGACCGCGGGTCTATTGGCCCAAAGGGATACCAATTGACATTGTTGCGAACAGCAACAATAAAACATTCGTTCGCTAACAAAGGCAAATGTTCACCGTCACATCCAAGTCGGGGAGCGTTTCGCATCGCGTTGGGTTGGGGAGTGCCTCTGTACCGGAACGGCAACAGAGGCTTGGTTGAAATCAACGGAGCATCGTTGTGAGGCATCGAGCCGATAGATCGATGCTCCAGGGGGAGGAAGAATGGACACTATTCTCGCGGGCCTCAAAGGGGCCATCGACACGCTTGGCCCGACGATCCTGCTGCCGATCGTCATTTTCATCATCGCCGTGGTTCTGGGCGCCAAGGTCAGCAAGGCTTTTCGCGCCGCCGTCACCATCGGCGTCGCCTTCATCGGCATCAATCTGGTGCTTGGTCTCATGTTCACGTCGATCGGCGACGTTGCCAAGGCCATTGTCACCAACACCGGCATCCATCGTGACATCATCGATGTCGGCTGGCCATCGGCCGCGGCCATCGCTTTCGGCTCGTCGGTCGGCCTGTGGGTCATTCCGGTCGGCATCCTCGTCAACATCGTGCTTCTGCTGACGCGCATGACCCGCACGCTCAATGTCGACGTCTGGAATTTCTGGCATTTCGCCTTTGTCGGCTCGCTGGTCGTCGCCGCGACCGACAATCTGGCTTACGGCATTGCGGTCGCAGCACTTGTCGCCGCGCTGTCGCTGCTCTTCGCCGACTGGTCGGCGCGCGCGGTGCAGCAATTCTACGGCGTGCCCGGCATTTCCGTGCCGCATCTCGCTTCGGCGCAGATCCTGCCGATCGCCATAGTGCTCAACTGGATCATGGACCGCATTCCCGGAATCAACCGCATCAACATCAACACCGACACCATCGAGCGCCGGTTCGGCGTGTTCGGCGAACCGGTTGTGATGGGCCTCATCATCGGCCTCGTCCTTGGCGCGATCGCCTTCTACAATGCGGGTGATCTCAGCGTGGTGCTGGCCAAGGTTCTGGGCACTGGCATGACGCTGGCCGCGGTCATGCTACTGCTGCCGCGCATGGTGAAGATCCTGATGGAGGGCCTGCTCCCGGTTTCTGACGCAGCCCAGGCGTTCGTGCGCAAGCGCACCGGCGACCGCGAACTTCTCGTTGGCCTCGATTCCGCGATCCTGATCGGCCATCCCGCGGCGATCTCGTCGTCGCTGATCCTGGTGCCGATCGCGATCGTCCTGTCCATCATCCTGCCGGGCAACCGCGTCATCCTGTTCGCGGATCTCGCGGTCATCCCCTTCATCGTCGCCATGACCGCGCCATTGGTCAAAGGCAACGTGTTCCGCATGGTGGTGATCGGCACGGTGACGCTGGCGATCGGCTTCTACGTCGCCAATGCACTGGCGCCGCTGTTCACCAGCGCTGCCGTCGCATCGGGCTTCAAGCTGCCGGCGGAGGCCTTGCAGATCACCTCGGTCGTCGACGGCTTCCTGTGGGTGCCCTATGTGATCATCGAAGCGATCCAGGGACTTGGGCTCATCGGCATCGTCGTCATCGCCGTCGTCATCGCCGCGCTGTTCGTCCTCTACCGCCGCAATCCGCTCGGCTGGGAGCGGGCCGCTGGTGCGGAGGATGAGCCTGTGGAAGGCAAGGCTTGAACCTCATCGCGCCTTGAATTTGAAACGATCGTGCGCCCTTTACGGGCGCACGATTCTTATGGACGGAGCAAAAAACATGTCTGATGGACTCATGCATTTGCTGGACCCGGAAGCGATCGTGCTTGGATCCGATGCATCGACCAATGAGCAGATCATCCGCATCCTGGCCGGCAGGCTTGAGATGCTGGGCTACGTCAAGAGTTCCTACGCCGACGCGGTCGTGCGTCGTGAAATGACGATCCCGACCGGGCTGCCCCTGGAGCGTCCAGACAATGTCGCCGTGCCGCATACAGACCCGGAGCATGTGCTGAAGCCAGGGATCGCCATGGGCACGTTGAAGACGCCCGTCACCTTCGCCAACATGGAAGACCCCGACGAGAAGCTGCCGGTGGGCTTCGTGTTCCTCCTTGCCATCAACGACAAGGACAAGCAGATTGAAGCGCTGCAGACCGTCATGGCAACGATCCAGAACCCCGCCGCGCTCGATGGCCTGAGGACGGCCAGGACGCTTGAAGACGTGCGTGCCGTGCTCGGCTGAAACAAGGAGATTTAGATATGTCCAGACAGAAAACGATTCTCTTTGCCTGCGGCACCGGCATCGCCACCTCGACGGCCGTCAACGTCGCCGTCACCGAGGAAATGAAGAAGCGTGGCCTCACCTTCAATGCACAGCAGGCAAAGGCCACCGAAGTGCCGTCGTTGGCCGACAATGTTGACTTCATTGTCGCCACCACGCCGATCTCCGCCTCGGTGACCAAACCGGTGATCAAGGGCCTCGCCTTCCTTACCGGCATCGGCAAAGACAAGGTCCTCGACGAGATCGAGGCTCAACTGCGCAAGTAGCAGGCCACGCCGAGGCCATACAGCCTCGGCGACCGCTGTTGTGCTGGGAACAGTCCTATGGCTGATCCACGCTTTCCAGGAAACGGGCGAAGATCGGATTGAAGCGGTCCGGCGAATCCCAGAACGGCGCATGGCCGGACTTGTCGATCAGATGGGTCTTGCCTTCCCACAGGTTGGAAAACGTCACCCTCGCGACAAAATCGGTGTTGACGAAGGGCTCGTCGATGCCGTTGAGAACGGCGAGCGGCGGCGTCTTGCCGGCGACGATCTCGCGTTGGTTTCTGCCACTTCCGGCAGCAAACTTCTCGAACATCAGGCGGCGCGCCCGACCGTCGGTTCGCGCCACCGTGTCGATGAGAAAGGGCTCGAACGGCTCGCCACAGGTGCTGCGCGCATAGGCCTCGACATCGGCGGCGTTGAAGATTTCCTGCCCGGCAAGGTGCATATGTGGGCTCGACTTGAAGCCGTTGCCGACTTCCTCCGGCGCCACGGGCGGCGTGCCGGTGATCATCAGGCCGAGCAACCCGGGAAAACGATCGATCATCTCAAGCCCGATATGGCCGCCGAGCGACCAGCCGAAGACAATGGCCTTGTCGACGCCGAGCAGTCCGAGCACTTCGGTCATGGCATCGGCATAACCTTCCATGCTGTAGGAGCGCTGCGGATCAAGCGCGTCGCCGGAGGCCCCGTGGCCAGGCAGATCGGGCGCGATCATGTGGTAGCGCTCGCCCAGCGGACCCTCCAACTGGCTGCGGAAAACGGCACTGGAAGAGGAGTTGCCATGGACGAGCAGGACGGCAGTTCCACTTCCGCCAGTCTCTCGAACGGCGATCTTGCCGTGGCTGGTTTCAAGAATTTTCTGAGAAATCGCCATGTCCTGCTCCGCCTCGAGTTGCCTTGTTTTCAAGCATTTGCGCAATAAATCGTCACTGCGGTCCGGTCCAGTCCGAGAATATTTTCCTACCCGCACACGCTGAAAATTCCTTTTCAAATAAGATCATTTGTGCGTAGATTGTCAATTATCAAACTCCCGAAGAATGGGAGGCAAAGAGGGAACAAGACGATGACACCGAAATCCACAGCGAACAGAATCCGCAATATTCTCATGAGCACGGCCTTGATCGGCGCGTTCGCCACGACGAGCGCCTTCGCCGATGTCGTCAAGATCGGCCTGCTCGCGCCGCTCACCGGCCCCGCCGCCGCGGACGGACAGGAATTCCAGCGCGGCGTGCAGATGGCCATCGACGAGGCGAACGCGGCCGGCGGCGTTGCCGGAAACACGTTTGAACTGGTGGTCGGCGACGTCAAGGATCAGTCCGCCGGCAATGTTACCAGCGCCGTCGAGCGCCTGCTTGGCGACCCGGGCGTGCATTTCATGCTGACCGGATACGCCAGCCTGACGAATTTCGAGATCGACAACATGGCCGAGGCGGAAATGCCGTACATGCTTGCGGCAACCTCGCAGCAAACCAAAGACATCATCGCGCCGAGCCCAGACAAATACATGTGCTGCTGGTCACTGACACCTTCCTTCGACGCCTACAACACCGACGTGACCCTGTTCGTCGAGAAGCTTGCGGCCGACGGCAAGATCACCTTGCCGACCAAGAAGGTAGCCATCATCTCGTCGGACAATGCCTATTCGAAGACCATCTCGGAGGGCATGAAGAAAACCTTCAAGGAGAAGGGCTGGACCATCACCGTCGACGAGATCGTACCGTTCGGCGAGGTGACCGACTGGCGTTCGATCCTTGCCAAGGTGCGCGAGAACGTGCCGGATGTGGTCATCAACACCGACTATCTGCCGGGCAATTCCGCCTCCTTCCTGAACCAGTTCCTGGAGCAGCGGACCAAGAGCCTCGTCTTCCTGCAGTATGCGCCGAGCGTTCCGGAATTCGTCGAGCTCACCGGCAAGAAGTCGGACGGCGTCATCTACAATCTACTCGGCGGCGCACTGACCACGCCGAAGAACCCGCGTGCCGATGAGGTGGCGGCCAAGTTCAAGGCCAAGTACGGCGTCGAGAGCGGCACCTATGGTGTCGGCCTCTACGAGATGACCAATGTCTATTTCGACGCGGTCAAGAAGGTCGGCGGCGCATCCGACCACGCGGCGATCATGAAGGCGCTGTCGGAAACCGACAAGCAGGTCGCCGAGGGACGGCTTAAATTCGATCCCGCCACCCACCTTGCCACGCAAGGCGACGACTACATTCCGATCACCTTCTTCCAGATCTGGGACGGCCAGCGCACCCTGATCTCCCCAGAGAAATACGCTACCGGCGCCTTCAAGCTCCAGCCCTGGATGAAATAACTGATGGCGCTTCTCGAGCTTGACGACGTCTCCAAGAGCTTCGGCTCGCTGAAGGCCGTCGACGGCGTGTCGTTCAAGGTCGAGGCCGGCGAGATCTTTGGCATCGCCGGCCCGAACGGCAGCGGCAAGAGCACGCTGTTCAACATCATCACCGGCATTCCGTTCGGCCCGGACCGGGGCCATATCCGGTTTGATGGAACAGCGATCAACGGCAAGCCGGGACACGCCATCGCCCGTCTTGGCCTGGCCCGCACATTTCAGCGCGAGACCAGCTTCGACGGATTGACGGTGTTCGAGAACGCGCTGATCGGCGCGAGCTATGGCAAGCAGGAAAAATCGGCCGCCGTGACCCGCGATGCGGCCGCCGAGGCGCTGGAGTTTGTCGGGCTGGGCTCCGCGTCGTTCGGACGTCTTGCCGGCGAGCTTTCCGTGTTCGAGCGAAAGTGCCTGATGCTCGCCACCGCGATCGCCATGCGGCCGCGCATGCTGTTGCTTGACGAGCCGGCTTCTAGCCTGACCAAGCCGGAGATCGAGACATCGATCGGCCTGATCCGCAGGACCGCGGAGCGCGGCATCACCATCCTGCTGATCGAGCATGTGCTGACCTTCTTGATGAGCCTGTCGCAGCATCTGCTGGTGCTCAACAATGGCGGCGTTCTGGCCGCCGGCGATCCTGCCAGCGTGATTGCCGACCCGCGCGTCATCGAAGCCTATCTGGGAACAAGGAGGGCGGCCGCGTGAACCCCGTCCTCACCGTTGAAGGCGTCACCGCCGGCTACGGCCGCGTCACCGTCCTGCACGAGATTTCACTGGAGGCCGGCCGCTTCGGCAATGTCGGCCTTTTCGGTCCGAACGGCCATGGCAAGACCACGCTGCTGCGCGCCATTTCCGGGCTGCTGCAGCCGAAGAGCGGGCGCATCCTGTTCGACGGACAGGATATTGTCGGCCACAGTGCAAGGGCCATCGTCGGCACCGGCCTGATCCATGTGCCGCAAGGCAACCGGCTGTTTCCCGATCTCTCCATCGCCGACTGCATGGCGCTTGGCGCCTATTCATCGCGCGCCCGCCCGCATGAGGTGGAGAACCGCGAAAAGGTGGTCAAGCTGTTCCCCAAGCTGGCGCAGCGCTGGCGCCAACGCGTGCGTACGCTGTCGGGCGGGGAACGACAGATGGTGTCGATCGGCACGGCGCTGATGAGCCATCCGCGGCTGCTGATCCTCGACGAGCCGACATTGGGGCTGGCGCCCAAGATCAAAGACGAACTTTGCGCATCCGTCATGGACATTTCGCGCGGCGGCGTACCGCTCATCGTCGTCGAGCAGGACATCGAATTCCTGCTGGAACTGACGCAACAACTCTACCTCGTCAATCACGGCGCGGTGGCGACCGAGATCAAGCCGGGTGAAAGCCTCGACCACGGCGAGATAATGTCGATGTATTTTGGCCATTAGGACCCGAACATGAGCGCATTGGCGGAAATCCTGTTCGGCGGCCTCTTCCAGGGTTCGCTCTATGCCATGATGGCGGTGGGGCTGGCTCTGGTCTGGACGACGATCGGCGTCTTCAATTTCAGCCATGGCGTGTTCATGATGCTGGGCGCCTACATTGCCTGGCAGTTGGTCGAACTCGGCCTGCCGGCAGCGGTCGCCTTCCCGATCGCCGTCATCGTCATGGCGGGCGTCGGATGGATACTGCAGGCAAGCGTCGTGCGCCCGCTGATCGGCCGACCCAACATCGTGCTGGTCGTCGTCATCACAACGCTCGCAGCCGGCTCCTTGATCGAGAACGGCGCCCTGACGCTCTGGGGCCCGCGCTCGAAGCAGATCCCGGCACTGATCGAGGGCAACACCACGATCGGCGGCGTCGGCGTCTCCCTGCATCAGATCGCCATCATCGTCATCACGCCACTGATCCTTGCCGCGCTGTGGATGTTCCTCAACCGCACGCGGCTGGGGCTGGCGCTGCGCGCCGTGGCACAGAACGAGGATGCTAGCCACCTTGTCGGCCTGAACGTCACCGCGCTCTACGGGCTCGCCTTCGCCATCGCTGCTTCGCTCGCCGGTCTCGCCGGCATCTTCATGGGCGGCTATCGCTTCATGTCGCCGGTGATGGGTGCGGATCCGCTGCTCAAGGCGCTCATCGTCGTCGTCTTCGGCGGCATATCGAGCATATCGGGGCCGATCTTCGCCGCCTATCTGATCGGCTTCTTCGAGGCCGCCTGCAGTTACTATTTCGGCCTGTACTGGACGCCAGCGCTGCTGTTCGGCGTGCTGATCCTGACCCTGATGGTGCGCCCCGAGGGTATTTTTGCCAGCCGTTCCCGAGGCCTCGCATGACCGACACAGCAACGCTCATCGCACCACGCAGCACAGGGGCGGCACCCCCTGTCGCGCCAGGCCGCACGCCGTGGAAGCACGAAGCCGCGGGCTTCGTGCTCGGCTTTGCCTGTCTGGCGCTGCTGCCGCTGATTTTCGGCGACACCTATGCACGCCATGTCCTGATCATGGTCTTCATCTACGCGGTCGTCGCCTCGAACTGGGATCTCAGCCTCGGCTATGGCGGCGTCTTCAATTTCGGCCACCTCGCGCTGTTCGGCATCGGCGTCTATGCCTACAGCCTGCTGACCAAGCTGGCCGAACTCGACCCGTGGATCGCGCTTTTTGCCAGCGGCGTGATCGCCACGCTGGCGGCGATCCTGGTGACCATCCCGATCCTGCGGCTGAAGGGCATCTACATCATCCTGGTCACCTTCGGCTTCGCGCAACTGGTCATGCAGGTGATCATCAGCCAGTCCGATATCACCGGCGGCACGCAAGGTCTGGTGCGCATTCCCGGCCTCTATCTGTTCGACCACAACATGGTCCGCGACGGCAAGTTCGCCTATTTCTACATCGCCTTGGCGCTGCTGGTGGCCAGCACCCTGTTCCTGCGCGTCTTCGTGCGCTCACGCACCGGGGCCAGCGTCGTCGCTTTGCGCGACAATGAAGAATATGCGATCAGCCGCGGTGTTTCGATCGTGCGCCAGCGCATGCTCACGCTTGCCGCGAGCGCCTTCTTCACCGGCATGGCCGGCGCCTTCTATGCCGCCTACCAGCGCAACGCCTCGGTCGATGTCTTCGGCATGAGTCTCGCGACCATCATCCTGTCAATGGTGCTGCTTGGCGGCACCGGCACCATCTATGGCGCCATCATCGCATCCTTCGTGCTGACGATCTTCGCCGAATGGATGGCCGACTTCGGGGCTTGGCGCCCGATGATCACGGCGGTGCTGATCATCGGCGTCATGCTGGCCTACCCAAGCGGGCTTGCCGGCATGATCAAGGCAGCATGGGGTGGTGTCGCCGGCCGCCTCAAGCGCCCGGCCTGACCGTTTCGGAATTGCGGTGCCGCGTTAGAGCGGCTCATCGTTTCACGGAAACACCGAACCGCTCTAACTCTCTGTTTTGACACAATTTCGGACGGAAACCGTTTTCACACTTTTCCTGAAATTGCTCTAGCGGATGCCGCACCAGTCGATGACCGAAGCCGCGATCACCTTGGCGGTCTCGACGACCGACTCGACTTCGACATATTCGTTGGCGCCATGGAAACCATCGCCCGACGGGCCGAAGATGACGCCATCGACACCGGCACCGGCATAGTGCGCGGCGTCGCACACGGCGACGAAGCCACGCGCCTGCGGCGCCTTGCCGATCATCGCCTTGCGCTTCATCAGCGATGTCACCAGCGGGTGATCGACCGGGGTGTTCATCGGAGGAAAATGCAGCCCGCCGAGTTCCCACTGGATGATTGGTGGATTGTCCCGCAGCCACGCATCGGTCTGCGCGAAATGATGCACGAAGTTCTCGAACTCACGGCGATAGTCGGCGGAATTCTCGTCCGGCAGGAATTTCATGTCGAGATCGAGCACCGCGACATCCGGAATGATGGCCGGGTTGGTCATGACCGTCGGCAGGCCGTGCGCGCCAAGGCCGGTGCCGCCATGCATGACGCCGATGTTGATCGTGTTCATACCGAGCGGCAGCAGCGGGTGGGATCTCGCCCGCGTCCGGTCGAGCTCATACTGACGCACGGCGGCAATGAACCGGGCGGCGATCTCGATCGCGTTGACGCCCGGCTTCAGCCGGTCCTTGTCGTGCCGCTGCGGATAGATCTCGTTGTAGCGCAGCGCCGAATGCGCGTTGCGGCCACGGATCGTCACCCGCGCCCATTCGAGCCCGCCTTCGACCGGCAGGACATCGCCCCAGGTCGGTTCGGCGACAAGCACCGCCTTGGCGAGCTTGCCTTTCTTCACAGCGTCCATCGCACCGAAGCCCCCGGCCTCTTCGTCGACAACGGAATGAATTGCCAATCGGCCTTGCAGGTCGATGCCGGCCTTCCTGATCGCATGCGCGGCCGCGATGCAGGCGGCGACGCCGCCCTTCATGTCGACGGCACCCCGGCCATGGAGGCGGCCATCCGTGATCTCGCCGCCGAACGGATCGACGGACCAGTCCTTCATCTCGCCGACGGGCACGACATCGATGTGCCCGCACAGGATCAGGCTGCGATCCTCGTCGCCCGCCCATTCGCCGACCAGGTTGGGTCGGCCGGGCAACGCATCCCACTGCTGCGTCTTGAAGCCATCCCGCTTGAGGATCGGCTCAAGCAGCGCCTGGACGTCCGCCTCGCGGTTGATCGCGGGATTGGGTTCGAATTTGGGATTGACGGAGGGGATGCGGACCATGTCGCGGGCAAGCCCGATCAGCCAGTCGCGATCAACATCGATTTGCGCCTGCACGGCGCTGATGATGGCTTGAGTATCCGGCATTCTGTTTCCCCTGCTATGCGATGACGGCGGTGGGCGCGACGCCAACCGGCGTCATTTCTTCCCAGCCCTGGACTTGCCGACCGGCTTGGGCGGCCGGGCGGCATCCGTTGGCGACGTTTCGGCGGCATCGAGCGTGACCGCGTTGGCGCTGCGGATATTCTCGATATCCTCGATCCGCTTGCGCACCCCGGCGCCATGATCTTCCAGCGCATGGGCAAATACCGTTTCCATCTGGGCAACGGCGGTTGCCAGCGTGTCGAACGGCGAGTTGGCGTCGATCGCCGCGACCAGGGTCAGGTCGGCAATCTCGGCGATCGGCGACAACCATATATCGGTGAACAGCAATATGGAGACGCCACGTTCGTGCGCCTGCTGCGCAAAGCGCACGACATCCGCCTGATAGCGCCGGTAGTCGAAGACGACGAGAAGATCGCGCTTGCCAAGATCGATCAACAGGTCGAAATCGGCAGGGCTCAGCGAGCCGATGTCGCGCACGCCCGAGCGGAACTGAAGCAAATAGCCGGCAAGCATGGATGCGATATGCCGGCTGAAGCGGCCGCCCAGAAGCACGACCTGGCCCTTGGTATCGAGCAGCATGTTGACCGCGCGCGTATAGGCCTGCAGCGGCACGGCCGTGCGCGTGCGTTCCAGACTGTCGGAAACCGAGTGGAAATAGGCAAGTGCGGTGCCCTCGCTGGAGCCGCCGGGTCGCTTGGCCTCCATCATCAGCAGCGGCGAGTGCAGCCTGGATTCCACTTCCGTGAGCAGCTTTGTCTGGAAGTCGGCAAAGCCGGCATAGCCAAGCTTGATCATCAGGCGCATAACGGTCGGGTCGCTGACACCCGCGCGTCGCGCAAGGCGGGTCGCCGTTCCCAGCCCCGACATGGGGTAGTCGGCAAGCAGGGCCTGAACGATCTTGGCTTCCGCTGAAGTGAACGCCAAGGTCGTGTTGGCCAGTTCTTCGCGGATCGACATGGTCATCGCCTCTCGCTGACGGAAAGATGGTTACCTTACAATTTTGCAGAATATTGTCAAATTTGGAAATTATCTTACAGAACCATCCGCTGGCTCCCGGCAAGATTTCCGTGACAAAGTCGGCCATGGCCTTCGAGACGAACCGGGCCATACCCACAACTGAGCCGTCACACCCGGATGCTCATTCGCCGACGAAGGTCGACGTGGAATCCCCAATTGGTTTCTGTTACCGTTAACACTTCAAGGAGCCGAGGGACGCGAGACGATGAAGCGCAACGAGACGGAAGACGATGGAACGCAACCCTTTGGCATGGGCTACATAGTCTTCTTGCTGGTGATGGGCGCGCTGCTGGTAGGCACGATTTATCTTGAGCTCTGGGTCTAGAGCACCGGCGATTGGCACCCGAAGACGTGGCTCTTCGGCGATGCGAGAGGCGATGAAAGGGCACAACGTCCGGCGATAATGTTAGTCGTTGGAGAATGGTGCTGCGAGAGAGGATTGAACTCTCGACCTCTCCCTTACCAAGGGAGTGCTCTACCACTGAGCTACCGCAGCCGATGGCGGGGCTTCTGCCATATCGAACCGACAAGCGCAAGCCAGGAACAAGCCCAAAAGCAACAGCTGTGGGAAAGCATGGGCCAACTGGTTTTGCGGACATGGCCGCGCCACAATGTTGACTATGCCTGAATAGTGCGCCGGCTGATCGCCGGCCGGGACGAAACGATGGACGACAAGACAAATCCAGCAAAAAAGGGCGGCACCGACCGCAAGGGCCGGTTGGCCGAGCAATTGCGGGCAAACCTGCAGAAGCGCAAGGCGCAGTTGCGCTCGCGGCGCACCGGCGAGGCCGACCAGCGGCCGGACGGGCTTGGCGCATCAAAGGAATTGCAAAAAGATTAACTCAAATCAGCCACTCTTGGTGCGGACGCCAGGAAATCCTATTTCTTGAACCAGACGGTTTCTTGAACCAGACTGGCCAATGGTCTAGACGGGCCGACACTCAAACGATTGAAACCGGCTTTTTCGGCCGAGGGGACATTCTTCCATGGATCGCATCAGAATTGTCGGCGGCAACGAGCTTGCCGGAAGCATTCCGATCTCCGGCGCCAAGAACGCCGCGCTGCCGTTGATGATCGCCTCGTTGCTGACCGACGACACGCTGACCCTCGAAAACGTGCCGCACCTGGCCGATGTCGAGCAGCTTATCCGCATCCTCGGCAATCACGGCGTCGACTATTCGGTCAACGGCCGCCGCGAAAAGCAGCATGAGGGCTATTCGCGCACCATCAATTTCTCGGCCCGCAACATCGTCGACACGACTGCTCCCTACGAACTGGTGTCGAAGATGCGCGCGTCGTTCTGGGTGATCGGCCCGCTGCTTGCCCGCATGGGCGAAGCCAAGGTGTCACTGCCGGGCGGTTGCGCCATCGGCACGCGCCCGGTCGATCTCTTCCTTGAAGGCTTGCAGGCGCTGGGTGCCGATATCGACGTCGATACCGGTTATGTCATCGCCAAGACCAGGAACGGCCGCCTTGTCGGCAACCGCTACGTGTTCCCGAAAGTCTCCGTCGGCGCCACCCATGTGCTGATGATGGCGGCGGCGCTCGCCAAAGGCGAGACGGTTCTCGAAAACGCGGCCTGCGAACCCGAGATCGTCAACCTCGCGGAATGCCTCAATGCCATGGGCGCGAAAATTTCCGGCGCCGGCACACCGACCATCACCATCGACGGCGTCGAATCGCTGTCCGGTGCACGCGTGCGGGTGATTCCCGACCGCATCGAGACCGGCACCTATGCCATGGCGGTCGCCATGACCGGCGGCGATGTCGTGCTTGAAGGCGCGCGTCCCGAGCTTTTGCAGACCGCCCTCGACATCATCAGCCAGACCGGTGCCGAGATCACGCCAACCAATTCCGGCATCCGCGTCAGGCGCAACGGCGCCGGCATTTCGCCGGTCGACGTGACGACGGCGCCCTTCCCGGCGTTCCCGACCGATCTGCAGGCGCAGTTCATGGGCCTCATGACCATGGCCAAGGGCAAGTCGCGCATCACCGAGACGATCTTCGAAAACCGCTTCATGCATGTCCAGGAACTGGCCCGGCTCGGCGCCCACATCACGCTTTCCGGCCAGACGGCGATCGTCGATGGTGTCTCGAAGCTGAAGGGCGCACCTGTGATGGCGACAGACCTTCGCGCATCGGTGTCGCTGGTGATCGCTGGCCTCGCGGCAGAAGGCGAGACGACGGTAAACCGTGTCTATCACCTCGATCGCGGCTTCGAGCGGCTGGAGGAAAAACTGTCCGGCTGCGGCGCGGTGATCGAGCGGATTTCGGCATAGCTAGGTCCACAGAACCGCCGCGCGGTTGCACGGACTGGAAAGACCGCATAACAGAAGGTTGAAGATCAACTTTCAGGTGCGAAATCCGCATGAATGCCCTCAAGCTTGTCGCGCTCGACGACCAGGACCTGAGCATCGTCTCGGCCCATGTCCAGGACGCCGTGATGAAGATCGGCGACCTCGAATTCCTGCCTTCGGCCAAGCGCTTCGTGCTGACCATGAACCGCTTCGTCTGGGAAGCGAAATCGGGCTTATTCCGCCAGCACAATGAGCGGCGGCAGGCCGTGCTGCATTTCGACCGCGTGCTCGGCGCCAAGACCAACGGCATTGCCCGTGAAAAGCCAGCCGAGGTCCTGTCGCTGCTGGCGATCAGCTTCGTCGAGATCAGCAAGCCCGCCGGCATTGTCGAACTGATCTTTTCGGGAGGCGGCACCATCATGCTCGATGTCGAGTGCATCGAGGCGCGCCTTGCCGATATCGGCGGCGCCTGGGAAGCGACATCGCGCCCCGTGCACAAGGCCTGAGCTGCATCCGATGGCCATCACGCTTCGCCAGACCGACGCCGATTTCGAGCAGAAATTTTCCGCCTTCCTGCTGACCAAGCGGGAGGTGTCGGAAGATGTCGACACCGCGGTGCGCGACATCATCGCGCGCGTGCGCGCCGAAGGCGACGCGGCCCTGATCGACTATTCCAGGAAATTCGACCGCGCCGACCTGAAAAGCGTCGGCATCGCCGTTTCGAAGGACGAAATCGCCGCCGCCCATGACGGCGCCGATGCGCAGACAGTAGAGGCACTGAAATTCGCGCGCGACCGCATCCGCGCCTATCATGAGCGGCAGCTGCCGAAGGACGATCGCTACACCGATGCCGCCGGCGTCGAGCTCGGCTGGCGGTGGACGGCGATCGAAGCGGTCGGCCTCTATGTGCCTGGCGGCACCGCAAGCTATCCAAGCTCGGTGCTGATGAACGCCATCCCGGCCAAGGTTGCTGGCGTCGAACGCATCGCGATATGCGTGCCGGCCTCGGGCGGCGCCATACCGCCGCTGGTGCTGGTCGCGGCCGACATTGCCGGCGTGTCCGAAATCTACCGCGTCGGCGGCGCCCAGGCGATTGCAGCCCTTGCCTATGGAACCGAGACGATCAGGCCCGTCGCCAAGATCGTCGGCCCCGGCAACGCCTATGTCGCGGCCGCCAAGCGCCGCGTGTTCGGCACCGTCGGCATCGACATGATCGCGGGGCCGTCCGAAGTGCTGGTCGTGGCCGATGGCAGCAACAATCCGGACTGGATCGCCGCCGACCTGCTTGCCCAGGCCGAGCACGACGTGTCGGCGCAATCGATCCTGATCACCGACGACCCCGCCTTCGGCAAGGCGGTCGAGCAGGCGGTCGAGCGCCAGTTGCAGAGCCTGCCGCGTGCCGAAACCGCGGCGGCGAGCTGGCGCGACTTCGGCGCGGTAATCCTGGTCCCGACAATCGAGGCCTCCCTGCCCCTGGTCGACCGCATCGCCGCCGAACATGTGGAACTTGCCATCGAGGACGCCGAGGGCTTCCTTTCGCGCATGCGCAACGCGGGCGCCGTCTTTCTCGGCCGCCACACGCCGGAAGCCATCGGCGACTATGTCGGCGGCTCCAACCATGTGCTGCCGACCGCCCGTTCGGCGCGCTTTTCGTCGGGGCTTTCCGTGCTCGATTTCATCAAGCGCACCTCGATCCTGAAGCTCGGGCCGGAGCAGTTGCGGGCGCTGGCACCAGCGGCTATCGCGCTTGCCACGGCCGAGGGCCTCGACGCGCACGGACGCTCCGTCTCCATACGGCTGAACATGTAGACGACCATGACGGGCTCCGATCAAACCCGCGCAAAGCTGATCGATGTCGAACTCGACGAATCGATCGGCCGTTCGACGCCCGATGTCGAGCATGAGCGCGCGGTGGCGATTTTCGACCTGATCGAGGAAAACCGCTTCCGGCCCATCAATGACAGTGGCACGGGACCTTACCGGCTGAAACTATCGCTGGCCGAATCCCGCCTGGTCCTTGCCGTGACGCGCGAGGATGGCGACGCTGTCGTCACTCACATCCTGTCGCTGACGCCGCTGCGGCGCATCGTCAAGGACTACTACATGATCTGCGAGAGCTATTACGACGCCATCCGCTCCTCGACGCCCAGCCATATCGAGGCGATCGACATGGGCCGGCGCGGCCTGCACAACGAGGGCTCACAGACATTGATGGACCGGCTTGCCGGCAAGATAGATATCGACTTCGATACGGCGCGGCGGCTTTTCACGCTGGTCTGCGTGCTGCACTGGCGAGGCTGAACTGCCAGCCGCTCTGCCCCGCTCGATCCTGTTCCTGTGCGGCATGAACGCCGTGCGTTCGCCGATGGCGGAGCAGCTGGCGCGCAAGATGTTGCCGGCCGTTACCTTCGTCGCCTCGGCCGGCGTGCGCAGCGGCGAACGCGATCCGTTCGTCGATGCCGTGCTTGCCGAGGAAGGCCTGTCGCTGGGCGAACGCCAGCCGCGAACGCTGGACGATCTCGAGGACGACTATTTCGACCTGATCGTCACCCTGGCGCCGGAGGCGCATCATACCGCGCTGGAACTGACCCGCTCGCTTGCTGTCGAGGTGGAATACTGGCCGACGCCGGACCCGACCGACGTCGGCGGCACGCGCGAGCAGATCATGGCTGCCTATCGCGATGTTCGTGAACGGCTGAGGGCGCGGATAAGTCGACGTTTTTTGCTCGCAGACGCAAAAAACGCGACGGATTAAGCGTGTTCACAAGCGGACGTTTATCATATAGGTTCCGCCGAAATTCCGGCTAGAGTCGGATGATTTCAGGTCTGTTCGACCTGAAATCTGAATCCGCCTCTAAACCAAGAAGTAGAGCATGATGTCGTCCGAAAACCGCTGCACACTTTTCGGCATCATGCTCTAAGCGCCGGAACCGTCATCCAAGCAAAGGTATCGAATGCCGAAGGAAGAAGTCCTCGAGTTTCCGGGTGTCGTCACGGAATTGTTGCCCAACGCGATGTTCAGGGTGAAACTCGAAAACGAACACGAAATCATCGCCCATACGGCTGGCCGCATGCGCAAGAACCGCATCCGCGTGCTGACCGGCGACAAGGTTCTGGTCGAAATGACGCCCTATGACCTGACCAAGGGCCGCATCACCTATCGCTTCAAGTAAGCACACCCCAAGAGCTCGGCTGGAATCGCGATGAGCATTTTGCAGAAGCTCGTGCTTGCTTCGGGTTCGCCACGCCGGATCGAACTGCTGCAGCAGGCCGGCCTCGAGCCCGACCGTGTGCTGCCCGCCGATGTCGACGAAACGCCGTTGCGTGCCGAGCATCCGCGCTCACTGGCCAAGCGGCTGTCGCAGGAAAAGGCCGAGAAGGCCCTGGCCTCGCTCAAGACGGAAGCCGATTATGCGCCCGGCTTCGTGCTGGCCGCCGATACGGTGGTTGCCGTCGGGCGGCGCATCCTGCCCAAGGCCGAAACGATCGACGATGCCGCCAATTGCCTCGGACTGCTCTCGGGCCGTTCGCACCGGGTCTATTCGGGCGTCTGCCTGATCACGCCGGGCGGCAAGGTCCGCCTGCGGCTGGTCGAGACGCGCGTGCGGTTCAAGCGGCTGCCGCGCGAGGAGATGGACGCCTATGTGGCCTCGGGCGAATGGCGCGGCAAGGCCGGCGGCTATGCCGTGCAGGGCCTCGCGGGCTCCTTCGTCGTCAAGCTTGTCGGCTCCTACACCAATGTCGTCGGCCTGCCGCTCTACGAGACCGTGGCGCTGCTGGCCGGCGAAGGTTTCAAGGTGCACACCAGCTGGACGTCCGCGCGGTCATGAGCTCGGACGATAACGTCACGCCGCTCCGTCCCCGGCGCCCCTGCCCCGAATGCGGCAAGCAATCGGCGCGCGAGACCTATCCGTTCTGCTCGACGCGCTGCAAGGACGTCGATCTTAACCGCTGGCTCAAGGGCGCCTATGTTATAAAAGCCCGCGACGACGAGGAAGAAACGGACCCCGACGAGCCGAAATGAGGCCGATCTATAGGGCTGTCACCCCCCATGATCGCTGGTGGTTTATGGGTTGGCAGGACCGGCTTTCTTTTCCTTCGGAAATCAACGCTTAGGCGCTGGACAGGCCGGATTCCCGTGCTATAACCCACCCGCTTTCAAGGGGTGCCCACGGCGCTTCCATGAAATCCGGCGAATGAGAATTCTTTAGCCGGAACAGGCCCAGATAGCTCAGTTGGTAGAGCAGCGGACTGAAAATCCGCGTGTCGGTGGTTCGAATCCGCCTCTGGGCACCATCCCCTTTTCTCCCGACATTCCCTCTCGCCGAAGCCTCTACGCTTCTGTGTCTGCAAATCTATGAAATCGCTTATTTTTTTATAGGGAATGTCGTGGCTAGCCGCATTTCACGAAGATTTGGGCGCACTTGGTCCAACGGGATGGTATTTCCGATGGTATTGGGCATCCTGTTGGTATCAAGAAGCCGGTGTTTCTGATTTCCAGGATCGGCCCGGCAACAGACGAACCCTCGGCACGGAGCAGATGGACCTTGCCGTCCCTCTCGACAACGGAAAGTAGCGTTACCGGCCCGCGCTTGATAGACATTTCGACGCTCATGCCGGAACCGACCTTGCCATGATAGACTTGGAAAGGGCGCACCTTCGTGCGCCCTTTGGCGATCTTCGCGTGACCCGGGCCATCGTGGCCAGTGAGGACCACATCCGCCGCAAAGTCTATTGCGTAGTATTCGGTAAGGGAGCCACCGACCCCGAAACTGTCCATGATCTTCATAGCCTGAGCGTTACTCGCCGGCGACCGGCACGCCTGCCGCACACTGGAGAAAGACTGTCGACCGATACGCCGGAAGGCCAGAAGGCCGTGGCGGATCTGAAGGAAGCGCTGAAGGGCATGACGCTCGGCGCATCCCTGTCCACCAGCCAGTTGCAGTTCGTCGAGGAGAACTTTGCCGGCGCCGTAGAAGTCCGTACCTACAAATCGGCCAAACAAAGCGATCTCGAAGGCGGCCGCATCGATGGCCAGTTCGACAATGTCGTGTTCGTCAATGATCGCGCCAAGGCAAGCAATGGCGCGTTGAAGGCGAGCGGCCCTCTGCTCACGGGCGGCATCATGGCCACCAATGCCTGCTCGGCATCCGCAAGCAGGAGCCTGAGCTCAAGGCAATACTCGATAAGGCAGTCGAGGAAACGCGCGCAGACGGCACGTTGGCCAAAATCTCCGAAAAGTGGTTCTCGATGGATCTGAACCCGTAGAAGTGACGTGGGGGATGGTGGTGCACGTGTTTACGTTGAACCACCTGCCTTGATAACCGGCGTGGGGCGGCGGCCTTTCCACGGCTGTCGCCCATCGCTGCCGGGCCGTCAACTGTCGGGCAGTGTTCTTGCCAGCCCTTCAGCAAAGCCCAAAGGTGATTGTCAAACGACGTTGACTGCCTCAAGGTTCGCGGCGGAAACAGTCGCGGGAGTTTCACGACCGCAGCGCAGATGCCATTCATATGGCGAGCACGCCGGAGAGACCCGCAGCGGACCCGCCGTGCTCGCGGCCGCATCGCGTTTGAATCGTCACCGAAACTGCTGGTCCCCATCAAGGCCTCAATGCTTCAAGATTTGGAAAGAAGGCGTCCACAAATCTAGGAGCTATTCACCTCTTTTAGTTGCCAGAGTTGCAACCGTTCCTCAAACTCAAAGCAAACTCCTCAGCAAGTTGCAGTATATTGGAGTCTATCCCGGTAGCATAGCCTCTTTGCATCAGATGGGAGATGATAACTCCGGTGCCAATGTTGCCTGCAGCACCTGGAGCATAAGGACAGCCCCCTAGACCGCCCGCGGAACTATCGAACGTAGCGATGCCCCAATCCAACGCGACGTCCACATTCGCACGAGCTCGCCCGGAAGTGTCATGGAAGTGGCAGGCCACCATCGGTGCTGGAACCCGGTCGAGTACGCGTTCCAGCATGAGACTTACGCGCTCCGGCAATCCCCGGCCGATCGTCTCCGCTACCGAGATCTCATGGCAACCCAGGTCCATCAGTTGCGAAGAAACAATTGCGACTGCGTCGGGCGCGATTTCGCCCTCGTAAGGACAATCGACGGCACAAGACACGTAGCCGCGAACTGGAATGCCATGCGACCTCGCGAGGCTGATCACCGGCACGAACCGTTCCAGGCTTTCGGCTATGGTGCAGTTGATGTTTCTGGACGCGAAGGTCTCCGAGGCGCTGGTAAAGACGGCCAACTCGTCGGCGCCCGCGGCAATCGCGGCTATGGCACCCTTGTCGTTGGGCACCAGCACGGAGCGTATCAAGCCTTCTCGCGCCGGCGTCCGCCGCATCACCGCGTCATGATCGGCCATCTGGGGCACCCATCTTGGCGAGACGAACGCGGTGACCTCGATACGAGAGAGACCCGCATCTGCCAGCAGACGGATGAGCTTAAGCTTATCCTCGGTCGAGACGATGTTTTTCTCATTTTGCAGGCCGTCACGAGGACCCACTTCGACAATCGTGACCTTGCGATCGCCGCTCATTAATGGACGGCCGCGTACATGATCGTTTCTTCCGTGGCAATCCGGCGGTCCATTTCCTCGACGATCTTGCCCTGGCGGGCAATGAGGATGCGGTCGGAAAGGCTGAGTATCTCCGGCAGGTAGGACGAGATCACCGCGACCGCGATCCCCTGGTCGGCAAGCTGGTTTATGAAGGTATGGATTTCGGCGATAGCGCCGACATCGACGCCGCGCGTCGGCTCATCGAAGACCACAAGTCTTGGCTTCTGGACGAGCGCCTTGGCGATCACGACCTTCTGCTGATTGCCGCCGGACAGTTCGATGACTTTCGCGTCCGGGTCGATGGCCCGCACATTGAGGCGTTTGCGCCACTCCTCGGCGACGGACCGTGCCTGCTTCATCGATACGATGTTGAAACCGCCAAAGGATTGTCCGCCGAGCTGGCCTATATAGATGTTCTCGGCAATGCTCATCGTCTCGAAGAAGCCTTCTGCCTTTCGCTCTTCGGTCACATAGACAACGCCGTCACGCACGGCCGGCGCGGGCACCAGATAGCGCCTGGATTGGCCATCGATCTTGACCTCTCCCCCATGAAAGAAATCGCGTTTCAGTACCCCGCACACCACTTTCAGCGTTTCGGTCCGGCCGGAGCCGACCAAACCGAAAATCCCGGTCACCTGCCCCGCATACAGCGAAAACGATGTGTTACGCACCATGTTGCCCATCGAGAGATTCTCCACCGAGAGCACTTTTGTGCCACGCGGCCTCGGGGCGCGCATGCGCGAGGCATTACTGTAGATCTCATCTGTCATTGTTCGACCGACCATCGCCTGGATGATCATCTGACGATCGAACGCGGCGGCCTTGTCCGAGGCCACCAGCCTGCCATCTCTCAGGATTGTAATCCGATCCGCAACCATGAGCGCCTCTTCAAGCGCATGCGAAATGAATATGATGGAGACACCCTCGTCCTTCAGCTTCCTGATCAGCTTGAAGAAGTAGCTCTTTTCCTCCGGCGTGAGGGTCGCCGTCGGCTCGTCGAAGATGATTACCTTTGCCTTGTGGTGCACTGCTCGCGCGATCTCGACCATCTGCTTCTGTGCAGCGCCTAAAGAGCCCACGATGGCTGAAGGATCGACATGGAAGTTCAGGGACTGGAGGAATTGCTGGGCGGAAATGTAAATGCCACGAAGCCGGTTCAGAGGTTTCTCTTTTCCGAGATAAATATTCTGGGCGACGGACATCGACGGAACCAGGCTGTTTTCCTGGTAGACCATGGCTATCCCTTTCGCGAGCCCCTCAGCCGGCGTTGCGAGCTTCTCCTCACGGCCATTGATGAACATCTTGCCGCTGCTGAGCGGATAGACGCCGGCAATGATCTTCGTCAGTGTCGACTTTCCGGCGCCATTCTCGCCGAGCAGCGCGTGAATCTCACCGGGCAGCAGCTGAAAGTCGACGTCCGAGAAAGCGGGATTGCCGCGAAAATCCTTTGTAGCGGCCTTGAGCTCGACAATCGGTGTCATGCTGCGGACCCCACAAGAACCGAGAGGTCGTCCGGCTCGGTCGGCGCGAGATGACCGAGCGCAAGGACTTCGCCTCGGCCTTTGGAGGCGATGAGCAGCCTGTCGCGGATTTCGACACAGGATGTGACGCCATGCCGGTGGCCATCGGCTCTGCTGTGGGCGCTCCAAATGGGCTGAAGGCCGTCATCGACGCGAAGCAGGAGGCCATAGGAGCGTGTCGGCGCCCAGGGTTTGTGGATGCCCAGCCGTATGACGCTGCCTGCTTGCAGCGGTTCCTTGAAGCTGCGTCCGCTGGAAAGCGTAGGCGCGATCCAATATTCCGGCGCGATGGTTTCCATCATTTCGCGCCTGTAACGGTTTTCGCGCAGCACAAATTCCTGCAGCTGGGAGCGGACCGCAAACATCGTCAGCCAGTATCCATTCTGGCTGGCTGGCTGAATCCGTCCGGGGTACGCGGGCAAATCCGCAAGCACGGTTTTGAAGCCGCCACCGCCGACGTCCAGCGCCAAAAGCCGATGTTTCCACGCTTCAGAGATGATCAGCTTGCCGTCCCTCGCAACGCCAACGCCCGAGGGAAATCCCAGTCCTCCCTTGATGAGGCTCGCAGTTCCAGTTCCCAGATCAATTTTCACGACGCTTCCGCTGCGGCCAAGATTCAGGAGATCGCGGCTCCACTCGGGGGCCGAATGGGCGCTCGAACCATTGCAAACGACCAGCGTGTCTTCATCCAGGAAAACAGCGGCCGTTGGACAGTTGAGCTGCTGGCCGGACAGGTTCGCGGCAAGTCGCTTGCCGTCATGGCGGCCACCGACGATCGCGATACCAAGCTTGTCCAATCCCAGGGCAAGAGCCCCCTGCGGGGATGCGGACAAGAAGGTGATCTCGGCATCGTAAGTGCCTCGGACAGAGGTGCTTGCGTTGTCGTGAAGTTCAACCAGCCGATTGCCCGACGTGAGTAGTACTTGCCCACTCGCAGTCGTCAGATTGTCCGCCGCCTCTACTGTCGAGACGCTGTCGATACGCTCCAGGTAGTTGTTGGGCTTGAGTGCGCCGTCCATGACCGGAACCGTGATGGAATGATCGCCGCGCCCACCCATGAATTTGTCAAAGATACTGCCGATGCGGCCAGACATGCTCATGCGTTTGCTCCCCAGTAGGAGGCTTGTGACGTCCAGGTTGGATCGGCACCGGGCAGCTTGAGACGACCTATCCGATCATTGTAGAGCCCGCCGAGATACAGATATCCCTTGTGCTCGCGCATCGATGTCACCATCGGGTGGTTCTTGCCTCCTAGGTCCCAATAGGATTCCACGATTTCGCCGTTCGGCTTGAATTTGAGCACGCACCCCGTGTTGATGTTCGGGAACAGCCATTCATCGCGGGCAACGCGCTTGGCCATACGTTTGCGCAGTGACGGCATTCTCATCGCCAGATCGAGAGCCGGCGATCGCATGCCGACAAGAGCCACCCAGAAGCTGCCGTCCGAGGCTCGATTGATGTTGTCGGGATACCCCGGAAGATTTGGGATCGTCGTTTCACACGTGCCCTTCTTGGGACCTTCGAACCAGTATCGATTTACACGGCAGCCCCAAGTCTCGGCGAAGAAGAACGATTGACCGTCGCCGGCCATGCAGACCCCGTTCGGGAATTGCAAATTTCTGAGGATGGTTTTGGTCGAACCGTCGCGTGGGTCAAAGCAGATCAGGCGACCGTTGCCCCTGCTCTCCAGCGCGTCTGTCGCCCAGTCGTGCATGTCGTAACGGATGGTTGCCTCCGAAAAGAAGATGCGGCCATCCGGTGCGATGTCGAGATCGTCGGCAAGCTTCAAGCGGGAATCGTCGATCACCGAAAGGACCGTCCGCTTGGTCTCGTCGGTCAGTTTTCTGACCCGCCGATCCGGCGAAACCTGATAGAGCCCCATGCCACCGATACAGACATTCAGGTTCTCGTTGGCGTCAAACGCCAGGCCCAGCGGATGGCCGCCAATATGAACGAATATCTCCCACTTGATGTAGTCCGGCGCGAAGAAGCGAACGATGTCGCCGTGCCTATTTGGGCAGTAGAGATTGTCGTTGCGATCGAAAATTACGTCCTCTGGACCTTCGATCTCGCCCTTGCCGATGAGCGACACGTCCTTCAGTCGATCGTTGAGCGCGTAGGGGCTTCCAGATCCTGCGTCTGTCTCGGGAAGAGCCGGGAGACGGAAGTAACCGGGCGACACATACACCTTGTTCAGAAGCTTGTGCCGGTTCTTCAGCCAACGGACGTCGATGGCCACCACTGCGAGCAGAACAATGCCGAGGATCATCGAACTGATGCCGCCACTGATCCCCACGCGAACCATGCTGTCGGTCAGAATGAGCACAACAACCGCACCGAGTACGGATTTTACCACCGACCCACGGCCGCCGCCCAGACTGTTGCCTCCAAGAACGGCGGCGGTCAGCGCCGCGATCTCGAGGCCGACTCCGGTATCTGATCCAGCACTGCCAAGGCGTGCCGCGAAAAACACGCCGGCCAATGACGCAAGCACGCTCGACCAGACATAGGTGGTGAAGATGGTGAACTTGACCCGCAGGCCGGCATTGTAGGCGGACCGACGGCTGCCGCCGACCGCAGTGATATGCCACCCGGCGCGTGCCCTGGTCAGGATGACGTGCCAGAGCCCTATGACGACGATGGCGACGAGGAACGAGAAGGGAATGCCAAGGACCTGGCCTTCTCCGATGAAGAACCAGAGGTCGGACTCTGGGAAAACCGCCGATATCTGAACTGCGTAACGCAGCAGGATGATATCGACGATCGATCGAATGATGATGAGCGTAACCAGTGTTGTCAGGAACGCCCGGATGCGCAGATAGCCAATCAGGAAGCCATTGACTGCGCCGCACAGGGCGCCAACAGCCAGCGTGGCAATCACGGCGGCCCAGACCGGCCATTCTAGCAAGGTGATGCAAACAAGGGCCGTGATATTGGCCAGGGCAAATACGCTGCCAACCGAGAGATCGAGACCACCTGCAAGCAATACTATGCCCATGGCGACGACGACCAGCGAAAACTCCGACAGCTGGCGCGACGTCTCTGTCAGGCTCGACAGCGTGAAGAAATGCGGATTCTGGAGGAGAAAAAATCCGATCGTCAAGATCGTCGCAAGCACGGGAACGGCGTTGTCGCTCCAGCGCTTGGTCAGCACTTCGCCAAGCACCTTTTCGGGAAAATAGCGAAAGTAGAGGCGCTCGATCGCTTCCATCTGAAAACCCTAACTGCAGACACTGCTGAAAAGGTCACCGCGTTCACACGCGATGACCTGATGGGACATCACTTTTTGAGCTGGTCCAGATCCCAACAGCTGGTCGTCGACATCGTTTCCTTGCTGATGATCTTGTTTGGCGTGTACAGCGCGAACTTCACAGCGCCTGCTGCTTCCTTCGATTGCAGCAGCACCTTGATCGCATTGTTCAGATCGCGGCCCTGGCCTTCGACGTCGTAGGAGATGACTTCCCTGAACGTTCCGTTTTCCACCCCTTGGCATGCCGTCTTGTTGCCGCCGCCGGATGTGATCAGATAAATATCCTTTCCGGACTCCTGGATCGCGGCGCCCGTTCCAGCGTCCATCACATCCCAAAAGCCGATGATGCCGCACAGGTCGGGATTCTGCTGGATCACAGTCTGTGCGATACCGCGTGCCTTCGACTGATCCCAGTCGCCGGTCTGGCTGGAAACGATCTTGATGTCGTCATGACCCTTCAGCGTCTCGGAGATCGCATTGAGCTGATAGACACTTGCCGCAGCCGTCGCCGGCCCCTGGATGATCGCGATCTTGCCGCTCTTGCCGCTCGCCTTGCCGCATTTCTCGATCATGCGATTGGCCGCATACTGGCCGATGCCATACCAGTCCGCCCCGACAAAAGCGTCCGTCTGGTAACTCGACTTCATGTTGACCTGGATGACCTTGATCCCCGAATCCTCGGCCTTCTTCAGCGTGCGTGCGTAGGACGCGACGTCGAAATTCTGCACCACGATCACGTCGGGTTTTTCGGTGATCGCCTGGGTCAATGCTCGCGTGCCGGTATCCGTGCTCCAGTTGGCGTCGCGGATATCGAGGGTGTAGCCCAGCCGCTTCGCCTCCTTTTGCATGATCGCCGCCCAACCCTCCGGCAGATCGAAACTCATGGACATCGGCACGAAGACTACCTTCTTGCCGGCGAGTGAATCAAACGTCGGCTGCCTCAATTCGTCGACCATGCCATCCTGCGCGTGGGCGGCGCCAAATGAGAGAATGCCGGCCACTACCGCCGCTGCGGCATACTTGACTATCATCATGTTGGTTTCCTCCCGTTGGATGATATTGAGCGTCAGATATCTCCCTGCTGCGAAGTCTGTTCATCGCGAGGGTTGAGAAGTGCGTCCACGATCAAGGCGCCAAGCAGCACCGTGCTTTTGACCAGGTTCTGGACGGTGTAGGAGATGTCGAGGATCGTCATGCCGTTGAGCAGGAGACCGATCAGAATCGTGCCGACCAGCACGTTGCGGACGCCTCCCCGTCCGCCAGTGAGGCCGATGCCTCCCAGGATGACCACCAGCAGAACATCGTAGATGAGTGTCGAATTGACCATCCTCATATTCATGCTGGCGACCGAGGCCGCCGTCACGCACCCAGCCAGGAAGGCCATCACGCCCGAGAGCACGTATTGGAGAATGATGACCGGCCTGACGGGAATACCTGTGATCCGCGCAGTCGAGATGTTGTCGCCGATAGCGTAGATGAACCGTCCGAGCCCCGTCCTGCGAAGAAAGAAATAGAGGGCGGCAGCACAGACCGCGAAAAGCCAGATCGGTATCGGGATACCAAGAAAGCTACCGCGGCCCAGAAACAGGAACCAGTTCAGATTGTCCGGCACATTGTTGACATCGAGCGTGGCTATCACGCCGCGCCCCAGTCCATAAACGATCGCCGAAACAGCAAGCGTTGCGAAGATCGCGGGGATTTCGACATAGGCGATCAGAAAGCCCATGACGATCGCGACGACGATGACGAAGGCAAGACCGAGCACCAGAGCCGTTGAAAACGCGTAGCCCTGGTTGGCGAGAACAATCGAAAACGTCAGCGACACGGCCATCACCGCGACCAGCGAAAGATCCACACCGCGGCCGATCACGACGACAGCCATGCCGAGGCTCAGCATCCCGAGCATGGCGACATTTCGGATCAGATTGAGGATGTTGTCCCGGCTGAGAAAATTGTCGAGCGTGATCGAGAAATAGGCGAAGAGAGCGATCGATACGAGGAATACGATCAGCTCCTGCGTCACGCCCATGCGATGGCCGACGCCTTTGCGCGTGACATTCGATGCCAGGTTTTGAGGGGTGCTCGACACGGTCACTTCCCCTTTCCGGCGAAAGCGGCAAGGCCACGCTTGGCATCGTCGCTCCTGAAAGTCCGCTGCCCGAGTATCGCTTCCTGGCGGAACGCCTCTGCCAGCGGCAAGTCCTGCAATGTGAGTGCCGCTTCCTTGATCGTCTGGACGGCGGTCGGGCTCAGGCTTGCAATATGGTGCGCTGCTTCGAGAGCGACACGCTCGACGTCCTGGCCGTCCACCGCGTGATTGACCACGCCCTTGGCGATCATTTCGGCCGCCGTAAAGCGCCGCGCGGTCAACATGATCTCCATCGCGTGGGCGTAACCGATCTGCCTGACGAGGCGCACCAGCGTCCCGCCGGCAGGCACAAAACCGAGCGTCGCTTCGGGCAGTTGGAAAATGGCGTCATGCGCCGCAATCCGGATATCGGTCGCAAGCATGATCTCGAAGCCGCCGCCAAGGCACATGCCCCGGATCGCGCTTATGATCGGCTTGAAGAATCCGGGAAACTTGATATGGGCCGGGTCCCAGGCGGAGATGTCGAGCGTATCCGCGGCAAGCGCCGGAATGGATTCCTTCAGATCGGCTCCGACGCAGAAGGCGCGCTCGCCGCCCGCGAGGACGACTGCCCGAATGCCATCATCATCCTTGGCGGCCTTGAAGGCGCGGCCCAGATCCTCATACATGGCCAAGGTCAGCGCATTGAGCTTCTCGGGCCGATTGATCCGGACAGTGGCGACGTAACCGTCTTGGGTAAGATCAATCCCCATCTAGATCGCTCCCCCGGCCTTGAGCGCATGCAGCTCCCCTGGAGAAAGGCCTGCCAATTTCCCGAGGATCAGTTCATTGTGCTCTCCTGGCGCGGGCGCCGATTGGGGCGCGGCCTCAACCGCTCCCGAAAGCTTTATCGGCAGCCCAAACATGCCGATAAGTTTGCCGGCAATCGGAACTTTGACGATCATGTTCCGCGCGGCGATGTGCGGGTCCTCGACGACTTCCGCAATCGTCTTGATCGCGCTCAGCGGGATCTTGTCGCCTGCAATTTCCTCCAGTTCGGCCTTGGTGTAGCGGCTGAACCAGCGGTTGAGCAGCGGATTGACCTTCGTCTCCGCCACTGTCGGATCGAAGCGCTTCTCCATCGTGTCGATCGCAGGGTCGGACGCCTTGTCCGGCTCGCCGAAGAGAGTGCAGGTAATTGCCCAGAACTTGTCCGTGTAGCCTCCGAAGAACACGTAGCCGTCCTTGCAGGGAAACTGGCCGTAGGGGCGCACGAAGGGATGTTCATTACCGAGTGGTGACGCGATCTCGTTCTTCGCCGTGTAGCGGACGACGGCATTTTCCGTCAGCGTAAGCACAGAGTCCTGCTGTGAGACGTCAACCACCTGTCCGAGGCCGCTTTTTTCCGCCTCGCGCAGGGCGGCGAGAGTGCCGATAGCAGCATACAAGGACGCCGCGAGGTCGCCGATAATGGTGCCCACGCGAACCGGTGGCCGGTCCGCGTAGCCGTTCATCGACCACAACCCGCCTGAAGCCTGCCCGGTGTTGTCATAGGCGGGCTTTGATGCGTTTGGGCCGTTGCGACCATAACCGCTGATCGCGGTATAGATCAGCTTGGGGTTTTCGGCTTTCAGCACCTCGTAACCGAGATCCAGTCTGTCCATGGTTCCCGGTCGAAAATTCTCGACCAGCACGTCGGCCCGGCACACGAGCTTTTTTAAAAGCGCCTTGCCTTCAGCGGATTTCAGATTGATCGTAATTCCGAGCTTGTTTCGGTTGAACTGCGAAAAAAATGCGCTGAGTTCCCCTCCCTCTTCGCCGACGAAAGGCGGGAAGGTACGAGCGTAGTCCGGTTCGTCCGGATGCTCCACCTTGATCACGGTCGCACCAAGGTCAGCCAGCAACATGGAGCAGAAGGGGCCGGCGACAACACGTGTGATGTCGAGAACGGTCAATCCGCTTAGAGGGCCCGTCCGCGTTGGAATCGCGTCATTTTGAAATGTTTCGGTCACGTCATTCTCCCAGAAAACAAGCCTGGGAGATATCTGCCCGGATTTTTGGATCGCGCAATTGAACATTGCCGGCCGCCGCATCGCCGACCGGCAGCAAGTGATTTTTCAGCATCGCGGTACGGCATGATCTTAGACCTTTTCCGCCCTGATCAGCTCGAGCACATCCTTGGCGCGATCGACGCGCACGTCATGGTTCGCAGACAGCGTCGACGCCACCCTGTCGATCTCGTCCCCGGTCGCGCCGGCTACAATTGCGATGTTGCGGGCATGCAGCGCCATGTGGCCTCGCTGGATGCCCTCAGTGGCCAGTGCGCGCAATGCGCCCATGTTCTGGGAAAGTCCAACGGCCACCGCCACCTCGGCAAGCTCCTGAGCACTCTCAACGCCGAGGATCTTGAGGGCGGCGCGGGCCGCCGGATGGGTCTTTGTCGCACCACCCACAAGGCCCAGAGCCATGGGCATTTCCAGGGTACCAACCAGGTGACCCTTGGTATCAAGCTCCCAAGTCGACAATGACGTGTAGCGCCCTGAGCGCGAAGCCCACACATGCGCGCCAGCTTCTATGGCCCGCCAATCGTTGCCGGTGGCCACCACGATCGGATCGATACCGTTCATGATGCCCTTGTTGTGGGTGGCGGCGCGGTAGGGGTCGACGATGGCAAGGGCACATGCTTCGACAATGCCGCGGGCGATACGATCACCCTTGTACTCTTCGGTCTGCAGCGTCTCGGGGGCGACTGTAACCATTGCGCGTGCGATGCGCAGATCGGCAAAGTTGGACAGAATGCGAAGTCGCACGACGCCGCCGGTTATCGCTTCGATCATCGGCGCTACGGCTTCGGCCATCGTGTTGACCGTGTTTGCGCCCATGGCATCACGCACATCGACGATCAGGTGAACGACAACCATCGGACCCGCAATTGTCTGATCAAAGATGTGGACTTCGACATCGCGGCACCCTCCGCCAAGCGATATCAGGATCTTGTCCTTGACATTTGCAGCAGCAATGATCGCCTCTCGCTCCCTCAGGATGCGTGCCCGCGCACCATGCGGGTCGCGCACTTGAAGAACTTGCACCTGTGCCCGCATGATCGGCCCGGTGCTCGAGGTGAGGAAGCCACCGCTCTTGCGGGCGAGACGGGCCATGTAGGACGCTGCGGCGACAACCGAAGGCTCTTCGACGGCCATAGGTATCAAGTAGTCTCGGCCGTTGATCGTAAAATTGGTGGCAACGCCGATTGGAAGTTCGAACGTGCCGATCACGTTCTCTATCATGCCATCGGCAAGCATAATGGGCAGACCGTTGGGAGCGAAGGCGTTGCGCTCTGCATCGGTCAGCGACACGATATCGCCCACCCGGCCCAGTCTCTCAGCTGGTGAAAGATTCCGCAGGTTCTCGATGCGCGAATTTATTGCGGGACGCGTTCCGCCGTTTTCTGTGTCGGTCACAGGCGCCTCCCACGCGATGTGCGATTTTTCTTCTTGAAACAAGAATGATCATTGTTACCATCTCACGAAAGGTACAGATCCAAGAATTTGTCTGAATCTGTACCCATAGGAGGCGACGTTGAGGGCGACAAATCCAAGCGGCAAATCCGGTGAAACTCTTGCGGAGAATGTCGCAGCGCGGCTGGTCCAGGATATTGCAGCGGGCGACCGGGCGCCGGGAAGCAAGCTCCCTTCGATCAGGAATGCGGCCCGCGAATACGGCGTGTCGAAGAACACCATTGTCGAAGCTTACGACAGATTGGCGGCATCCGGTCATGTGACGCCGAAGGCACGGTCCGGATTCACGGTCAGCAAGACTGCGCAAATGAACGGAACGAGGCCAAAGCACGTATCAGAAGCCGTCGACATCGCTTCGCTTCTCAATGCGCAGTTGGAGGAGAGTTTCGAGATTCGAGTTGGTGACGGCCGCCCGCCCCCGGCATGGACCGAGGAGTCCGAGATAAGGCGTCATCTTGGGTTGTTCGGTCGCGGCCCTTCCCCGGGAGCGGACGCCTACGGGTCCGCCTGGGGCTTTCCGCCTTTGCGGCAGCAGATTGCGCGACGCCTGGTGAACCAACACATTCAAGCGACTGAAAAGGAAATCCTGCTCACGTTCGGTGCCAATCATGCGCTCGATCTTGTCGTTCGGGCGTTCCTGGCACCTGGCGACGTCGTGCTCGTTGATGAGCCCGGATATTACCCTCTCTTCGCCAAGCTCAAACTGGCGCAGGTCCGAGTCATTGGCGTCCGGCGCCTGCCTGACGGACCGGATATCGAAGACTTTGCGGAGAAGGTTTCCGCGGAGCGGCCAAAACTGTTCTTCACGCAGTCAATTGGCCATAATCCAACCGGCGGCTCCATTAGCCTATCGGTCGCTCATTCAATTCTCACCGTCGCAGCGAGGCATAACGTCACCATCATTGAGGACGATCCCTTCGCGGATCTCTCGCTGGTTCCACCCAATCGGCTTGCAACGCTCGACCAACTCAACCACGTGATTTCGATCGGCACCTTTTCCAAGACCCTATCCGCGAGCTTGAGATCAGGCCATATCGCAGGCCGCACCGACAAGGTCGCTGCACTTGCAGAACTGAAGATGCTGACAACAGTGAACAGTTCTGGCCACGTCGAACGGCTCCTTCACCGCCTGACATCCGAAGGCCACTATGATCGCCACCTCAAGCGCCTTGCCCAACGCATCGAGACGGCAGCAACTCGCGTGCATTCAGCCCTCAGCCGGAATGGTTACTCGATCTTCGCCGGCAACGGCGGTGGCTACTACCTCTATCTCATGCTGCCCGGAGGCATCGACGACATAGAACTCGCCCGACTGGGCGCCAAGGAGAGCATTTTCATAGCGCCTGGAAGCGTCTTCTGCATCGACAAACAGAGTCCAATGGCGGCAGGCATCCGGATAAATGTGTCACGGGCAGATGACGAAAGGTTTTTCGACTTCCTGCTGCGAAAGCTCTCCTGAAACGCAGTGCGTTTGAACAGAATCAGGCGGCGCGCTTTAGATTTATGGCTTTATGCATGTCGTTCTCCCAAAAAACCCGGAGCCACTTTTGGGCGACATGCGTTGCTTAGATCAAGAGCCATAACTCGGACCAGCCGGCAGGCTGGTTGGCGGAGGATGCGAGCCTCACCATGACCACTGATGCCAAGACCGATTTCTGGCGAGAAACCCACTACAATTTCACCCGGGACAGCGGTCATTTCCTCGGCTTTCCGGCGACTGACGACTTCACCGCCAGGATTCGCATCCAGGGCGAATTTCGTACCCTGTGATCAAGCAGGCCTCATGGTTCGTATCGACGAGAAACGCTGGGTCAAGACCGGCGTGGAGTTCACCGATGGCGAACTCTTCCTCAGCACCGTCATCACCGACGGCAAGTCCGACTGGTCGGTTTCGCAGCCCTTCAAGGAACTGGAGGACTTCCACATCCGGGTGACGCTTGCCGGGGGCGCTATGCGCATTCAAGCTTCGCGGGACGGAAAATTCTGGCCGCTGTTGCGCCTCGCGCCCTTCCCGGTTGCCGCCTCTTACGCGGTCGGCGGCGGGGCCGGAAGGAGGCTGTCCGTTTTTGGAGTGCCCGGGCTGGATGCCTCCACTTCTATCAGCCTCTTCAAGCGAGGCGATCGCGCGAGCCACGCTCCGGCCTCAGTGGTAGTAGATGCCGCCGTCGACGTTGAGCGACTGGCCGGTGACGAAGGCCGACAGGTCCGACGCGAAGAACAGCACCGGCCCGACGACGTCCTCCGGCGCGCCCAGACGCTTCAGCGCTGCGACATCTTCCCAATGGCGGATGGCCGCCTCACTGCCGAGATTGTTCTTGCCCATCTCGGTCAGGATGATGCCGGGGCAGATGGCATTGACGGTGACGCCGTCCATGCCGACCTCCTGCGCCAGCACACGGGTGAGCGTGATCACCACCGATTTCGTCGCCGCGTAGTGACCTTGCGTCGGCACGCCCTGGCGGCCGGCGATTGAGGCGATGTTGATCACCCTGCCCGATTTCCTGGCGCGCATATGTGGCAGCACGGCCTGGCACATCATCAGCACGCCCTTGGCGTTGATGTCGAAATGCGCATCCCAGCTGGCCTCGTCGAGGTCCTGAAGCAGGCTGGGCTTCAGGATGCCGGCATTGTTGACCAGCACGTCGATGCTGCCGGCCGCTTCGAGCAGCGCCTGCGCTGTTGCCTCGATCTCGCGCTTCTTGCTGACGTCCATTGTGTAAACATAGGCCTTGCCGCCGGCCGCCTCGATCTCCGCCTTGGTTACGGCAAGCTCTGCGGCCTGCGACGGCAGGTCGGTGACGGCGACGTCGAAGCCTGCGTCGGCTAGCCCCTTGGCGAGCGCCCTGCCGATACCGCGGCTGGCGCCAGTGACGAGAGCCGTCTTGCCCTTGGCCTCAGGAAGAATGGTCATGCTGCTTGCACCTTTGATGTCTTGACCGGAAGTGAATTCATCGCCGCGACCGTGTCGTCGAATGAAACGAGTTTGCCGTCGGAGCCGAGCCCCATCGCCACCTTGGCGGCGACGGCGCTGGCGAAGCGAGCTGACTGTTTAAGGTCCCAGCCCTTGACGATGCCGACGATGATGCCGGCGGTGAAGGAATCGCCGCAGCCGGTGGTGTCGAAGACCTCGACGTCGAAGGCCGGCAGGTGAAAATCCTCGCCATGCTGCGGCGAGACATGCACGCCATCGGCGCCGAGGGTCAGGATGCAGTTCTTCACGCCCCTCGCCTTGAAGAAGGCGGCAACGCGGGCCGGATCCCGGTCGTGCGCCATCTCGCCGGCTTCGTCGATGCTAGGCACGAAATAGTCGATGTAAGGTAGGCACGGCTCGACCAGCTTCCAGGTCTCCGGCGTCGCCTGGATGAGATCGAAGGTTGTGATGCGGCCGAGCTCCTTGGCGCGCTTCAACAGCTTGACTGTCGGCGCGCCATCGAAACGCTTCAACAGGCCGGTGCCGCCGACATGGACGACGGAGGCGTCGAGTGCGGCATCAAGATCGGCATCGGCGACTTCGAACAAGGTGGCGGTGCCCGGCACATGCAATGCCGGACGCTCACCGTTCGGCCGCACCGGCAGGATGGTGGAGGAGGTCTGGACGCTGCCGTCGCGGCGCACCAGGCCGCACTCCAGGCCATATTTCCTCAGCTTGGCGAGGAACCAGTCCCCCATATCGTCGGTGCCGAGCGTGGTGACGGCCCGCGTCTTCAGCCCGAGGATGGCGCAATCCATGCCGGTCGCGCCGGCCGTGCCGGCGACCGTCATGCGGATCTCCTCGATATAGTCGGCCCGGCCGCCCTCGGGGATACGCGACACCGGCCGTCCCAGAATGTCCAGGACATAGAAGCCGATCGAGCTGACGTCGAATTGTGGCATGGTTGGCTGACCTTTCGAACTCAATGGTTAGCGCGGCGCAGGCCGAAGCTCACGGCCAGCACCAGGAAGACCAGCACGCCGATGCCGACCTGCTGCCAGTAGAAATTCCAGCCGACGAGCAGCAACCCGTTCTTGACGATGGCGAGCAGCAGGACACCGAGCAGCGTGCCGACCACCGAGGGCTTGCGCTCACGGCTCAGCGTCGTGCCGATGAAGGTGGCGCCGATGGCGTCGAGCAGGAAGGCGTTGCCGGAGAGCGGCACGTAAGACTTGACCGTTGCTGACAGCAGGATACCGGTGACGCCGGCAAGCAGCGCGCACAGCACATGCACCATCGACAGTTCGCGCGGTACGCGGATGCCGGAGTACCACGCGACGCCCGGCTGCGCGCCCATCGCCTGCACATAGCGGCCGAAGACAGAGCGGTGCAGCAAGACATGGACCGCGATGGCTGAGACGATCAGCACGATCACCGGTGTCGGCACGCCGAAGAGCGCGGTGCGGGCGATGGCGTTGAACTGGTCGGCGGCATAGCCGCTGGTGAGGTAGATCGGCTGGCCGCCGCTGGTGGCAAGCTGCTGTGTGCTCTGGCCAATGAACAGCACGCCAAGTGTTGCCAGGAACGGACTGATGTTGAGCCTGGTGATGAGGATGGCGTTGAGGATGCCGACGACCAGGGCAGCACCCAGGCCGCCACCGACGCCGACCACGCCGCTGTAACCGGCAGCCAAGAGCATCACGAAGACCATGCTCGCCATGTCGACGGACACGCCGACCGAAAGATCGATACCGCCGGACGAGATGACAATGGTGAGCCCGAGCGCCACGATCGCCAGCATGACGACATTGTTGACCAACACGTTGAAGAGGTTCGCCGGCGTCAGGAAGGTCGGGCTCGCCACCGCGAAGAAAATGACGATCGCAGCAAAAGCGATGAGCACGCTGTATTTGGCAAGGAAGGCGCGCAGGCCCACCTTGGGACTGTCGTTGGCCGAGACGCTCATCGTGACCCCTCCGAACCGCGAGCAAAGGATGTGATGGCGACCACCAGCAGGATCAACGCGCCCTGCACGCCGTTGACCCAGTAGCTCGAGACGTTGAGCAACTGGAAGCCGTTGGCGAGCAGGCCGATGAACAGCACGCTGAGCAGCGTGCCGCCCATGGTCGGCACGAAGCGGCGGGAAAAGACGGTGCCGAGCAAGGCCGCCGCCAGCACCGACAAAAGCAGTTCGCCGGAGCCGGGCGTGCTGGCCGAGAGCCGCGAAACGGTGAGGATGCTTGCCACCGCCGCGCAGAAGCCGCTCAGCACATAGGTGAATGATACATAGAAGGGGACGCTGAGGCCGGCCGCGCGCGCGGCCTCGGGATGGCCGCCGACCGCGTAAAGCCGAAGCCCGAAGGCGGTGCCGTGAATGATCACGATCATGATCGCGGAGAAGACGATCAGCGCCCAGGCAAGCGCGGAGATGCCGAGGAAACTGCCTGAAACCAGGAAGCCGAGCAGCGGGGAGGATGCGCCGACGACCGTGTTCTGAGTGAGCGTGAGTTCCATGCCGGCGGCGACGTTGAGCACGGCAAGCGTCGCCAGCAGCGGCAGGATGCCGAGACCGACCACGGCAAGGGCATTCAGCGCGCCGACCACCATGCCGACGGCGACGGCCGCCAGCACCGAAAGGAAGTCGCCATAGCCCATCGACAGCAGCGTCGCGTAGACGGCCGCACAAAGCCCCATATTGGCGGCGATCGACAGGTCGATGCCGCCTTCGGTGACATCGGAGCCGCCGCCGATGATGACGGACGTCATGCCATAGGCGAGCACGCCCAGGATCGCCGACTGCTCGACGACATTGATCAGGTTGAAGGTCGAGGTGAAGCCCGGCGCGAAGACGACGAAATAGGCCATGATCGCGGCGAAGGCGGCAATGGCGCCGAGCCGCACGACGAGGGTGGCGAAGCGCCGGCCGGCACTTTTGCCTGTGGCGCTGGTTTCGTCGGACACGCCGGCTTCGACGTGGACAGTTGTCGCGCTCATGCCGCTACTCCATCAGCGTTCGAGCGGGCGCCGGACGAAGCCGCGAGCAGCGCGTCGCTGTTCATCGACGGGCCGGAGAAGGTGCCGGCAAGCCGGCCGCGATAGACGACCAGCACCCGGTCGCAGACGCCGACAAGTTCGAGCAGGTCGGACGACAGAAGCAGGATCGCCGCGCCCTCGCCCGCCAGCCGGTTCAACAGATTGTAGATCTCGACCTTGGCGCCGACATCGACGGCCACCGTCGGCTCGTCCAGAACATAGACGCGCGACTGGCAGCTCAGCCATTTGGCGATCGCCACCTTCTGCTGGTTGCCGCCGGAGAGCTCGCGCACCAGGGCGTCGCGATGCGGTGTCTTGATCGACAGTTCCTTGATCAGGCCGTCGACAGCCTGGTTCTCGCTGCCGCGGCTGACCAGACCGTTCTTGGAATAACGGCGCAGGCTGGCAAGCGAAATATTTTCGCGCACCGACAGGCCGAGCGCTACGCCGTGCGCGCGACGATCCTCCGGCAGCATGGCTATGCCGTCACGCACCGCCTTGACCGGCGTCGACAGCGACAACTGCTTGCCCTCGACCTTGATCGAGCCGCCATCGGCGGTCTTGAGGCCGAACAGACACTGCACGATTTCCTTGGCGCCGGATCCAAGGAGGCCGGTGAGGCCGACGATCTCGCCGGCGCGAACGTTGAAGCCGATGTTTTCGAAACCGCCACCAAGCCGCAAATTGGCGACTTCGAGCACCGGCGCGCCCAACGTGACCGAACGCTTGGGAAACATCTCGCCGACATCGCGGGCGATCATCATCGATATGATCTCGTCGATCGATGTCTCACGCGGGTCGACCGTGCCGACATCGGTGCCGTTGCGCATCACCGTGACGCGGTCACAGAGCTTTTCGATTTCCTGCATGTAGTGGGAAATAAAGACCACGGCGATGCCGTCGTCGCGCAGCCGGCGCAGCACATCGAACAGGCTGTCGACCTCGCGTTTGACAAGGGCCGCCGTCGGCTCGTCGAGCACCAGCACAGACGCTTTCTGCGCCAGCGCCCGCGTGATCTGCACCACTTTCTGCTGTGCCGTGGTCAGGTCCTTGACCAGGGTTCCCGCCGGCAATTCCATGCCGAAGAACCGCTTCAACAAATCGGCCGCCTTGCGCTCCATGCCCCGGCGGCTGACGAACGGGCCGAGGCCGATTTCGTGGCCGAGGAACACGGCCTCACCCACCGTCGCGGTCGGCACCAGCAGCCTGTCCTGATGGATGAAATGCACGCCGAGCTTTTCCACCGATGCCGGCGACAGCGAGGTCACGGTCTCGCCA
Source organism: Mesorhizobium shangrilense (assembly GCF_040537815.1). Taxonomy (NCBI): domain Bacteria; kingdom Pseudomonadati; phylum Pseudomonadota; class Alphaproteobacteria; order Hyphomicrobiales; family Phyllobacteriaceae; genus Mesorhizobium; species Mesorhizobium shangrilense. Next base: position 3,431,782 of record NZ_JBEWSZ010000001.1, read on the forward strand.
TTGATGACGATGGTGCCGCTGTCCGGCCTGATGATGCCGGCCAGCACCTTGATGATCGTCGACTTGCCAGCGCCGTTCTGGCCGACAAGGCCGAGGATCGAGCCGCGCGCGACCTCGAGGTTCGCGTTCTCCAGCGCCCGCACCGGACCGAACCGCTTCGATATGTCCGTCATCGATACAGCAATTTCACGCTTTGCTGTCTGCATGGCCGTCAATCCTGGTTGATGGTGGCGGGCGGCCATTTCCCTGGGATGGCTGCCCGCTGTTTCGTTCCGCCTATTTAACGCCTGCCTTTTCGGCGGCGTCGAGGAACAGCTTTCCTTTTTCGGCGGCATTTTCCTTGTTGATCAGCACCGCGGGCACGAAGGTGAAGGGCGCAACCTTCTGGCCGGCAAGATATCTGGCAGCATTGTCAACCGATGTCTTGCCGATCTCATAGGGCTGCTGCGCGGCCACTGCGCCTGCCGACGACTTCGGATCCATCACCATCTTGATGACTTCCGGGCTGCCGTCGATGCCGTAGGTCTTGACCTCGTTGCGGCCGGCGGCCTCGACCGCCTGCGTGGCGCCGATCTGCGGCACGTCCCAGCAGGCCCACACCGCGCCGATCGAGCCCTTCTCGGGCGACTTGGTCAGCATGTCCGTCACGTTGGAATAGGCGCTCTGCACGGTGTTCGGGATGACGTCGCGCAGTTCCGGCTCGACGATCTTCACATCCGGGAACGAAGTCAGCACATATTTCAGCTGGTCGTAGCGGATCTTGCAGACCGGCACGCTGTAGAAGCCGTTGAAGACCAGCACATTGCCCTTGCCGCCCATGTCGGCGACCATCTGCAGCGCGATCTCGGCGCCGATGTTGTAGTTGTTGGACGTGGTGTTGTTGATGGCGTGCGGCGTCGCGGTGTCGACCGTGAACAGCGGGATGCCGGCATCGCGGATCTTCTGCAGCCACGGGTTCAGCACTTCGAGATTGCCGAGCTGCTCGATGATGGCGTCGGGCTTCTGTGCGATGAGCGTCTGCAGTTGCGCGATCTGCTGCTGGTCCTTGCGGCCGGCGTCGAGCGCGATCACTTCGCCGCCGAGTTCCTTGACACGGTCCTGGATGCCCTTGAACGCCATCAGGTCCCAATAGTGGTCGGTGCCGATAGCGGACACGCCGATGCGCTTGCCCTTGAGCGACAGTTCCTCGGCACTTGCGCCTGAGATGGCAGCCAGGCTGCAAGCCGCCGCCAATCCCAAAGCAAGCGCCTTGACGAGGCCTTTCATGGATCCGGTCATTTCATTTCCTCCCTTGTTGATCGCTCCGGGCCTTCCCGGAGGATTGTGTCAGATGGCCGCCGCTCAGGCAGCAGCCTCCTTGTCGCGCAGGCCGTAGCTGGCCATGCGCTTGATGACGTTTTCGATCTCCTCCTCGGACAGGATCGGCGGCTCGCCGATCTGCAGGGCGCCGTGATACTGCCGCGCCAGCGTTTCAACCTCGACCGCCAGCCACATCGCCTGGCTGAGGCTGGAACCGACCGCGATCATGCCGTGCTGTGCGAGCAGGCAGGCCTTGCGGTCGCGCAGCGCCTCCACCGCATGCGCCGAAAGCTCCGCCGTGCCGAAGGTGGCATAAGGGGCGCAGCGAATGTCGCTGCCGCCGGCGACCGCCACCATGTAATGGATCGCCGGTATCTTCCTGCCCATGATGGCGATGGTCGTGCAATAGGTCGGATGCGCGTGGACGACCGCGTTGACCTCGGGCCGCGCCTTCATGATGTCGAGATGGAAACGCCATTCGCTCGACGGCGGCAGGCGCCCGTCGACCTCGCCGTCCCAGGCCATGAAGACGATGTCCTCGGGCACCAGCGTATCGTAAGGCGTGCTGGTCGGCGAGATCAGCATGCCCTCGCCATGGCGCCGGCTGACATTGCCTGAGGTGCCCTGGTTGATGCCCAGCGCGTTCATCTTGAGGCAGGCATCGATGATTGCCTGGCGTGCCTCTAGGTCCGAAACGGTCATGCGATATTCCAATCCTTGCTCGGCCCGTCACCAGGCCGTGTAGCCGCCATCGATCGACAGGATCGCGCCGGTGACGTAGCTCGACGCCGGCGAGGCGAGAAACAGGATCGCCGAAGCGATCTCGTGCGGCTCGCCGAGCCGGCCCATCGGCGTCATGTCGATCCAGGTGTTGAAGAGTTCGGGGCGCTCGCGCATTTTCAGCGTCATCTCGGTGCCGACATAGCCCGGCGCCAGGGCGTTCACGCGTACGCCCGATTTCGCCCATTCGACGGCGAGCGCCTTGGTCATCATGTGCACGGCGCCCTTGCTCACCATGTAGGAGGGCGCGGTCTGGGGACGGTTGATGATCAGGCCCGACATCGAGCCGAGATTGACGATCGAGCCCTTGTTGCGGGCGACCATCGAGCGGCCGAAAGCGCGCGAGACCCAGTAGACGCCGTTGACGTTGACATCCATCACCAGGCGCCATTCCTCGTCCGATGTGTCGAGCGCGGTGTTGAGGCGGGCGATGCCGGCGCTGTTGACCAGTATGTCGACCTGGCCGAAATCGCTGACGATCCGGGCGGCCATCGCTTCGACGGCTTGCGGATCGGTGACGTCCAGCACGCGGCCGTCGACGCTTGCGACACCGGCCGCCGCAAGCTCGTCGGCGGCGGCTTTCAGCCCTTCGGCATTCATGTCGAGAAGGACGATGCGCGCGCCGCAAGTGCCAAGCGCCTTGGCGGCCTCCAAGCCGATGCCGCTGGCGCCGCCGGTGACGACGGCAACTTCGCCCGTCAGGTCGAATTGCGACCGGTAATCCACGCAAATCCTCCATCGGGACCAGGCTTGCACGCGGGCAAAATCTTCCCCTCGCCGCCAAGGCGGCGTCGCAAGCCGATCGATCCTGATAATGCCTCCAGGGTCAGGCTCCTCCCGACCCCATGACAAGGACGTTACAGAAGCTTCCTGGGTGCGTCAATCTGGTTATAACCAGAAAACGGATTCTTTTTCACGGATGTGATTCAGGTGCGATCGACACCGTTCACCGTCGCCGACGGCTGCTCGACCGCCATGTGGATGCGGGCGACGGAGGAGTTGTAGAAGGCCTCGTAATATTCGAGCGCCGCACCATCCGCGTCATAGGCGATCGACTCGATCTCGATCAGCGGGGTGTTGGCGGCAACGCCCATCTGCTCGGCTTCTTCCTTGGTGGGCAAAGCCGCGCGCAGCCAACGGTCGGCGCGCTTCACCGTCAGGCCGAACACCGCGCGGATGGTGCCGAAAATCGACTGATTTTCCGACAGGATGTTTTCGAGACCGGGCACCCGGTGTCCCGGCAGGCTGATGCGCGTCATGGTGATCGGCGCGCCGTCGGTCATGTAGACGCGGCTGATGCGGACCACGCTGCCATTGGCGGGAATGCCGAAGACGCTGGATTCCTTCTCGTTCGGCGGGCAGCGGTAGATTTCGAGCGTGCGCGTCGAGACCTTGTGGCCCTTCGCCGTCAGGTCGTCGAACACGCCGAGATTGGCGGTCATGAAGTCGACATGCTCGCGCGGTGCGGCGACGAACATGCCCTTGCGCGGCATCTTGATGATGCGGCCTTCGCTGGACAGCGAGCCGATCGCGGCGCGCACGACCGGACGCGAGACGCCGAAGAAGTCGCACAGCGCCTGCTCGGAAGGGATGCGCGAATTGGCCGCCAGCAGGCCGGTGTTGATGGCTTCCTCGACCTGGTTGCGCAATTGCACCCACAGCGGTGCCGCCTCGTCGCGGTTGAGCTTGACCTTGGAGCCGATCGAGCGGAACGCCTCGGCGGCTCCGGCATCTTCCTGGTCGTAGCGAGGACGCCCACGCATTCTGGTCGTTTGTTCCATTCGGTCCCGCCGCAAAATCATTTGCCGCGACTCAAGAAGCGGCAGCGTCCTCCCTAACGGAGGCCGCCAGCCATATTCACGCTCTCCGGCAAGTTTCGCAACCACAGCATGGCCACGGCCCCCAGAACCGGTCCCGGGACCAGTAGCAGGAAGGCCCAGCGCCAGCCGCCGATGAGGTCGGCAAAGTGCGGTGTCAGCCAGATGGCGAGCACCGTCAGTGCGAAACCGGCGCCGAGTTGCACCGAGAGTGCCGTGCCGACAAAGCGGCGGTCGGCAAGCTCGGTGATGGCGGCGGAGAACTGCGCGGAATCGCCGATCACCGAAATGCCCCAGACGATGGCGACCAGCATGAACAGCCAGAGCGGCCCGGTGAACAGAAAGCCCATCAGCAGGGCGCAGCTTCCCGACACGATCATCATGCCGGCTGTGGTCGCCGTTCGGCCGATGCGGTCCGACAGATAGCCTCCGAGTAGGCAGCCGAGGATGCCGGAGGCGACCACGAAGAAGGTCGACAGCGAAGCGGCAGCGGCTGTTCCGATCGCCTGCGCCTCGAAAGCGGCGCGCGTATAGGCAAGCAGCCACGCCCACATGGCGTAGAGTTCCCACATATGGCCGAGATAGCCGAGATTGGCCAGCAGCAGCGGCTTTTCACGAAACACCTGGCCGATGCGCGCCGGCTCGAACACCGCCTTGCCGAAGGGATAGGGCCCTTCCTTGGCAAACAGCAGGAACATCAGCGCGCCGATGGCCGTCGCGAGGCTGGCGGCAGCGACCACCGGCCGCCAGTCGAGCGCGCTAGAGGCGGCGCGGAAGAGATGCGGCAGCGCCGAGCCGATGGTCAGCGCGCCAATGACCGCGCCGAGCGCCAGCCCCCTGTCGCGCGTGAACCAGGTTGCGACCAGCTTCAGGGCCGGGGGATAGACGCCGGCGAGTGCTGCGCCGGTAACGATGCGCGCGGCGATGGCGCTGCCCGGATCGGGGTGAAACAGCAGGCTGGCATTGGCAAGCGCGGCAACCAATGCTGCCGCTGCCATGAGACGGCCGAGCCGCACCAGGTCGGGAAGGTTGACCAGGCTCGCCGCCAGCGCGCCGATCACGAAGCCGACCTGAACGCCATTGGTTAGCCAGGCCTCGGCGCCAGAGCCGAGCGCAAGCTCCTGCTTCAGCTCGGGCAGGATGGCGGTCGCCGAAAACCAGGTGGTCAGCGACAGGACGACCGCCAGGCAAAGCAGCGACAACACGCGCCAGCGTTCGCTGTCGGCGGCCACGCCAAGCCGGCTGTCGCCCACCGTGTTCATACGCCTTGCAGCGGAACGGTGAACACCGTCGCCGTGCCGCTGAGACAGAGCTCGCCCTGGGCATTGCGGACACTGGTCTCGATCTTGCAGATCGGCTTGTCGGGGCGCACCTCCTTGACCTCCACGCGTCCGGTGATCTCCTCGTCGACGCCAACCGCCTTGACGAACTTCCAGGCGACTTCGAGGAACACGGTGCCGGGTCCCGGCAGATCCTCGGCGACCAGCGCATTGAGGATGCCTGAGGTGACGCCGCCCTGGACGATCAGCTTGCCAAACACCGATTTCTCAGCCAGCGCGCGGTCATAGTGCAGCGGATTGCGGTCGCCGGTGATGTCGGTGAAGGCTTCGATGTCGCTGGCGCGCGTGCGCCGCGTGCGTTCGGCAAAGGCGCCAACTTGCGGACGGCCCTTCACCACGCCTGCCCAGCCGTCTTTCGTCCCAGTGCTCATTTCGGCTTCTCCTCTGTTGCGGTTTCGACTGGTTTGAAGGCCGGCAGGACACGGCCGCCTATGGCTGTCGGCGCGAGCAACAGCGCGTCCCCTACCCTGGGCGATCGCATGCCCGGCAAGATGAAGCTCAGCATGGTCGGCCCTTCGGCCAGTTCGACCAGCCCAACCACGTAAGGTGCCGCCGGCAGCCAGCCGGGATGGCCGGGTTTGTGCACTTCTGAAAAGGATTTCAGCTGGCCCCAGCCCGACGCCTCTTTCCAGACCAGGCGCTTGCTCCAGCAATGCGGGCACATCGGGCGCGGATAGAACACGGCCTTGCCGCAGTCCTTGCACTGCTGGATTTTCAGCCGCCCTTCGGCAGCAGCATCCCAGAATGGCCGGGTCAAGGAGGTGATCGTCGGACCGGGGGTTTTCAATGCGTTGAGATCGACGGACATCAGGCGGCTCCCAGCACGAGCGCGGTCGCCTCGCTCATCGTCGCGCCATTGCCTGTGACCAGCGCGAGGTCGGCCTTGCCGATCTGGCGTTCGCCCGCCTCGCCGCGCAGCTGGCGTACCGCTTCGACGACATGCGTCATGCCGCCGGCGAGATCCGGCTGGCCGAAGCCGAGTTGGCCGCCATGGGTGTTGAGAGGCTTATCGCCCCGGTGAGAGAGATCATGGTCGCACAGCCACGCGCCGAACTGGCCGGGTCCACAGAGCCCGGCATCCTCGATCGTCGTGGCGACCATGATCGTATAGCAGTCGTAGAGCGACAGGAGGTCCATCTCATTGGCGTCGGTGCCGGACTGGGCGAAGGCCCGCGCCATGGCGCTCTTCAGCGGACCGGAGGTGAGGCTTGGCGCCTGGCTGACCGCGCGATGCGTGACCTTCTCGCCGGCCCCCAGCAGCTGCACGGATCTTCTGGGCAGCGAGCGCGCACGTTCGGCCGAAGTGACGACGACCGCCTCGCCGCCGGCGACCGGCATGACGATTTCATAGAGATGCAGTGGCGAGGCGATCATCGGCGAGGCCAGCACCGCCTCCACATCCGCTGGCTTGCCGAAGAAGATCGCGTCGGGGTTGAGCTGTGCGTTGGCCCGCGCCGTCGCGGCGATCAGAGCGAAATCCCTCGCGGTCGAGTTATATTGCGCCATATGCGCCTGCATCAGCAGCGCATAGGAAATATTGGCGCCCGAGGCGCCGAATGGCACGTCGAACTCGCGGATCGGATTGCGGTTGAGCGAGCGCGGCGCAACCTCTTCGCGGTTATTGGCAAGCACGCACAACACTGTCTCGCACATGCCGGCCTCGATTGCCGCCGCCGCGCGCCAGACCATCCCTGCTCCCGAAGCGCCGCCGAGGTCTACGACGTTGGCCATCGTCGGTGCCAACCCGAGATATTCGGCAATGGTTGCCGGAACATGCTGCGGCGTCTCGCCGACCTGCGGCCCGATCAGTAGCCCATCGATGTCAGACGGTTCCAGCCCGGCATCGAACGCCGCCAGGCGCGAAACCTCCGCGATCATTTCCAGCGTCGTCACGCCGCCGGTCAGGCGCTGCGGTTTCAATTCGCCGATACCGACGATCGCTCCCTTGGCCCGGCTCATGCCGCCTTGCTCCTGTCGAGCGCGCGGTACTCCTCGAGGCATGCGGGATTGGCGAGCGAAGCCATGTTTTTCACCGGCTTGCCTTCGAGCGTGGTGCGGGCGGCCCCTTCCACTCGCTTGCCATTGAGCGTGTAAGGCACGGCCTGCACCGCATGGATGCGATGCGGCACGTGACGCGGCGAAGCGCCCTCGCGGATGGCGCGGCGGATCCGCGCGGCAAGCTCGGGCGTGAGCCCAAAACCGTCGTTCAGCTTGACGCACAGCACGATCTCCTCGTCGCCTTCGACCGGCGCGCCGAAGACCAGGCAATCCTCGATCTCGGCGAAGGTCTCGCAGGCCGCGTAGATTTCGGCCGTGCCGATGCGCACGCCGCCGGGCTTCAGCGTCGTGTCCAATCGGCCATGGATGATCCCCGAGCCGTGCGCCGTCATCTCCGCGACATCGCCATGCGTCCAGATTTCGGGGCGTGCCGCGAAATAGGTGGCATGGTAACGCGCGTCGCCGTCCTTGCCCCAGAAGGTCAGAGGCATGGACGGGAACGGTTCGGTGCAGACGAGGTCGCCCTGCCGGCCGATGACCTGCGCATTGCGCTCGTCCATGACAGCCACCGCGAGGCCCAGCCCTTTGACAGTCAGCTCGCCACGGCGAACGGCGTGGATCGGCGACCCGAGCAGGAAACAGCCGATGATCTCGGTACCGCCCGAGATCGAGGCAAAGATCATGTCCGGCTTCACCTGTGCGTAGACCCAGTCGAACTGGCTGAGGGAAACCGGCGCGCCGGCCGAGAGCAGGGAGCGCAACGAGGACAGGTCGTGGAGACGTCCCGGCGCGTAACCTTCGGCGGCCAGCGTCGCCAGATATTTCGGGCTGGTGCCGAAATGGGTGACGCGTGCACGCTCCGCCATTGTCCAGAGCGGACTGGGGTCGAGGCCGTCAGCGGTCTTCAGGATCGGAGCGCCGTCATAGAGCACTATCGCCGCGCCGCAGGCGAGGCCCGAGATCAGCCAATGGTACATCATCCAGGCGGTGTTGGTGTACCAACTCATCGCGTCGCCGGGGCGAACGTCGCCATGCAGCAGATGCTCCTTCAGATGCTGGAGCAGCACGCCGCCGGTGCGGTGGACGATCGCCTTTGGCGCACCCATGGTGCCCGAAGTGTAGAGCACGTAGGCGGGATGATCGAAGGGCACGCGTTCGAAGGCCGGCGCACCGTCGCTGCCCAAATCGTCAAACGCGAGACAGGTCGCCGCGCAGTTTGGCTTTGCGCCCGGTTCGCCGGTCAGCACCAGCGTGGTGACAGTCGGCATCGCCACGACAATCTCGGCGAGCCGATCGGAGATGTCGTGCTGCTTGCCCGCATAGCGGTAGCGGGGTGCTGCAAACAGCACCTTGACGCCGATCTGGCCGAGACGGTCGACGATCGCCGCGGCGCCGAAATCCGGCGAACAGGACGACCAGACGGCGCCGATCGAAAGCGTCGCCAGAAGCGCCACCAGACCTTCGACACGGTTGGGCAGGATGCCGCCGACGCTATCGCCCTTCGCCACGCCGGCCGCGCGCAGGCCTCGCGCCGTCCTGGCGACGCGCCGGCGCAACTCGCCAAGGGTGAAGGTGCGGAAATGGCCACTCTCATCGGCCTCGATGACCGCGGCCCGATCATCGTCGCCCCGCAGCAGGTTTTCCGCGAGATTGAGTGATGCGTCAGGGAAGAACCGGCTCTGCGTCATCGGCGCCTGATCGTCGCGTATGAAAGAGATCGCGCCGGGATCGCCGATCACGCGGCCAAAGTCCCACACCGCCCGCCAGAACGCGCCGGGGTCACTGACCGACCAGCGATGCAGCGTTTCGTAGTCGCGCGGGTCGAAGCCGTTGGCCCTGCAAAAGCGCGCAAGATTGGACGATTCGAACGCGGCTGGCGCCGGCGCCCAAAGCACGGATGACATGAATTTCCTCCCGGAATGCAGGCCGGCACGAAGCCGTCATCTTGTCTGCATGTTGCTTTCAGATTATTGGTTATAACCAGAATGTCAAGCGGTGAACACAGCCTGTGTGCCGCGGAGGTGGAGGACGGGAAATTGCAGGATGCGGTGTATATCGTCGCGGCCAAACGCACGCCGATCGGCAAGCTGAATGGCGCGCTCGCCAGCCTCTCGGCGGCGGAACTGGGGGGGCAGCTCATTCAGGCGATGCTGGCCGAAACCGGGCTTGCGCCAGGGGCCGTCAGCGAAGTGATCATGGGCCAGGTGCTGACCGGCGGCGCCGGGCAGAACCCGGCAAGACAGGCATCGCTCAAGGCCGGCCTGCCGGTCAGCGTCCCCGCCATGACGGTCAACAAGGTGTGCGGCGCCGGCCAGAAGTCGATCCATCTTGCGGCGCAGGCCATTCGCTGCGGCGACGCCGATTGCGTGATTGCCGGCGGACAGGACTCGCTGACATCGGCGCCGCACTTCATTCCAGGCGTTCGCGGTGGCGTGCGCATGGGCGACCGGGTCGTCAAGGATTCGATGATCACCGACGGGCTGTGGGACGCCTTCCATCAGGTCCATATGGGCGTCACGGTCGAGTCGCTGGCGCGGCGCTATCAGATCACGCGCGATGAGCAGGACCGCTTCGCGCTGCGCTCGCAGGAGAAAGCCGACGCCGCCATCCGCTCGGCAAGGTTCGACGATGAAGTTGTGCCTGTCTCCGTAAAGACCAGGCAAGGCGATGTCGTTGTCGACCGCGACGAGCATCCAAACCCCTCGACCACGCTCGAAGGGCTTGGCCGGCTGAAGCCGGTCTTCGAGCGAGAGGGGACAATCACGGCCGGCAACTCCTCCGGCCTCAACGATGGTGCTGCCGCCGTGATGGTGATGGCGGAGACACGGATGATCGAACTCGGGCTAACGCCCCTCGCCCGCATCGCGTCCTATGCTTCGGCGGGTGTCGAGCCGATGGACATGGGGCTGGGCCCTGTCGCGGCGTCACGCCTTGCACTGGAGAAGGCCGGCTGGCGGCCGTCCGAGCTCGACGTCATGGAGATCAACGAAGCCTTCGCGGCGCAGGCGATCGCCGTCAACCGCGAGATGGGCTGGAACGAGGAGATCATCAACATCAGCGGCGGCGCCATCGCGCTCGGCCACCCGCTGGCCGGATCCGGCTGCCGCATCGTGGTGACGCTGCTTCACGAAATGATCGGACGCAAAGCCAGCAAGGGCCTAGCCTCGCTCTGCATAGGCGGCGGCCAGGGTGTGGCGATCTGCCTGGAGCGGTGAGCGGAGGCTCTGATCGGTTGTTGTCTGAGGGCTTTGCACAACGGGCTTGGCCACGCCACCTCTAGAATTTCGTCGCGGCGAATGACAGCTTTGGGTGAACAGTAGGACTTAGCTCTACGGTCGACATCCGGCGCGAAGCCGCTGTCGATCGCTCCATGCGCGGCGGCGACAAGGCGCTCATGTCCAGCATCACGACTCCGAAATCCTTGACCGGAGGTCTTCGAAAATTGGCCGGCTGCAGCCGACAGCAATGAGCCCCTCGATCTCCGCCAGCACGCCAAGCTAGGAGAAGCCTTTGGCGCCTCCTCCCGCCAAGGGCAACACGCTTGGGCGTGCATTCCAAAAAGCTATGGCGCCTGGAAGAAATAGGCTGAGGCTGGTCGATATGCCCCGCTCGTCAACACACTCGCAGAGGGGTTCTCGCTCAGCGAGATCGAAACAGCCAAGCGGGTGATGACGGCGTTACGGACCAAGCTCGAAGGTGATGATGAATCGGCTGGCGACTAATGCAATGCTGGCCGTCGAGCGCCGATCAATGTCCGCTCCTGAACGCTTTGCCCGCTGCGCGGTGGCGGAAAAAGTTCTAGTGATGCCAATATGCCGTGGCGCCAGAAACGCTTTCCGACCATCGCTTGATTCTGCGCCCACACCGCCAGCGGTCGTGCTGCAGCTGAAACTAATTCTTCTGTTTGACTCTCTATTTTCTCTTTTCGTTATTTGAGCGGAGAACTTGCTGACGGGATCAGTATTGTTGATACGACGCCTAGAATGTCGGCGACATCAAAGCCCCTGGCATCGTTAGCAGCCTCTGGGCCTTGTATGTAGCGCCGCGAGACCTCACCAGGATCGTCGCCCTCTGCGTAAGAAACCAACACAAAGACCCGATGTGCTACATCGTCCTTCTCGGTCCATAAGCCGTGGGCCTCGACACCGAACAGTCCAAAATTGTTGAGATGGCGCGGATAGACCGTAGAGGTATAGAAATCGAGTGCCTCTTTAGTGCGCAGTGAGTACACTCGCATCTCAAAGGTTCGCATGATGGTTTCCTCTTAAGTGAAATTCAGTCAGGCGCCCCAGTCGCGATGGCGATCAGCGCCGCCATCGCGGCCAGCAGGAGTGTAGGGCCCCCCATCGCTCCTAGCCGTGACGTTACAGGGATCGGGGGCCATTGGTTTCGCGGGGCTATGACGGTTGGCGAGGAGGCGACACGGCGCCCATTTGAATGAAGACGTCGAGGGTATTGAGCTCGTCCCAATGCTCGACGAAGCGTCCGTCCTCGACCCGCCAGATGTCGATCGAACGCATGACGAAGGGGTTGCCCGTAGCGGAGTAGCCGAGGAGGTTTCCCGTGTGCGTGCCCACGTAACGGTAGCGGCCGACCACGCGGGAGCCATCCGCCGAGACGAAGACATCTTCTGCGGTCACCTTGAGGTCGGGCACACCGGCGATGATGGCCCCAAGGACCTTCTTTGAACCCTCCAGGCCCGGTTCGGCGAAGGCATTGTGGTTCACATAATTGGGCGCCTTGATTTCGTCGAGGCGCGACACATCGTGGCTGGACATGATCTCGGCGAACAAGTGGCCGAGCTTGATGAGATCAATTGACATTGGGGTCGTCATTTTTCGTCCTTTCCAGTTTTCAGTAATAAAAGGCAGTTTTCACTTGGCACCCACGATGAGGCAGACGCCGGTTGCGACAATGACCAGCCCCGTAAGGCCATGCATGCCAAAGGCGAGGGCTCTGCTTCCGTGCGACCGAAGGACCGTCGCCATGTCGCCAAATGCGATGAGGCTGGCCAGGAGCATGAATTCGCCGAGCAGGCGCGGCGAGCCATTGGCCATGAGCAGGATGACAAAAAGGCCCGACGCGATATCTCGCGTGCCCTTCACAGACAGCCATGCGGTAAATCCGGTCGATAGCGGCGGTGAATCGGCAATGCCAAAGGCCGCCGATGCGGCACCAGGCGCCCACCAAAAGCGCGCGCCAAGGAACATGATTGCGGCCGCGATCAGGCCCGAAAGCACATATCCGATTTGAATCATCTGAAACTCCTATCAGTTGCAGGGATACTAGCGGCGCTAGAATTAAGCGTCAAGGGAAATCTAGCGTTGACATAATTCCGTGCATCGATAGGGTTGTCTGATGTCGATCGCGGAACGCAAAGAGCGCCAGCGTGCGGAGCGCTATGAACTCATCCTGGCTGCAGCGCGCGAACTGGCGGAAGCCGATGGCTGGGACGCTGTCACCACTCGCCGTCTCGCGGAGCTAATCAACTATAGCCAGCCGGTTCTCTACAGCCACTTCAAGGGCAAGGCCGACATCATGGCCGCAGTGGCCACGAGAGGATTCGAGGAACTTGCGACGCGATTAAAAATGGAAACGGCGAACGTCACCGGCGCTCCAGACGTTTTGCGCAACGTTTGTGCTGCCTATCTTGATTTTGCCCGCTCGCGGCCGGTTGTCTACGAGGCGATGTTCGTCTTGCCGACGAAGATCAAGTTCGCCAGCGAGGAAACGCCGACAGCCCTTCGTACCGCCTTCGATGCGTTGGTCACCGCACTTGGGCCAGATCGGCAAGAGCCAGTATTTCTGGCCGAAGTCCTGTGGAGCGCGTTGCATGGAATGGTCGTCCTCATGCAATCTGAACGTATCCCAACGGCAGGCGCCGAGGTTCGATTGAACATTCTCGTCCAAAAATTCGGCAGCGATTACTGAGACGGCGCCCGACCCACAGCAGGGCCGAACTCGCGTACAGGTCAGGGCTGACCAGATCGCGCGAAGCGAACTGGCAAGCAAGCCCACCGACCGCCATCTATTCGCAGTCGCCACTCAGCGCACGAGCTTCGCGATTTCCGGCCCCTATCAGGACGTGCTCGAATGGGCCCGCACCGCAAAGACGGGGGTTCAATTCTTCGCGCGGCTTGCGCTCAAGGGCGTGGCCAGCGACGCGATGCGCAGCTTCGCCCAAACCTTTCGCGCCAATCTGGTCGCCAAAGGTGTAGCTGATGACGACGAGGCGGTCTGGAGCATCATCCCGCGGTTACTGATCCTGGAGTTCGACTTCGAGTCAGGCGCGCCGCAGGCCCGATCTCATGCGGTCACGATAGCAAGGCAGGTGGCGCTCGAAACGCTCTGATCAACAAGGCACGGGTATCCGGTTTAGCGATTCAGGAGTGCTATGGCGTAGACGTGGTTTCTTCCGGTTCCCTACGGTCCGCCCTCAAGAACGTCTCGATTGTCCTATCGTCAGTTAGACACGAACGCCGCTTCTACGCTCCGATCACCAAGGTTGCGAAGGTACCGGCATAACCGTTCTGCGCCTGAAGCGGGCATTCCCGTCTTCAGCGCCGCGCAAATGAAAGTTCCATCTAAAGCCGAGACTTCGTGCGGCTAGCCCAATTCAGCCCCCGCCGTAAGATAGTACTCATGGACTGGTTGTCGAATTCCTCGGGCACGTGGCCAAGCGCGCTGAAGAAGACCCGGCCGCTGCCGAACGGCTTCTTCCACACCGTCGGCATCACGACGCCTTCGATCCAGGGATAGTCCTCGCCGGTGAAGCGGGTGGTCGCCAGCACCTCGTTGGCCGGATCGACATGCATGTAGTACTGCTCCGAATGATATTCGAAGTCGGAAATACCAACCATGATCGGATCGTCCGGGCGCGCATTCTCAACCGTGTACCGCGTTATTCCGCCGGGCTCGGACACATAGGCGCCGCCGACCATGTAGCGGAAGCGGTCGTTGTCGCGGAAGCCATCGGCCATGCCGCCATGAAAGCCGCCGAGCCCAACGCCCGACCAGATCGCCAACCAAAGCCGCTTCGAGGTGTCGACGCTCATCCGGCCCACCGTCCAATTCGGCACTATGAGGTCATAGCCGGCGAGGTCTTCCCCGTCATAGGCATCGAGCGTTTCGCTGTGCGTCACGGCAAATCCGTCTTGCTCGAGCATGGACCGGACGCGCTCGCCGGCTTCGAACGCACGATGCGGCGCGTAGCCCCCGGAAATGATCAGACACCGCCTCATGCAACCCTCTCGCTTTTGATTCCTCTCATAGCGAGACACATATATCTATATGAACAACAATTGTACCGAAATTTCCGAGCCATGACATCGAAATTCGCCAATTACGAGCGCTATCGCGGAAACGGCCTCATGATGGCGTATCTTTTAGAACAATAATCGTTGATATTTTTTTATCAGTGCGCGATGTTGCCCCGATTTCAGCCGGCAAAAGCCGCAACACGCCTGAGGAGCGCACGATGAGCCAACAATCGCAGTCAGCCACGCTGAACCATGTCAGCATTCCCGCTTACGATCTTGCCGAGTCGGAAGCGTTCTATCGCGAGGTGCTCGGATGCGAGCGCGTGCAGGCGCCGAATTTCGGTTTCCCGGTATGCTGGATGCGGCTGGGCAATTTGCAGCTTCACCTCCAGCAGGTCGGTCCGTCCGCCGGCGTGCGCACCTACCAGCATTTCGCGGTCGAGGTGGCCGACTTCATGGGCGCCTACCGGGCGTTGCGGGCGCGAGGCGCCTTCGAGGAAGGTACGCGCTATGCCGACCTGTGGCTGCTGCCGTCGGGCGAATTGCAGATGTTCGTGCGCGATCCCTCGGACAATCTGTTCGAGATCGACCATCCCGATGCCACGCAGCTTGACCTGTCAGCCTTCGAGACCCCTTTGCGCCGGCTGGAGAACGAGCAGGAACAGTCACAGCAGAACAGGCTTGCCACCCTCTTCCTCTACCGCAAGGCGGCAGCCTAGACGGCAAGGTTCGTGGTGATCTCGTTTCCCATCGCCTGGATGGAATGGATCAGATGCTCGAACTTGCCGGGCTCCGCGCCGACCAGCGCCGTCACGCAGGTAATGCCGATCGAGGCGACCGGAATGTTGTCCTTGCCGAAGATCGGGCGGGCGACGCATGTCAGCCCCTCATGCGTCTCGTTGGCGTCGATCGCATAGCCGCGCTCGCGCGTGACCGCCAGGTCGATGCGCAGCGCATCGGCGTTCATGATCGTATTACCGGTCAGACGGACGAACTCGATGTTGTTGATCAGCGTCTCGCGCTGCTCATGCGGCAGGAAGGCGAGCACCGCCTTGCCCACGGCGGAACTGTAGAGCGGCTCCAGGACACCGATGCAATGGCGGATCGAGATGATCGAATCCGACAGCGCGAAATCGGCCAGCAACACCCTGTCGTTGACGAACAGCCCAAGATGCGTGGTCTGCTGGGTGATGCTGGCCAGCCGTTGCAGCTGGTCGTGGAAGGAATCGATCAGCCGCGTCTTCTCGCGCAGCCGCGACGCCCAGTAGTAGATGCGCCCCCCGACGTCATACTCCTTGGTCGTGGTGTCCTTGCGCAGGAAGCCGCGATGCTCGAGCGTCTGCAAAAATCGGAAGGCGGACGCCCTATCCATGTTGAAGCGCCGCACGATGTCCGACAGCTTGAGCGGCGCCGGCGCCTCGATGATCTCGTCGAGAATGCGCAGGCCCTTTTCGAGGCTCTGAATGTGGCCGGCCGGACTCTCGACCTCATTCACGGGGTTCGGATTGTCCAACATTGTCTCCCGAAAGTTTGATTATCAAACAATGGAATAGGCTGTCGACCCTCACCTGTCAAACGAACATTCCGGGCGCTCGCCTGGTCAAGCCCGGTGCAATTGCTGGCAGCAGGAGCACGCGATGAGCCAGATCCTCGGTCCCGGTCGAGCAGCGCGCTTCAGGAACTTATAGTCTTCTCAAGACAACAATTGTTTCTCGACGGCTTCGACAATGCACCTGAAGCGATGCGGCCTCAGGCCCTCAGCGCCGCCGCACCCTTGCGCAGGATGACGATGACCGCAACTGTCGCGACCACCAGCAACACCGTCGACACGACGGCGATCGTCGGGTCGATCTTGTCGCGCAGCGCGGTGAACATCACCTTCGGCAAAGTTGCATTGTTGCCCCCGGACACGAACATGGCCACCACCACCTCGTCCAGCGAGGTGACGAAGGCGAGCAGGCCGGACGCGACGATCGGACCGCCCACCTGCGGCAGCACGACACGGAGCCAGGCCTGGTGCCAGCGTGCGCCCAGGCTGCGCGCGGCGCGTTCCTGGCTGAAATCGAACTGGCTGAAGGCGGCGCTCATCACCACGAACACCACCGGGATCGCAAGCGCCACATGGCCAAGAACCAGGCCGGTCATGGTGCCGACCATGCCGATGCGGGCCAGCACAAAGAACAGGCCGATGGCGATGAGGATCGAGGGGATCACCGCCGGCAGGACAATGAGCCCGCTGACCAGAAGCCGCCAGCGTTGGCTCAGCTGCATGGCGCCATAGGCGGCGAAGATGCCGATGGGCACGGACACCAGCGTGGTCAGCGTGCCGGCGGTCAGCGAGGCGCGTGCCGCCTGCGTCCAGGTGATGGACTCCAGGAAATACCGGTACCAGCGCAGCGACAGCGACGGCGGCGGAAACGCCAGGAAATCCGACGACGAGAACGACATCGGCACGACGATGAAGGACGGCGCCGCCAAGAACACGACCAGCAGAATGGCAAGCAGCCATTTCAATCGCTCGACCAGCGGCGTTTCCTCGAACCCATCAAACATGTCAGCTCCTCTGCCGGGAAAGCAGGACGCGCTGGACGCCGTAGCTCAGCGCGAACAACAAGGCCGTGAACACCAGCAGCAGCACGCCGAGCGCGCTGGCGGCGCCCCAGTTGGAATAGTTGGAAAGGCTGCGCGCGATACGCATCGAGATGACGTTGACGTTGCCGCCGCCCAGGATGGCGGGGGTGACGTAGAAGCCAAGGCTCATCACGAAGACGAGGATCGCACCGGCGGCAATGCCGGGCGCGGCCAGCGGCAGGAAGATCCGGCGATAGGTATAGGACCGGGACGCCCCCATGCTAGCCGCGGCGCGGATCAGCGCGCGATCGATGTTGCGCATGGCGCCCAGCACCGGAAGGATGAAGATCGGCAGCATGATGTGGGTCATGCCCAGCACCGTGGCGAAGTGGTTGAACGCAAGCTCCAGCGGCGCCTTGGTGATGCCAAGCCCCATCAGCATCGAATTGACGATGCCGGTGCGCTGCAGCAGCACCAGCCAGGCATAGGCCCGCACCAGCAACGAGGTCCAGAACGGCAGCAGCACCGCCGCCAGGAAGATCACCGAGCGCCTCGGCGGCAGGCCGTTGATGAAGGTTGCGAAGGGCACGCCGATCAGCACGCAGGCCGCCACGGTCGCCAGCGCGACCTGGAAAGTCGTGACGAAGATGCGCGCATAGCTCGCCCCGTCAAGGATGCGCTGGTAGTTCTCGAAACTCGGATTCCCGTCCGTGCCGAAGGCCGACAGGAAGAACAGCCAAGCGCAGGGCACCAGCACGCAAAGCGCCACCACCGCCAGGCAAGGCAGGGTGAAGGCGAAGGAGACGAGGCGCTCCAGCCTGGCGTCCCACGCCAAGCGCCCATCATTGTCGGCTTGCGCCGCAGAATGCGCGACGGTCGGGTTCAGGGCGGACATCCTCCTACACCTGCAGGAAATGCACGCGGTCGCGCCGGACGTGCAGGTCGATGGGCTGTCCCACCTGAAGGTCGGCGACCTCGGCGCTGAAATGCTTCTGCGCACGCGCCGTGATGGCCTGACCGCCGGCAAGGTCGACCTGCAGCAGCCAGCTGTCGCCCTGGAACACGACGCCACGCAGCAGGCCGGCGACAGCGAGCCAGCCGCTTTCGTCGCCGCTTTTGGCGAGGCAGAAATCCTCGCTGCGCACCATCAGCGCCCGCGCCGAGGAAGCCACCGTGCCGAGATCGCCCGAGACAACGCCGCGCGCTTCGGCCAGAGGCAAGATGGTCGCCTCGCCGATGAAGCGCGCGACGAACTCGTTGGCCGGCCGCCGGTAGATGGTTTCCGGACTGTCGAGCTGCACGATCTTGCCCTTGTCCATGACGGCGACACGGTCGGCGATAGTCAGCGCCTCGCGCTGGTCATGGGTGACGTAAAGCGTAGTGATCTGCAGCTTGTTGTGCAGTTCGCGGATTTCGATCTGCATCTCCTCGCGCAGGATCTTGTCAAGTGCCGATAATGGCTCGTCCATTAGGAGCACCTTGGGCTCGAACACGATGGCGCGTGCCAGCGCCACGCGCTGGCGCTGGCCGCCCGAGAGTTCGCCGATTCGCCGCGCCCCGTACCCGCCAAGCTTGACCACGTCGAGCGCGGACGCCGCCCGTTTGCGCGCCGCGTCCTTGGGCACGCCGCGAACCTCCAGCGGAAACGTCACATTGGCCATGACGTCCATATGCGGGAACAGGGCGTAGCTCTGGAAGACGACGCCGAAACCGCGCTGGTTGGCGGGAAGCCTGACGATGTCGCTGTCGCCGAACAGGATCCTCCCGCGATCGGGGCGGATGAAACCGGCGACCGCCATCAGCAGCGTGCTCTTGCCCGAGCCCGAAGGGCCGAGAATGGCGACGAACTCGCCGGCCTCCACCGCCAGGCTGACATCGTCGAGGGCGCGGAAATCGCCATAGGTCTTGGACACGGCCTCGATGCGGACCGATTCGGCGGAACGACTGCTCATATGACCTGTCTGGCTGGGGGTGGAGGCCGGGGAAAGAAGCATAGAGGACGGTGCCTACTCGGTCATCATGTCTTCGAACAACTGCTGGACGTGGTCGTTGTTCTTAGCCCACCAGTCGATGTCCTGAACGATCATCGCGCCCGAATTGGCAGGGCTCGTCGGCAGCACGGCCTCGGCTTCCTTGCTGATGATGCCGGTCTTGTAGGCGCCCTGGTTCAGCGGACCGTAGGAGACGTATTTGGTGAGGCCGGCCTGCGACTGCGCCGACGACATCTCGTTGATCATCTTCATCGCCTCGGCCTTGTGGGTCGAGCCCTTGGTCACGGCGAAACAGTCATAGGTCAAGACGCCCTGGTTATAAGTGTAGTTCACCGGGCCGCCGGCTTCCTTGGCGGTCTGGAAACGGCCGTTCCATCCGGTGGTCATGTCCACCTCGCCGTCCTTCATCAACTGGCCGTGCTGGGCGCCGGACGACCACCAGACGGAAATATTGGGCTTCAGCGCCGCGATCTTGGCGATGGCGCGCTTGATGCCGTCTTCGCTGCCCAGCACCTTGTAGACGTCCTTGGGCGCGACGCCGTCGGCCAGCAGCGCCATCTCGACCTGCGCCTCGGCATCCGAACGCATCGAGCGCTTGCCCGGAAACTTCTCGACGTTCCAGAAGTCGGCCCAGCTCGAAGGCGCTTCCTTGGCATAAGTCTTGGTGTTCCACGCCATCACAGCCGCGTAGCCGTAAATGCCCACGCAATAGGGCGCTGCCGTCCCCGGCAGGAAGCCCGAAGCATCGACGGCCTTATAGTCGATCGGCTCCAGCATGCCTTCGGACCCGGCGATTGCCGCCTGATAGCCGCTCATGATGATGATATCGGTTTTAACCGAGTTGGAACCGACCTCGAGCCGAAGCACGTCGAGGGCGTTGTCGGCCGTCTCCTCTTTTACCTGGAAGCCGAGCTTCTTGGCGGCCGGCCCCCAGAGCACGGCCCGCCCGCCTTCCTGTACGGCGCCGCCGGGCGTGTTGAGCGTAAGCGTCGCCTCCTCGGCGAACGCCGTTCCGGCACACGCCGCCGCAAGGATGCCAGCAGCCAATATCGAACCACGCATAGATCGTCTCCCATTCTTGTTGTGGTCGGCATCTGTTGTTTTTAACACAACATATATGCCTGACATCCCGATGAAAAGCCAGACAGTCGCACATTGTCAAGCGGTTTCGATCGATTTTCGCGGCTATTGCCTTTTTTTGTTCTCATAAAACAATTTCTGTTGATCGAAATTGCGACTGACGATATGGCCTGTCCTGACCAAGGAGGACGGCGGCAGATGAGTGACGGCGAGGCGAAACTGATCAATCTCGCATTCCGCGTCGGCAGCGTCGCCGAAGCGGAAGCGCTGGTCGAAAGCACCGGCGGCTGGTCGAAGCGGGCCATGCACGACATCGATGGCGAACAGTTCCTGGAGGCTCGCTTCGGCGGCATCAGCATCAATTTCTTCGAGACCGCGCTCTATGACGCAAAGAGCCAGCCCCCGGGCGGCGGCTTCCTGCATGCCAGCTTTGCGGTGCCGAGCCTCGCTGCCATTCTCGAAAATCCCGACTGGAGCGCCAGGCTGATCTGGGGTCCCTCGACGATCCGTGGCGGCTTCGGCCATCGCCGCATCGCCTTTTTCGAACCCCTGCCCGGCTGCCGCATAGAATTGATGGAGGAAATCGATGATTGAGGCATCGCACCTACAGGTCTTCGCCCGCGCCGGCGCGGCCACCGTCTACGAGGCCCATGGACGCATCGGCGACCTCGATCCAGCCTTGCGCGCCATGGTGCCGGGCTTGGCTGTCGCCGGTCCGGCCTTCTGCGTGCAGTGCGAGCGCGGCGACAATCTGGCGCTGCACCGCGCGGTGGCCGAAGCCGCAGCCGGCGACGTTATCGTGCTGGCGGGCCACGGCGAGGCCTGCGGCTATCTGGGTGACATACTCGCCGAGGCAGCGGCGTGCCGCGGCATTGCCGGCGTGGTGGTGGACGGCTTCGTCCGCGACGCGGTGGAACTGACCAGGATGCGCTTTCCAGTCTGGGCCAGAGGCCTCGCCATACGCGGTGCGACCAAGATCCATGCCGGATCGATCGGCGCTCCGGTGCAATGCGGCGGCGTCGGCATCGCGCCCGGAGACCTGGTCGTCGCCGACGATGACGGGGTCTGCGCGGTTGGCCGCGCCGATATCGGCCGCGTCTTCGAAAGCACAAGAAATCGCCTTGCCCAGGAAGTCGCGATCCGCGACCGGCTCCGCCAGGGTGCGCTGACGCTGGACCTTCTCGATCTTCGCAAATATCTGTCGCCCACCGGCGAGGAACAGCCGCGCTGATGGTCTGCCGCGGCTGTCGCCGGCCATCCACATACCAGTCCCGTTCGTGTCCGAGGTTGTAGACGATGCCTGATGCCCACAATGCCCTCCCGTTGGACGGCGGCCCCTATGACTTCATCGTCATTGGCGCCGGTTCGGCCGGTGCGGTGCTTGCGGCGCGGCTCAGCGAAAGCGGGCGCAAGAAAGTGCTGCTGCTTGAAGCCGGCCCCAGGGACCTCAACCCCTGGATCCACCTGCCGATGGGCTATTCCAAGCTGTTCACCGACCACCGCTACAACTGGATGTATGAGAGCGAGCCTGAGAGCGCCCTGCAGCAGCGTGTTCTCTACCAGCCGCGCGGCAAGGTGCTGGGCGGATCCAGCTCCATCAACGGCATGATGTATGTGCGCGGCAACGCCCGCGACTTCGACGACTGGGCCAAAGCCGGTTGCGACGGCTGGTCCTATGACGACGTCCTGCCCTATTTCCGCAAGGCGGAAGACCAGTCACGTGGCGCCAGTCCTTGGCACGGTGTCGGCGGCCCGCTGAAAGTGTCCGACCAGTCCTTCGACCACGAACTGCCGAACGCGCTCTGCGCGGCGGCGGCCGAGGCCGGGTTGGAGCGCAACGACGATTTCAACGGCGCGGCACAAGACGGCTTCGGCTACTACCAGATGAACATCCACAAGGGCCGGCGCTGGAGCACGGCGCGCGGCTATCTGGCGCCGGCACGCAAGCGCGCCAACCTCAGGATCGTCACCGGCGCCAGGGTCGAGCGCATCGTGGTCGAGGATCGCGTCGCCACCGGCGTGTTGTTCAGCCGGGGCGGGCAAAGGCGGACCGCGACCGCCGGCGAAATCATCGTCTCGGCGGGCACCATCGCCTCGCCGCAACTGCTGATGGTCTCCGGGATCGGCGCCGCCGCGCCTATGAAGTACCTTGGCATCGACTGCGTCCACGACCTTGCGGAAGTCGGCCGCAACCTGCAGGACCACACCTGCATCCAATTGATGTTCCGTTGCACTCGGCCGATCACTGTCAACGACATCGCCAACAGCCTGGTCAGGCGCATCGGCGTCGGCATGCAATATGCCTTCACCCGCAAGGGCTACCTGGCCGAGACCGGCATCTATGTCGGCGGCTTCGCCCGCAGCGACGACACGCAGGATCGCCCGGATGTCCAGATGGCAATGGCGGCCTGGAGCGTCGGCGAACGCACGGCCAAGGGCGCCAAGCCGCATCCGTTCTCCGGTTTCAGCTTCAGCCCCGAACACGTCAATCCCGATGCGCGCGGCACTGTCACGCTACGCTCGGCCGATGCCATGGCGGCACCGAAAATCAGCTTCAACTTCTTCCAGACCGAATATGACATCCGCGCCATGACCTTCGGCATCAGGCTGGTGCGCAGAATTTCCGAGCAACCGGCCATGAAGCCCTATGTCGCCTCGGAACTGCAGCCGGGCAAGGATGTTCGGACTGACGACGAGATCCTCGACTTCATCCGCCAGAAGGCGGGCTCCGACATCCACGCCGTCGGCACCTGCCGGATGGGCGCCGATGCCGGCGCGGTCGTCGATCCACGCCTGCGTGTCAACGGTATCACCGGCCTGCGCGTGGTCGATGCCTCGATCATGCCGCGCATCGTGCGCGGCAACACCCATGCCGCCGTGGTCATGATCGCGGAAAAGGCGGCGGACATGATCCTGGCCGATGCGCGATCCTGAACCCGGGCACTTTCGCCGGCCCAAGGACCTGTCGCTGGCCAACTGGGACCGCGCGCCGCATAATCGCTGGACCTACCAGCACATAAGCGACTTCCTGCCCACGGGCCCGATCGCCAGCGGAGAACCGATGGCGCTCATGGCGGCGGACACCGGCCTCGACCTCGCCGCACTCACCTTCACCGACCATCGCGGCGACAGGGTAAACGCGGCCGCCGCGCTCGACGGCTCATGGACCGACGGCTTCCTCATCCTGCATCGCGGCCGGATCGTCCTGGAGGACTATCGGAACGGCATGCGTCCCGGCAGCGTGCACCTGACGCAGTCGGTCTCGAAATCGGTCGTGGCGGCGCTGGCCGGAATCCTTCATCACCAGGGTTGTCTCCCGCTGGACAGGTCCGTCGCGGCCTATGTGCCGGAACTGGCGGCCTGCGCTTATCGCGACGCGACCGTCAGCCAGTTGCTCGACATGACCAGCGGCGTGCACTTCCCGGAGGACGTGGCCGACCCCGTCTCCGGCATCGGCCTGATGGATATCGCGGTCGGCTGGAAGGCTGCGCCGCCCGGCACTACAAGCCCGAGAACCGTGCGCGAACTGGTCGCCTCGCTGCGCCGCCTGTCGCGCCCGCATGGCCAGGAGTTCGAATACCGGTCGATGGAAACCGAAGTGCTCGGCCTTTGCATCGAGGCCGCCACAGGAAGAAGGCTCGCGGATCTCGTCTCCGAACTGATCTGGCGGCCGATGGGCGCCGAGGCCGACGCGAATTTCGCTGTGGATCCCGAAGGATACGCCATCGCCGATGGTGGCCTGTCGGCCAGCCTGCGCGACCTCGGCCGCTTCGGACTTGTCTATGCTGAGGATGGCTGCGCGAACGGCAGGCAAATCGTGCCGGAACAATGGGGGGCGCAGACGCGCGCTGGCGACGCCAGCCTATTTCCAGAGCGCTATCGCGCCGACCGCCCCAACGGTGCCTATCGCAATCAGTTCTGGATCGCCGATGTCGACGCGCCAGTTATCCTCGCCCTCGGGGTCTATGGGCAGATGATCTACATCGACCATCGGCGGGATTTCGTTGGCGTGAAGCTGTCGACCTGGCCGCGGGCGATCAACCCGTCGATGCGCATCGACATGCAGAACCTGATGGGCACGATCGCCGACAATCTCAGTTCGGCGTAGAGGCGATGGAACACTTCGGGTTGCGGCTGAAATTTCGGTTGCCAGTCGACCTCCGGGTTGGGTGAGAAGCCGAGATCGTTGAGATCGTTTTGAGGTTTCTTTCCGGAGCCCATGGGCTAAGTCGGACGCCACGAGCGGTCATGCCTACAGGCGACATCGAACGGCCGACATGGCCGCAAGCAGAAAGTCTGCTTTTCCAATAGTTGATCTACCAAGGTGCCTTTTGCGTCCGCTTGAGATCAACGGCTTGCGGCGCAGAATTAATGCCCGTCGAAAGGGTAAAGGAGTTGGTCGACGGGTCTAACGCACTCGCCAGCTTCGGATCAGATCGATGCAGTAAACTGAATCTCTATGCGAATCTCGGGGAGCGCGAAGCTTGCCCCGACGGTGGCGCGCGCCGGGGGCTCCGCGCCGTCGAGCCATGTGACCCAAGCCTTATTCATCGCGTCGAAGTCCTCGACATCCCTCAACCAGATCTGCGCAAACAGCAGCTTCGACCTGTCCGCGCCAACCCTTTCAAGAAGCGTATCCGCCGTTTCCAATATTTGCCTCGTCTGATTGGACGTATCGGTGTTCTTGTCGTCGGCCGTCAGCCCTGAAAGATAAACGGTTCCATTGTGAACGACGATCCGGCTAAGGCGCTCGGTCTTGTCAAGCCTCAGGATTTTCGTCATGGCGCGGGGCTCCAGATACATTTCCCAAAAGGAGGCTGCCACGCGAGATCCCGCAGCCTGCAGAAGGGATCAAACATGCGCGGCGGCGCGTTGCGTGTGGGCCTGGAAGAAACGTTGCGGACGAAACGTCTCCATCTCCTCATGGATCTTGCCGCGCACGACTTCGTCGGCGACCACCTTGCCCAGCTGCGGTGCGATCGTCACCCCACTATGCGTCACCGCCATGTAGTGGCCGGCGATGTCCGGCATGGCGCCGGCGCAGGTATAGCCATCCTCCGGGAAAGGCCGGACGGTTGTCCGAATTGCTTCAACGCCTGCCGAGCGAAGCGAAGGCAGGACCCGGCTCGCTGCCTCCAGGAGGGTTGCCGCCTCGTCACCGATAGGGCTGAGCGTTTCGGGCTTCTTGAACGTCATGTCCACCGAGACCTTGTGGATCATGATACGGCCCGCACCGTCGGGACGGAGGTCCAGATCGTCGGCATGTAGCTGGCTTCGAAGCGTCAACGCTATCGGTGGGGTGATCGCTAGCACGCCGATCGTCGAGGAAAGTGGGATGCCCTGCGCATCGCCGAGCCTCTCACTCGACCAGCCGCCGGTGCAGTTCACGACAGCATCGGTAGCGTAGCGTTCGCCGTCGGCCGTGCGAACCGCTCGTACACGACCGCCGTCGGTCTCGATCTCGGTCACGCGTAAACCGATCTTCACCTGTGCACCCCAGCGTTCTTTCGCCGCCCGCAAAAGCCAGGCCGAATAGAGGACAGGATCAACCCAACCTTCCTCCGGATAATAGGAGATTGGACAATCGCCAAAGGCGCAGACGTCGATATCGGGCTCCATCTCGGCTACACGCTTCTTGTCGATCCAATCAACGCCGTAGCCCCATTCCCTCATCTGGCGGAAGTTCTCGAAATAATCGTCCATCGTCTCCGGCACCGTTCGCCAGTCGAAACTGCCGGTCTGGGTGAACCAGGGAGCAGCGCCGAAGTCGCGCCTGAGTTCAAGATGAGCGCGCATCCCGGAGACGTTCAGATCGAAATAGGGCCTGGGACGTTTGGTCGTTGCATTTGTCCAGGCAAAGCTTACCGCCGACGTGCCTCCGGCTATCCTGCCAGCCTCCAGGACGATGACGTCCGCTCCTGCCTTGGCGCATTCATAGGCGGCAGAACTACCGACGATGCCGGAACCGATAACCACGACGCGCATATAGATCACTCCGATAATTCTCATTAAGTTGCGCCAGCCGGTTAAGAAAATCTCGGCGGTCCGCAGAAGTTCTTTCAATCGTATTTATATTAGCGGGCGGCGCTACATCAATTTCGTTGAAGCAATTCGGGAAATAATCTCTCTAGCCATTTCAAGCCTACTTTTTGATTATGATCTTGATTGCGGTCCGCTCAGCACCCTGAGTTGCCCGAAAACATTGCAGTGGGCGCCGATCACCGTCAATTGAACTGGCCGCTGCCGTTTATGGCCAAAAGTTATGAACCGGCGTGGTTCCTATGCTGGCGCATGATCCCGCACAGGCAACTTCTCGTGCGAGGTTATCAAATTCGAGCGCAATCGTTTCCGAGAGCAATGCTACG
Source organism: Mesorhizobium shangrilense (assembly GCF_040537815.1). NCBI lineage: Bacteria > Pseudomonadati > Pseudomonadota > Alphaproteobacteria > Hyphomicrobiales > Phyllobacteriaceae > Mesorhizobium > Mesorhizobium shangrilense. The sequence continues at coordinate 3,458,282 of NZ_JBEWSZ010000001.1, forward strand.
CTTGGGCAGGTCGGCGCATCGGGTGTCGCGGAATGGAAGAGGCAGCAAGGTGAACGGCCAGCCGGAATTCCTGATGATCGACAAGAACGCGATCCGGGGCATTTTGACCCTCTCGCTGGTGCTTGAGACGACCGAGGCTGCGCTGCGCAAGACATTGACTGGCATGGCTCGCCAGCAGATCAGGCGCACGCTCGAACTTCCAGGTGCGGCCGGGAGTTGCCTGTCGCTTATGTATGCCGCGCTGGACGACCGGCCGCTGTTTGGGGCGAAGGTGCTGTCAGTGTTTCCCGACAATTTTGCACACGGCCTCTCGTCTCACCGCGGCGGCGTGTTCCTGTTCGACAAGGAGCACGGACGGCCTGTAGCCTTGATCGACGGAGGAGAACTGACGGCCTGGCGAACCGCGGCGGCCAGCGCTGTCGCCACGAGGGCGCTTTCGCGGCCCGATAGCTCGACGTTGACCGTGTTAGGATATGGCGAGCAGGCACGCCGGCACGTCGCTGCCATCGCGGAGGTGCGGTCGATCCGTGCGATCCATGTCTGGGGGCGCGACTTTGTAAAAGCCCAGTGCTTCGCCGACGAACAGTCTGCCGTCGGCTTCGAGGCGAAGGCACATCGCGACGCCGTCCGTGAGGCCGACATCATCTGCACGACGACATCGTCCGAAAAGCCGGTGCTATGCGGCGAGTGGCTACCGCCTGGTGTTCACGTCAATGCGGTCGGCGCTAGCGTGGCTTCATGTCGCGAGCTGGACCTCGAGTGCGTGCGTAGGGCGCAGATCTGGGTGGACTACCTGCCTATGGCGCTCGCAGCTGCGGGGGAACTGATCGAAGCGATCGAGACCGGCATGATCGGCGGCGACCATATTCGCGGCGAGGTCGGCGACGTGCTGGCAGGCACCAAGCCCGGCCGAGCTGGCGACGGTCAAATCACGCTCTTCCGGTCTCTCGGCGTTCCTGCCCAAGACATCGAACTCGCCAATCTTGTCTACACCTCAGCCCTTAACGCCGGTCTTGGCACCTCAATTGATTTCAGGTTGTGAGAACATGCTCAACTGCCAGCGAGATCTCTTCTCCATCCCCCGCGACACGGCCTATCTGGACGCCGCATATATGTCGCCGATCCCGATTGCCGCCGTGGCGGCCGGCGAGGCTGGCGTCAGGGTGAAAGCAGAGCCCTGGAAAATGACCATCGCCTCCTACTATGACGAGGTGGAGGAGGCGCGGCAGCTCGCCGCCTCGATGGTGGGCGCGGATGCCGACGACATCGCCATTGTGGCCGCCACCAGCTATGGCATGGCTATCGCTGCCGCCAACCTTCCGGTTCCGACAGGTTCGGCCATCCTTCTGATGGAGAACGAACACACCTCGCATCGATACATCTGGTACGATCTCGCACAGCGCTCCGGTGCTCACGTCGATATTGTCCCGCAACCAGCCGATGGCGACTGGACCAACGCCATCGTGTCGGCGATCCGCAACTCGAGCCGCCCCATCGCGGTCGTCGCGGGAACGTTGGTTCATTGGTTCGAGGGCATGGCCATTGACCTTGAAACAGTCGCAGCCGCCGCACGGGCAGCAGGCGCCAGCCTTGTCGTCGACGGGACCCAGTGGGTTGGCGCGGTGCCCTTCGATGTCCGTCGCGTCCGGCCGGATTTTCTCGTCTTCGCCACCTACAAGTTCCTGCTCGGTCCATATCGCCTCGCGTTCCTCTATGCCGATCGCCGTTGGCACGAAGCAGGGCGCACGCTCGAACATCATTCATGGAACAGGGTGGGTGGAGATAAATCCGATTTCTATAAGGTTGCCGTGCCCGACTTTCTTCCCGGCGCGCGGCGGTTCGACATGGGAGAACGCTCCGATTTCGCGGTCCTGCCCATCGCGATCGCTGCAATGAAGCTCATCCGCGGATGGACCGTCGAGAGCGTGTTTGGACGCCTCCGTCACCTTAACGAACTCGTCTGGTCACAGGCGGAAAGCAGAGGGCTGCCGGTCGCGCGTCCGCGACACCCGACACCGCATATCTCGATCCTCGACATCGGCGATCGTCTCGCGGCGAGCGCGGCACAGGAGCTCAAACGTGCTGGTGTTCACGTCACGCTACGAGGCACAAAGATGCGCGTGTCGCCGCATGTCTACAACGACGAAGCGGATATCAATCGCCTGTTCGAAAGCCTCCCACTCCGCTAGAGACTCTCAGCGTTGAATGGAAACAGTTCTGTCGGCTTGGCGGCGAGGACCCAAGGCTGTGATTCCCGCTTCCACGCCGTTCATAAAGCTTCGCGTCGTCTGGATGAGATGCTCGGTGAAAGCGTCCGCCGCTGTCGATGCAATGACGCCCCACGGCCGGTAAACACTCAGATTCAGATCGAGATGTGGCCGGAAATCCCTGATCTCGATCGGCAGGTCGCGTGCCAGCCAGGCGGAAAGCCTGTCGACGACGCTCACACCCGCGCCGGACGCGACCAGGGCGATGCAGGCGCTAGACAGGCTGGCCTCGACTTTCAGGAGACGTCCCACTCCGCGTTCTTCGCAAAGGGCATCGAGTTGCTGGCGCATCGGATCGGCGGAGCCCATCGAGATGAAGTCGAGACCTTCGAGGTCCTCCGCCTGCACCACTTCGAGCTCGGACAATCGATGACCCGCCGGCATGACACACACTGGTGGAGTTGCTGTCAGCGCGCGCCTGACGATTGAAGAGTTGTCGTCCGATGCCGTGACGCCTATTCCGATGTCGAGCTGATTGCGGCTTGCCCGCTGCACCACTGTCGCGGAGCTGCGGATATCCAGGGAAATCGACACAGATGGATGCTGTTTTGAGAAGCTCGTAATAATGGACGGCAGCAGCGTGGATCCGAAAGCCGGGAGCGCGCAGATGTTCAGCCTGCCGCTGCGCAATTCGCGGATCTCCCTTGCAGCCCGCGAGATGCCGCGCGCCGACTCGAAAACGCGCTTCACCTCGGCATAGAGCATATGCGCCTCAGGCGTAGGGATCAGCCGCTGCCGGCTTTTCCTGAACAGCTGGAAATCCGCCTTCTCGCTGAGTTGCTGGAGCATCTTGCTGACAGCGGGCTGCGTGATGTCGAGCGCGTCGGCCGCCTTGGTGGTCGTCCCGTGCAGCATGACCGAGGCGAAGACCTCGATCTCGCGCGGCGTAAACTCCGCCCCCTTTGTGACCGTGTCCTTTTCGCCGAGATTCATTACCACTCGCCTTGCTGCGCAGCTCGATCACTGTGCCGAAACAGCGAGCTGCGGAAGCCAAGGGTAATGGGAAGGCGCCCATGTTCCAAGAGCCGCGCGAAGGAAGTTTATTCCTGCAGGTTATGAACTTTATGCGCTTTGGCGGAACGGAGCTCAGTTGCTTGTCAACATCTCGGCGAGGTCGAGCAAATCGGCATCCTGGCCTGGCGAACTGGCAAGCTGCACCGACACAGGAAGCCCGTCGGGAACCAACAAGGGCATGGCCAACGCCGGCATGCCGAGCATATTTGCCCAGCGCCGGAAGCGGCCGCCGGCCATTCCCCATGGCGCCATGTCCCCATTCACCTCGGTGAGTTCGTCGGAAAGCCGAGGCGCCGATCCAGGCGCCGTTGGGATGGCGAGAGCGTCCAGGCCTGCGATTTTCTCCAGAAACCGGCCTCGCACATCGTTCCGGATTTCGATGGCGCCGTCATATGCGTCCGCACTGATCCGAATGCCGTCCTGCAGGAAGGAGCGAACCGCGTCGCCGACCATATCTGGCTTCTGCTCGATTATATCGCGGTAGGTTCTCGCGAACTCGCACTGCAGGATTCTCAATCCGGCCGCAATGAACGCCTCCCTGTCGTCGAAGGTGATCTCGATCGTGCGCACGTTGGGGCGATCGAGCAGGCCAGCCATCGCAACGTCGACGCTGGTGTCGACAGCAGCGCCAACCAGCTCGGGACAGATGCCGATCGTGACGCAGGCCTTCGATTTTCTCTCCCTGCGCGCGCCACCGGGTGGGCTGAGTCGTTTTCCGGCGAGCGCCTTGGTCATCAGCCGAACGTCCCTGACCGAGCGTGCAAGAACGCCGACGCAGTCCAGCGAAGGCGCTATGCTCATGACGCCCTCCATGGCGATCAGACCATTCGTCGGCTTGTAACCGAACAGCCCCGTCGCGGCAGCCGGAGATCGGTTTGACCCGCCGCTGTCCGTGCCAACCGCGGCCGGGCAAAAGCCGGCTGCGACCGCTGCAGCCGATCCGCTGCTCGTGCCACCCGTCCCACGGCTTGGATCAAGCGGGTTGGCAACCTTGCCGTACCAGGGGTTTTCATGCCCGCCCACGCACAGTTCGTGCAGGTTTGTCTTCCCGATAATGATGGCGCCGGCGGCTTGAAGATTGACAATGCAGGTCGCCGTCGCCGGTGCAACGTGGTTCTCAAACAGACGGGAGCCAGCCGTTGTCGGCCAATGCTTTACGTCGACAACGTCTTTGACCGCTATCGGCACGCCATGCAGAGGGCCGCGCCGGTGACCGGATCTGATTTCGCGTGTGGCCTGAAGCGCGGCATGGAGGGCGCCAGCTTCATTTACAAAGATCATCGCCCCGATTTGTTCGTTCAGATCGCGGATCCGCCCGAGACAGCTTTCCACGATTGCCACGGGCGACAAGCCGGACGCGATTTTATCGCTCATCTCCTCGATCGATGGGCAAGGACTACTATCCATATGACGACCTTAGTGCGAACGAGTCCCGACCGACAGCATGGCGGCCGGCCATGCCGGTCGACGATGCCACATCAGAAATTTGGGGGACAGTTGCGAGCCTATTCCTGTGGAAGCGGGTCTATCGCTGAAAACTCATAGCCTGGCTCAATGGGGCGCCGTGAACCGTTCAATTCCCGCGCTGTCCCCAGCTGTCCCCACAGGTGTGCATTAACAGGCGCTGGTGGTTTGGTGGTCGAGCCTGATGCCGGATCACGTCACTCGAAGGCTGATCACTGTCATAACTATTGGTGATGAACCGCGTGGCAAGGGGCATTAGATCGAGAGCATTTGAACTGTTAGCGTTTTCAAATACCGAGCTGAAAAAGATCGACTGAGCCTAATGGCCAAGCCCGTATCGCCGACAATATCTGAACCAGTCCACGATGCTCAGTGTTGCTGGCCGCTCGTCGGAATCGATCGACGTATCGATCCCATCCGACATCGAAAGATCGGCGGATCCTCGGCGACCAGGATCGTCATCGCGGAAGATACAAATCCACAGAAACAAAAAAGGGGAACAATCATGAAAAAGCTTGCAATCGCCTTGTCATTGATCGTGGCGGTCTTTAGCGCCGCCACTCCATCCTCAGCGGCCGATGACGTCATCCGTTTCGGTGTCGCCGCCGAGCCATACGCGCCTTTCTCGGTCAAGGATGCCAGCGGCAATTGGCAAGGCTGGGAAATCGACCTGATGAATGTCGTCTGCAAAGAGATGAAGGCGAAGTGCGAGATCGTCGATATCGCCTGGGACGGTATCATTCCCGCGCTCTTGGCCAAGAAGTTCGACGTCATATGGAGCTCTATGTCGATCACGGACAAGCGCAAGGAGGTGATCGACTTCACCGACAAATATTACTATTCGCCCAACGTGCTTGTCGGCGCCAAGGCCGACACGCGGCAATTCGACGTGACCAAGCCAGAGACGTTCAAGGGGGTTGCCGTGGCGGCACAGAGTGCGAGCCTGCAGGCGACTTACTTGCAGGACAAGTTCAACGGCATTGCCGAAATGAAGATCTACCCAACACTCGACGACGAAATCGCCGACATCCAGGCCGGGCGGGTGGATCTCATGGCAGCAGCGGGTATCCAGATCCAGGATTTCTTGAAGAAGCCGGAAGGCCAGGCTTATGAAATCAAGGTGACTCTGCCGCATGAGAAGATGTTTGGATACGGTGACGGCGCTGGCCTGCGCAAGGAGGACACCGCTCTGAGAGACCGCCTCAATGCTGCACTCAAGGCGGTGCGCGCCAGCGGCGAATATGACACGATCACCAAGCGCTATTTCGATTTCGACATCTACGGCGATTGATCGTCTGTTCCAGGCCTGGTGCCGGCTTCCATAGGGGCCGGCACCACTTCATTGAACTGGAACCCGCTTTATGTATCCCATCATGTCCTGGACAACCCTGCTCGGCTTCGGACACCAGGGGTGGGGCGACGAATTGCTTCGCGGTGCTTGCCTGAGCCTTGGTATCTCGATCAGCGCCTATCTTGTGGGCCTGGCACTCGGCCTCGTGGGTGCGGTGGCCAAGATCTCAAGGAACCGCGTAGCGGTCTCTGCAGCCGTCGCCTACACCACAATCATCCGGTCCGTGCCGGATATTCTCATCATATTTCTCGTCTACTACAGCGCGACAGACGCGTTGCGCTGGGCTGTGAGTTTGGCTGGACTGACGTCCGAATTCCAGCTCAATGGATTTGTCGCCGCGACCTTGTCGCTTGGAATTGTCCAAGGTGGCTACAGCACCGAGGTCTTGCGCGGAGCGATCGTGGCCATCCCGCGAGGTCAGGTCGAGGCAGCCTATGCACTAGGTTTGACACGCCGCCAGACGTTCTTCCTGGTGACTGTGCCGCAGATGGTTCCTCTGGCTTTGCCCGGGCTTGGTAATTTGTGGCTGGTCGTCTTGAAGGAAAGCTCACTGGTCAGCCTGATCGGTTTTACCGAGCTCGTTCTTGCCGGCAAAATGGCTGCCGGCGCGACGCGTGATTACTTCATGTTCTATTGCGCGATCGCCTTCATTTTCCTCGTGATGTCTGGGATATCAGCGATGCTTTTCCATGCCCTCGAAACAGCCACCGTCCGTGGCGGGAGGAAGAGCTAGCGTGACTGAGTTTGGGGTGTACCTTGCTAATCAGCTTGTGGCCGGCGTCCAGGTCACCATAATCCTGTTCGTCGGCTGCGCGGTGGTCGGCAATTTGCTTGCCATCCCGATTGCCTTGGCCCGGTTGTCCAACAGGAGATGGCTGCGATATCCAGCGGTCGCGTTTATCCTCGCATTCCGCGGCACGCCGCTCCTGGTCCAGCTCTATCTCTGCTACTTTGGCGTCGGCCAGATTCTCGCCGGCGTCCCTTCGATACGCTACAGCCCGCTCTGGCCCATATTGCGAGGCGCTGACTTCTATGCGTTTTTTACCCTTTCCTTGAACACCGCGGCCTACTGCGGCGAAATATGGAGAGGGGCGATACAGGCCATTCCAGAAGGACAGCGTGAGGCTGGCCAGTCGCTTGGCCTGTCGAAAACACGGATCATGATTTCCGTCCTTCTCCCGCAGGCTTTCAGGTTGGCGCTGCCGGCGATCGGCGGTCAGAATATCCTGCTTTTGAAGGGAACGGCGCTCGCTTCGACGATCACGGTCTTCGAACTCATGGGTGCAGCCAACCTCGTTCGCGCGCAGACCTTTCGGGTCTACGAGCCTTTGTTCGCCGCGGCACTTGGATATTTCCTGCTGGCGGCATTGATCACTGTCGGCTTCGAGTTTTTCGAGAGACGACTTGCCCGACGATATTGACCGGCACGGTTCGGGTTGCCTGCGATAGCAGGCCGCTTTCGGGATAGGGCGATATCTGTTTCTACGGCCGATGTCGGGCGCAAAGCTGCCATACGGCGTGGGGGCGTTGTAGAGTGAACAAAGCGAGTTTGGATACCGGGCGAATGCGACATGATGAAGGGTCCGCCTTCATTCCACGAATTCACCTTGGGTCTGCCCACTGGCGGTTCAGGCCCTATGCGAAAGCCGATTTCGCGAGCTAAACATCGGCGCTCAACCAATCGAACAATTTGCTAAGAAGAACGGTCTTGCCCCTCTTCCCCTCGCTGACTCGCCACCTGAAATCGCCCGACCTTTTTGGCGCCATCGACCGGGCGCCAGCCCTTGGGCTGGTCGTCAGCGAGCGTACATTCGAGGTCCTTAATCCGTCGACCGGTGAGTTGCTTGCGGAACTTCCGGACATGGGCGTCGAGGAGACACGTACGGCGATCGACAAGGCCCATGTCGCGCAGGCCGAATGGGCAGCGCTGACCGCCCGGGAGCGCAGCGAAATGCTCTGGCAATGGCATCAGTTGATCGTCAACCACACCGACGACCTCGCAGCGATCCTGACCGCCGAAATGGGTAAGCCGCTTGCAGAAGCCAAATCGGAAGTGTCGCATGCGGCGGCGTATCTGCAATGGTATGCTGAGGAAGCCAATCGCATATACGGCGAGACGATCTCGGCACCGTCGACAGACCGCCGCATGCTGGTAATCAAGCAGCCGATCGGCGTTGTCGGCACCATCACGCCGTGGAATTTTCCCGCATCCATGGTGGCGCGCAAGATTTCGCCGGCGCTTGCGGCGGGTTGCGCAATCGTGTTGAAGCCCGCCGAGCAAACGCCGCTTGTCGCCGGAGCCATGTTCGCGCTGGCCGCAGAGGCAGGTTTTCCCGAAGGTGTCGTGAACCTCGTCTACGCCTCCGAGGGCGCTGCGGTAGGGCGTGAGCTTTGCCACAATCCCAAAGTGCGCAAGATCAGCTTCACCGGATCGACCGAGGTAGGGCGGCTGCTCATGCGGCAGTGCTCGGACCAGATCAAGAAGGTCAGCCTGGAACTCGGCGGCAATGCGCCTTTCATCGTCTTCGACGATGCCGACATAGATGCTGCCGTGGACGGTGCGATCCAGGCCAAGTTTCGCAATGCCGGCCAGACCTGCGTTTCGGCGAACCGCCTTTACGTCCAGTCGGCCGTTCATGATGAATTCGTCGACAAATTCGCCGGGCGGGTTCGCCAGCTTCAGGTCGGTGACGGTTTTGATCCCGACGTCGCCATTGGTCCGCTGATTGACGGGGCGGCTCTCGCCAAGATCGAATCCCACATCGCCGATGCCTTGGAGAAGGGCGGTGCAATTCGGTGCGGAGGCGGCAGGATTGGAAAGGACGGGACCTTTTTCCAGCCCACTGTCCTCACCGAAATCTCCAGCGAAATGGCATTGGCGCGAGAAGAAACATTTGGGCCCCTGGCTCCGATCATCCGCTTCGAAGACGCCGATCAGGTCGTGCGTGACGCCAATGACACGATTTATGGCCTTGCCGCCTATTTCTATGCTTCCAACCTGAAACGTGTCTGGCGCGTGGCCGAAGCCTTGGAATATGGCATGGTGGGCATCAACACAGGACGTATGTCCTCGGAAGCCGCGCCTTTCGGTGGCATGAAGCAGTCCGGCATCGGACGGGAGGGGTCCCGCCATGGCCTCGAGGATTACCTCGAGATGAAATATCTCTGCATGGGCGGCATCTGAAGGACGCCGCTCGGCCCGTCACTGCATGGCGCGCTGGGTGAAACGACTTTGCTCCTATCGGGCTGTCGGCGGATTTGATTTGCTTGGTGATCCCCCAACCTTAGGGCAAACTGCCTGCCGGGGCCGCAGGAGGAGAAATGAGAGCACGCGCAGCAACGCTCGGGGATCTGGAGGATGTCTTTCATGGTCTGTCCAAGCGAATGTCGGACGAGTACGTCGCGGCCGGCAAGGACAGCAAGATCGCCTACGACAATCTGATGATGAACTTGAAGGAAGGCCGGGCGCATGCGCTTGTCGAGGGCGACAAGACGGTGGCGATCATCGCCTGGCATGAGAATAGCGACGCGGCCGATACGCTGTTTGCCGCACAGGAGGATTTCTTCCGCGCCACGACCGTTCGCTTCTGCAAGCAGCACATTCGCCACATCCAGGCGCTCGCCGGCAATCTTCCCATTCGCTCGCGCAGCTGGCTCCAGGGACCTGACGTCGCCAGATGGTTTCGAATCATCGGCTATGTCGAGCGGGGCCAGGAGAACGGCGCCACCCTGTTCGAATTGCCGCCGGCTCCCGTGAGATAGGAAATCGCGGCAGCGGCGCTCAAATAGATGCCTACAATTTCATTGGCCGCAGAATTACCCATCTTGGCGATAAGCAAAAACATAGCCTGTTGGAGCGCGTAGCCACGCGCCATCGTCGATGAAGGCGAGCCTGGCGCCTCCATCGGCGTGCCGACCGGGTTCCGGAAGCGGCACGGTCAGGGCTTTTTCGATATCATGGGCGCAGTCTCAGGCGCCGGTTCCCATCCGAACACGCTTCTGCCGCCGAGCAGATGTGACTGATCGAGCTCTCCGGCGATGATTTCCTTGAGGCTGGGACCGGTGGCATAGCGTTCGACCTGACGCGACTGGTCGTCAAGGCGCCGGAGTGCCGCGACCTCTTCCTCGCGTCCGAGCCTGGCCTTCTGGACGGCGGACTTCAGCACGCCGATCGTCTCGTCATAGACTTTCAGCGGCACCGGGAACGGGTGCCGATCCTTGCCGCCATGAGCCAGCGAGAAGCGGCCGGGGTCGGAAAAACGGCACGGCGCGCCATGCAGGACCTCTGCCACCAGAGCCAGGGCGCGCACCGTGCGGGCGCCGACACCGGGCACCAGCAGCAGTTCGGCGAAATCCTCGGGCCCTCGGTCGGCAGCCGCCGCGATGTTTCCGTGAAGGCGGCGCATAACGACATCGCTCTCGCGGACATCGTGGTGCGCCGGCATCACGAGATAAGGCAGAAGCGGCTGTTCTGGCGGAGGTGGCGGACCACGCTCCAACGTCGCCAACTCCCTGACGATGCGGTCCGGACCGAGATCCCGCAGCAGGTCCAACTGCCCCTGGCGCGAGGCATCGGCACGGCGATCGGTCAGATTGACGATCTCGCCCTGGTTGGCGCCCTCGATGGCGGCGTGGGGCTGATCGACAAAGCTCTTCAGGCCCTCGGAGAGCCAGTGGTAGCGGCGCGCCACCTTGCTGTCCCCGTTCATGCCTTGCTGCACCACCACCCAGTTGCCGTCATCGGTGACGATGAAACCATGCAGGTAGAGATCGAAGCCGTCCTGCACGGCAGCGCTGTCCACCTTGGCGACGAGGCGACTGGCATTGGCGAGGCCCGCCCCGTCCAACCCGACGCGCTCGCCGATCAGCGTCAGTTCGTGCGGCGTCTTGCGCGAATGGGCGCCGCGGCCACCACAGACATGAATGCCGAGTTCGCCGGAAAGCGGCGACAGACCGCGCTTCAAGGCGCCGACAACGCTGGTGGTGATGCCTGACGAATGCCAGTCCATCCCCATGACGGCGCCGAACGATTGGAACCAGAAGGGATTTGCCAGGCGGCGCAGCAGTTCGTCGCGGCCATAGTGATGAATGATCGCCTCGCACATGACAGCGCCAAGGCGCGTCATGCGGTCGCCCAGCCATTTCGGCACGCGGCCGCCATGCAGCGGAAGGTCAGCACTTCCCGATCGTTGCGCCAACTCCTGCCACCTGTTCCCGCTCTATGCCTGTCATCTGTAGACAGATAGGCATCAAAGGCCGCGCGGGGAAGCGCCAGCATGCGAACTAAACACTCGCCGTCACTTCATTGCCCTCGCCGGCGGACCGCGCCACAGCCTGTTTCTTCTCCCGGCCGCCGATCAACTTGAAGAACAGTGGTATGAGGAAGATGGCGAGGAAGGTCGCCGCGAGCATGCCGCCTATGACGCCGGTGCCGATCGAGTGGCGGCTGGCCGAGCCAGCTCCGGTGCTGATCGCCAGCGGCAGGACGCCGAGGATGAAGGCCAGCGACGTCATGATGATCGGCCGGAAGCGCAGCCGCGCCGCCTCGAGAGCGGCATGGAAAGCGCTGAGACCTTCCTGCCGCTTCAGCACCGCGAACTCGACGATCAGGATGGTGTTCTTCGCCGCCAGGCCGATCTGGAAGTAGACGTCATTGCTGAGCCCACGCAGCCAGATTGCCACCAGCGCGCCGAACAAGGCGAACGGCCATACTCGACCGCGTTTATTCCCTGCACGCTGCACTGACAGAGAAAGCGATCGAGGGTGCCGCGGACCCCCTGAAGGCCGTCGGCACACGCGCGCTCGACGTCATCGATCTGTTCGAGACGGACGCACACACGCAGACGGTCCATCAAATTATCGTCACGCGATGTGAGTATATCGGTGAGATGCAGGAAGCCTTGCTTTGGCAGCGGTCCCTTCACAACAACCATGCTCCTGACGTTCCAGCGCGGGTTCGAAGCCGCGCAGGCGAATGGCGATCTGGCTGGTCTGTGGACGGCCGAAACGGCGTCGACGACGCTTCAGTGCTTTATGTCAGGCATGCTGAACGATTGGCTGAGTTATGATTTCAACGCGGAATTCGCCGAAACCCTCAGGCGCTCCTTGCAGAAACTGTTGACCTGCTTTCGTGCCGACCATCAAATCCAGTGAGCGGATCTTCAAGAGATCATCTTTCCTCCACGAACACATCCCATATTCGAACGGTCCGGCTGAGAGTCGCCATGAGGCAAGCGCGCTGGGTTGTGCGACGCTTGGTTGGGCACGAGGTGAAAAAACGGTGGCAGGTCGCCGCCAGAAAGTGTTGAAGACCTTACCGAACGCAATCAGCAAAGTGTGACGCGGTTGCGCTCGGCGAGGCTTGGTGGTTTGTTGCCGCTTTACGGAGAATGAATGATGCGAGAGCCTGTGGGTCAAGACGAATATGGGTCGACGAATCCGTTCGACCCGAATGACCTGTCAACCTTGAACGCGATGGGCCCGAGCATCGGAGGAAACGACTTCGAGAAATATGCCGTCGCCGTGATCATCGTGTTCGGTGCCCTGATCATCGGCGGATTGATGGCCGCCTCGCTGACGCTTGGACATCGCAGTGGTTTCCTCTACGCGCTTGGCGGCGCCACCTCGGCGTGGATATCCGGAAACGCGCTTCTGCTCGATCGGCCGCGCATCTATGCGATATTCGTCGGCATCGCCGCGTTGATGCTGATTGCATCGACCATCACGCTGATCGCCTGACCGCGCGCGAACCGGATTCCGTTTTCCGGATCGGACTAGTACCCCAGGGCCTCGCCGGATGCGGCGCGGCTATCGATGGCGCCGTTGTAGCGGGCGCCGCCGCCCTTCTCGATTTCCGCCAGGCTCTTGCCGCCAACCAGGATGCCCGCCGCCTGTCCCCAGGTCGAATCACCAAGATCGAGGTGATAGCCCATGCCGGCCAGCAGTCTTTCGGTGTCCGGCGACAGACCAAAGGGCTCGATATACACCGTGTCGGGTAGCCATTGGTGATGGATGCGCGGCGCGTCGATCGCCTCCTGGATGTTCATGCCGTGGTCGATGACGTTGACGATCGCTTCAAGCGTGATGGTGATGATGCGCGAGCCGCCCGGGCTGCCGATGACCATGAACGGCTTGCCCGCCTTGGCCACGATGGTCGGGCTCATCGATGACAGCGGTGTCTTCTTCGGTTGGATGGCGTTGGCCTCGCCCTGCACCAGGCCATAGAGGTTGGGCACGCCCGGCTTCTGGGTGAAATCGTCCATCTCGTTGTTGAGCAGGATGCCGGTGCCATCGGCGACGACGCCGGCGCCAAAGGAGCCGTTCAACGTGTAGGTGACGGCGACCGCGTTGCCGTCATTGTCGATGATGGAATAGTGGGTCGTCTCCTTGCTCTCGCCAAAGCCCCTCGGCATCAGGTCCTGCGACACGCCGGCCCGGGACGGATCGATCTTGGCGCGGATGTCCTTGGCATAGGCCTTGTCCAGCAGTTTGGTCACCGGATTGTCGACGAAATCGGGATCGCCAAGTGCTGAATTGCGGTCGACATAAGCATGGCGCATGGCTTCGACCATGACATGGACCGTCTCGGCGGAACCGGCGCCGAGATAGGACAGCGGATAGCCTTCCAGCACGTTGAGGATTTCGCAGATGATGACGCCGCCGGAGCTCGGCGGTGGTGAGGACGTGATCTCATAGCCGCGATAGCTGCAGGTCACCGGCTTGAGTTCGCGCACCGCATATTGCTCGAAATCCTGCTTGGCCAGGATGCCGCCCTTGGCGCCGCTCGCCTTGACGATGGCGTCCGCAATGGCGCCCTTGTAGAAGGCATCAGGGCCTTTTTCGGAAATGGCTGACAAGGAAGCGGCAAGGTCGGGCTGGACCAGCCGCTCGCCGATGCCATAGGGCTTGCTATCCGGTTTCAGGAAGATGGCAGCAGCCGCGGGGTCCTTTGCCATCCTGTCGGCGCCGCCGGCAAAAGAAGCGGCGTCACCCTGATTGAGGACGAACCCATCCTTGGCATAGCTGATCGCCGGCGCCATCAGATCTTGCCTGGACAATGTGCCATATTTTTCACGCGCCATCTCGAGACCGGCGACGGAACCGGGCACGCCGACCGCAAGATAGCCGTCCAGGCTGGCGCCTCTCACGGGGTTGCCATCCTTGTCGAGATACATGGTTTTTGTCGCCGCCAGCGGCGCGCGCTCGCGGAAATCGAGGAAGGTCGATCTGCCGTCCTTGAAGCGGATGGTCATGAAGCCGCCGCCGCCGATGTTGCCGGCATTGGGATAGACGACGGCCAGCGCATAGCCGACGGCGACCGCGGCATCGACGGCATTGCCGCCCTTCTTCAAAACCTCGACACCGACTTCCGAGGCCAGATGCTGGGCCGTTACCACCATGCCGTGCTCGCCCTTGGCGGGGGCTGGCGAAGCGGCGAAGACGTTCGCCAATGGAGCCAGGGCAAAGGTGATGGAAAGGCTGGCGGCGATCAGCGTCCGACGGTTGAGAGGCATGGCGGGTCTCCGGGCGGGGACGCTTAGAAGACCGTGTTGGAATGATCGAGTCCACTGACAATTGAAGGAGCGTGAGAAAGAACCCCCTCACCCGGACTGCCAGCCGAATTGCAAAGGGCAATTCGGGGCAAATCCGACCTCTCCCCGAGGGGACAGGAGGGAACCGGCGCTAGACGATGCCGCCCGAGCCGCCGGCGACGGCCGGGCGTTCCGCCGCGACCTTGGCGCGGTAGCCCGCGGCACGGTAGGCGGCGACCGGGTCGATGGCACCGCCAGTCTTCAGCCGCGCCATGGCGAGGATCGGCTCGACATCGGTGCGGTAGGCCGCCTTCAGCGTCTGCGTTGCCATCAGGGCGTCATTGCTGTCCTGGTAGCCTTGCAGCGCCTTGCGGTCGACCAGCAGCGCCTGCGCATAGGCGCGCTGCACCTCGACGGCCGACAGCATCAGGCTTTCGATCGGATCGGTGACATTGTGGCTCTGGTCGAGCATGTGCGCCGGATCAAAGCCTTCGGCGCCAGACAGTTCGGCATCGACCAGTTCGTTGAAGACGAGGAACAGCCGGTAGGGATCGATCGACCCGGCATCGAGATCATCGTCGCCATATTTCGAATCATTGAAGTGGAAGCCGCCGAGCTTCCTGAACTGGATCAGCCGCGACACGATCATCTCGATGTTGACGTTGGGGGCGTGGTGGCCGAGGTCGACCAAGCAGAACGCCTTGTCGCCCAACTCCTGAGCGATCATGTAGTTGGTGCCCCAGTCCTGCACGACGGTGGAATAGAAGGCCGGCTCGTACATCTTGTGCTCGGTGAACAGCTTCCAGTCGGCCGGCAGCCCGGCATAGACCTCCTTCATGGCGTCGAGATAGCGCTCGAACGCCCTGGCGAAATTGACCTGGCCGGGGAAATTCGAGCCGTCGCCGATCCACACCGTCAGCGCCTTGGAGCCCAGCGTCTTGCCGATCTCGATGCATTCGAGATTGTGCTCGACCGCTTGCCGACGCGTGGCGGCATCAGCATGCGACAGCGAACCGAATTTATAGGAAAGAGCCTGATCCCTGGCATCGGAAAAGGTGTTGGAATTCATGGCATCGAAGCCGAGGCCGAAACGCGAGGCCGCCTGTTTCAGCCGGTTCGGATCGGCCTTGTCCCACGGAATGTGCAAGGAGACGGTCGGCGTCGCCTGTGTCAGTTGCTGGATGACGGCGCAGTCCTCGATCTTGTCGAAGATGTCGCGCGGCTCGCCGGCGCCGGGAAAGCGGGCGAAGCGGGTGCCGCCTGTGCCGACGCCCCAGGAGGGAATGGCAACCGCGAATTTTTCGACCTTGTCGCGGATGGCATCGATGGCGATGCCGCGGCGGTCGAGACGCTCACCAAGCGAGGCGTAGTCGCGTTCGAGGTCGGCCTTGCGCGCGGCATTATCCTTGTCGACGAGATCGGCGGAGATGATGGTTTCGGACACTGCGGTTTCCTCCCAAGTATGTTTGGTCGGCGCTGCCCCTCATCCGCCTGCCGGCACCTTCTCCCCGTATGGGGACGGGGAGAAGGGAAGCACTCCGGCGCCGGCGACCCCTCTCCCCGTTCTTTACGGGGAGAGGGTAAGGGTGAGGGGCAGCGCCGCCGTCAGACGATTATCGCGTAAAGCTCTGGGCGTTGCCGGCGTCGACATTGATGATGTTGCCGGTCGACTTGGCCGACATATCGGAAGCGAAGAAATAGATGGCTTCGGCGATATCCTCGGGAAACACCGACCGCTTCAGCATCGAGCGCGAACGGTAGTGCTCCTCCAGGTCGTCGGTCGACATCTTGTAGGCGGCGGCGCGCTGTTCCTTCCACTCGCCGGTCCAGATCTTCGAGCCACGCAGCACCGCATCGGGATTGACGACATTGACCCGGATTTGCGCCTCAGCACCTTCCAGCGCGAGGCAGCGGGCGAGATGAATCTCGGCGGCCTTGGCCGTGCAATAGGCGGCTGCATTGGGCGATGCGGCAAGGCCATTCTTGGAGGCGACGAAGACGATATTGCCGCCGATCTTCTGCACCCGGAACAGCCGGAACGCTTCCCGCGAAACGAGGAAATAGCCGGTGGACAGGATGTCCATGTTCTTGTTCCACAGCGCCAGCGTCGTGTCCTCGATCGGCGCCGACGAGGCCAAACCGGCGTTCGACACCAGAATGTCGATGCCGCCGAATTCCACCGCCGTCTCGGCAAAGCCGGAGACGACCTGATCCTCGGAAGTCACGTTGATCACCACCGGACGCACGAAATCCTTGCCATAGGCCTTGGCCAGTTCGTCATTGGCGCTGTTGAGTGCGGCCTCGTCGATATCGGCCAGCACGACGCAGGCGCCCTCGCGCAGCAGCCGATTGGCCGTTGCACGGCCAATGCCGCCGGCGCCGCCGGTGACCAACGCGATCTGCCCGGCAAGCGACTTCGGCTTGGGCATGCGTTGCAGCTTCAGATCCTCGAGCAGCCAATACTCGATATTGAAGGCCTCCTGTGCGGGCAGGCCGACATAGGACGAGACGGTCGAGGCGCCGCGCATGACGTTGATGGCGTTGACGTAGAATTCGCCGGAGATGCGCGCTGTCGCCTTGTCGCCGGCGAAGGTGAACATGCCGACGCCGGGCATCAGATAGACCACGGCATTGGGATCGCGGATGGCGGGCGAGTCCGCATGCTTGCAACTGTCGTAATAAGCCTGGTAGCCGACACGATAGGCGGCGACGTGGTCAGCGAGACGGGCAATGACGGCATCGACATCAGGCTTGGCCGGATCGAACTCGATGACCAGCGGCCGGATCTTGGTGCGCAGGAAATGATCGGGGCAGGATGTGCCGAGCGCCGCCAGCGCACGCATGTCCCTGGAATTGACGAATTCGAGCACGGCGGCGGAATCATCGAAATGGCCGAGCTTGTGGCTCTTTTCCGAGATCAGGCCGCGTATCCTCGGCATCAGCTTCGCGGCGACCGCGCGACGGTGGGCCGCATCGAGCGACTTGACCAGCTCGCCGCCGAAGATCGGCTTGCCCTCGGACCTGCGCTCGAACCAGTCGATCGCCTGGTTGATCACCGAGATCGTCGTCTCGTAGCATTCCTTCGGGGTATCGCCCCAAGTGAACAGTCCATGGCTTTCGAGGATGACGCCCTTGGCGGCGGGATGTTCGAGACAGAATTTCTCCAGCCACAGGCCGAGTTCGAAGCCCGGCCGCTTCCACGGCAGCCAGCCGATCGCATCACCGAAAATCTGCTGTGTGAGCGCCTTCGAATCTTTTGCCGCCGCGATGGCGATGATGGCGTCGGGATGCATGTGGTCGACAAAAGGCTTCGGCACGAAGGCATGCAGCGGCGTGTCGATGGAGGCCGCGCGCGGGTTGAGGTTGAAGGTGCAGTGCGGCAGGAAGCCGACCATCTCGTCTTCATGCTCGACACCGCGATAGAGGCCTTTGAGCGCGCGCAATTTGTCCATGTAGAGCGTGGCAAAGCCGTCGAGCTTGATCGAGGCGCTGTCGCCACCCGAACCCTTCACCCACAGCACTTCGACGCTCGCGCCGGTGAGCGGATCCTTCTGCCAGATCTTGGATGAGGTGTTGCCGCCGCCATAGTTGGTGACGCGCTTGTCGGAACCCAGAACATTGGAACGATAGACGAGGCGTTCCGGTTCGCTCATGGCCTGGGCTTTCACCTCGTCCCACAAATTGGCGAGGCGCGTGCCGGAGCGCTTGTCGAGCATTTGGATATCCTCCCGTGGGACACGCAAACGGCGTCGTCCCTTTTGCCCGAATTTCCACGGAAGCGCCGAACTTGTCAATCACAAACGATCAAAATCGATCATATTGCACTGCACAATGAAATTATATGATCGGAAATGATTGACACTGCGCGTTTTGGGTGCCTAGATGCCTGGGCAAGGGAGGAACCATGCACGAGAAAGAGCGCCACAGGATCATTCTGTCCGCCATCCAGGAAAAGCCTGTGGTGACGGTCCAGGAACTGGTCGACCTGACGGACTCTTCCGAGGCGACGATCCGGCGTGACATCGCCGCCATGCATGTCCAGAAGCGCCTTCGCCGTGTGCGTGGCGGTGCCGAGGCGATCTCGCCGCCGCAATTCATCGGCCTTGCCGGCCGGCCCTTTTCCGTCAACGAAACGATCAATGCCTCGCAGAAACGGGCGATTGCCCGCGAAGCCGTGGAGCTTTGCAAGGATGGCGAGCCGATCATCATCAATGGCGGCACCACGACCTTCCAGATGGTGCATTTCCTGACCGGCCACCGCATGCCGATCTTCACCAATTCGTTCCCGATCGCCGAGCATCTGCTCAAGCATTCCAAGAACACGGTCATGCTGTCGGGCGGCACCATCTACCGCGAGCAGAACATCATCCTGTCGCCCTTCGACAATGACGTGACGCGCAATTTCTATGCGCGCCGCATGTTCATGGGTGCGCAAGGGCTCGGGCCACTCGGCCTGATGGAAGCAGACCCGCTGCTGATCCAGGCCGAGCAGAAGCTGATCGACCAGGCCGACGAGCTGGTGGTGCTGATCGACTCGTCGAAGTTCCGCAAGCGCTCCAGCCTGATCCTGTGCGGACTGTCGCGCATCGCCACGGTCATCACCGATGACGGCATCGAGGACAGGGAAGCAAAGATGCTGGAGACCGCAGGCGTGACGCTGATCGTCGCCCGCAAACCGGCAAGCAACAAGGAAGAATCTTCACTGCAGGCCTGAGACGACTCGCGCCCGCAGCGGCGATGGAATGCAACGCTCAAGGGAGGATATACGATGAGCTTTCTGAAGAAATTGATGGTTACGGCGGCATTTTCCGCCGCCATGTTCGTGAATGCCGCCTATGCCGAGAACGTCAAGATCGCGCTGGTTGTGAAGTCGCTGGGCAACGGCTTCTTCGATGCCGCCAACAAGGGCGCCGAAGAAGCCGCCAAGGAACTCGGCGACGTCGACATCATCTACACCGGCCCGACCAAGGCGACCGCCGAGGCGCAGATCGAGGTGGTCAATTCGCTGATCGCCCAGAAGGTCAACGCCATCGCCATTTCGGCCAATGACGCCGATGCGCTGGTTCCGGTGCTGAAGAAGGCCATGGAACGCGGCATCACCGTGATCTCGTGGGATTCCGGCGTTGCCAAGGAAGGCCGCCAGCTTCACCTTAATCCGTCCGACACCGGCCTGATCGGCGAGACCATCATCAAGCTTGCCGCCGACTACCTGCCGGAAGGCGGCGACGTCGCCATCCTGTCGGCCTCGTCGACCGCGACCAACCAGAACGCCTGGATCGACGCGGCCAAGAAGGTGCTGCCGGAGAAGTTCCCCAAGATCAAACTGGTCGCCACCGTCTATGGCGATGACGATTCGGCCAAGAGCACGGACGAGGCCAAAGGCCTGCTGAAGTCCTATCCGAACCTGAAGGCGATCATCGCACCGACCACCGTCGGCGTCGTTGCCGCGGCCCAGGTCGTCACCGACGCGAACCTGATCGGCAAGGTCAATGTCACCGGCCTCGCGCTGCCGTCCGAGTTCAAGAAGTTCATCGACAACGGTGCCAGCCAGGCTGTCGCCCTGTGGAACCCGATCGACCTCGGCTACTCCGCCGTCTACCTCGCCCATGATCTGGCCGTGAAGAAGGAAGTGGCGAAGCCCGGCGCCACGCTGTCGATCGGCCGCGTCGGCAAGGTCACGCTCGACGACACCAACTCGGCTGCGATGGCTCCGCCCTTCCAGTTCGACAAGTCCAACATCGAGAAGTTCTCCAAGATCTATTGATCCTGGCGCACTTCGAGCTGACGCGGCGGGGCTCACGCTCCGCCGCGACTTCAAACGGACCTTGTTTCAGGGCTTGATACGGATATGGACACGACAGCCCAAGACGGCACGGCAAAGGAGGGGCCTCCGGCCTCAGCCCCACGCCTGACGCTGTCCGGTATCTCGAAGAGTTTTCCCGGAGTGCGCGCGCTGCACAATGTCAGCCTGGCGCTCTATCCGGGCCAGGTGACAGCACTCATCGGCGAAAACGGCGCCGGCAAGTCAACGCTGGTCAAGATCATGACCGGCATCTACCAGCCCGATGCCGGCACCATCAGCATTGACGGTCAGGCCGTCACCTTGCCCAGCGCACATGCGGCCTTCGGCCATGGCGTTACCGCGATCCATCAGGAAACCGTTCTGTTCGACGACCTGACCGTCGCCGAAAACATATTTCTCGGCCATGCGCCGCGATCACGCTTCGGCACCATCGACTGGCGCACGATGCGTAAGAACGCTCGCGAAGTGCTCGACACCATGCATGCCGGCCATATTGACGCCGACGCACGGCTAAAGGATCTCGGCATCGCCAACAAGCATCTGGTCGCCGTGGCGCGCGCCATGTCGATCGACGCGCAGATCGTCATCATGGACGAGCCGACCGCCGCGCTTTCGATGAAGGAGATCGAGGAGCTGTTCTTGCTCATCGAGTTCCTCAAGGAAGAGGGCAAGGCGATCCTGTTCATCAGCCACAAGTTCGATGAGATCTACCGCATAGCCGACCGCTACACGGTGTTCCGGGACGGTGAGATGGTTGGCGAAGGCCTGATCAAGGATGCGGGCCAGAGCCAGATCGTTCGCATGATGGTCGGCCGTTCGGTCGACCACATCTTCCCGCAGCGTAAGGCCGAGATCGGCGTGCCGGTGCTTTCCGTCTCCGGCCTGTCGCACCCGACCGAATTCAACGACATCGGCTTCGAACTGCACAAGGGCGAGATCCTCGGCTTCTACGGCCTTGTCGGCGCCGGGCGCAGCGAAGTGATGCAGGCGATTTCGGGCATCACCCGCACCTCAGCCGGCACGATCACCCTGGAAGGCAGGACGATCGCGCCGAAATCGGCGGCGGATTCGATCGATGCCGGGATCGTCTATGTGCCGGAGGAGCGCGGCAAGCAAGGCGTGGTGATCGGCCTGCCGATCTTCCAGAATGTCTCGCTGCCTTCACTCAAGCGCACGTCGAAATCCGGCCTGCTGCGGCTGGCGGAAGAGTTCTCGCTCGCCCGCTCCTATACCGAGCGGCTAGACCTGCGCGCATCCTCGCTCAGCCAGGATGTCGGCACGCTGTCGGGCGGCAACCAGCAGAAGATCGTCATCGCCAAATGGCTGGCGACCGCGCCAAAGGTGATCATTTTGGATGAGCCGACCAAGGGCATCGACATCGGCTCCAAGGCGGCCGTGCACGGTTTCATGGCCGAGTTGGTGGCGCAGGGGTTGTCGGTGATCATGGTGTCGTCCGAGTTGCCCGAAATCCTCGGCATGTCCGACCGCGTCGTCGTGATGCGCGAGGGTCTGGTCGCGGCGGTCTACGACAACAAGGGTCTGGACGCCGAAACGCTGGTCAGGACAGCAGCAGGGATCGCGGCATGAAGGCTTTCCTGAAGTACCGCGAAATCTGGCTGTTGGCCGCAATCATCGTTTTGATCGGGCTGATCTCGACCCGCTTCCCAGCCTTTGCCGACCCCGGCAATCTGCGCCAGGTGTTCAACGACACCTCGATCCTGATGATCCTGGCGCTCGGCCAGATGGTTGTCATCTTGACCCGGTCGATCGACCTGTCGATGGCCTCAAACCTCTGCTTTACCGGCATGGTGGTGGCGATGCTGAACGCCGCGCATCCGGCGATCCCCATCCCGCTGCTGATCGTCATCGCACTGCTGGTCGGCCTCGTGCTCGGCGCCATCAACGGCCTTTTGGTCTGGCGGCTGAACATCCCCTCGATCGTGGTCACACTGGGCACGCTGACCATCTATCGCGGCGCTACCTTCGTCCTGTCCGGGGGCGCCTGGGTCAATGCCGACAAGATGAGCCCGGATTTCATCGGCTTTCAGCGGGCGGCCTTCCTCGGCATTCCGGTGCTGTCCTGGATCGCTATCCTTGTCATCGCGCTGTTCTTCATCCTGATGACGCGCACCGCGCTCGGCCGCTCGATCTACGCCATCGGCGTCAACCCGACGGCGTCGGTTTATGCCGGCATCGATGTCGGCCGGACGAAATTCATCGTCTTCTGCATCTCCGGCATGATCGGCGGCCTCTCGGGCTACCTGTGGATCTCGCGCTATGTCATCGCCTCAGTCGAGGTCGCCAACGGCTATGAGCTCAACATCATCGCCGCCTGCGTCATCGGCGGCATCTCGATCGCTGGCGGCATCGGCTCGGCCGGTGGCGCGGTGCTCGGCGCGTTGTTCCTCGGCATCATCTCCAACGCGCTGCCGGTCATCAACATTTCGCCCTTCTGGCAGATGGCGATTTCGGGTAGCGCCATCATCCTTGCCGTCGTGCTCAACGCGCGCGGCGAACGCCGGCAAGGCCGCATCATCCTGAGAAAAGTGGAGGCGGCATGACCGACGTCCCTGCCCCGCGCCACATTCCCGACCGGCTCGACACGCCGCTGCGCTCGGCGATCTTTTCCTGGGAAGCACTGCTGGTCGTGGTGGCCGTTGCCATCTTCATCATCAACAGCTTCGCCTCGCCCTATTTCCTCGATCCGTATTCGCTGTCGGATCTGACCTTCAATTTCACCGAGAAGGGCCTGATCGCCTTCGCCATGGCGCTGCTGATCATATCCGGTGAGATCGACCTGTCGGTGGCCGCCATCATCGCGCTGGCATCGACCATGATGGGCATGGCCGTGCAGACCGGCGCCGACACGCCGGTGCTGGTGCTGATCGGCATCGTCGTCGGACTCGGCTGCGGCGCCTTCAACGGGCTGCTGGTCACGAGGCTGGGATTGCCGTCCATCGTCGTCACCATCGGCACGATGAGCCTGTTTCGCGGCATTGCCTTCATCATCCTCGGCGACCAGGCCTACAAGGGCTATCCGGAAAGCTTCGCCTTGTTCGGCCAGGGTTACGTCTGGTGGGTGGTGTCGTTCGAGCTGGTGCTCTTCCTCATCGCCGCCGTCGTCTACTGGTTCCTTCTGCACCGCACGAGCTTCGGCCGCCGTGTCTTTGCCATCGGCAACAATCCGGTCGCGGCACAGTTTTCCGGCGTACGCGTCGGCCGCACAAAATTCATCCTGTTCTGCCTGACCGGGCTGATGTCGGGCATCGCCTCGGTGCTGATCACCTCGCGGCTGGGCTCGACGCGGCCCTCGATCGCGCAGGGCTATGAACTCGAAGTCATCACCATGGTGGTGCTCGGCGGCGTCAGCATCCTCGGCGGCGCCGGCAGCATTCTGGGCGTCGTGCTTGCCGCCTTCATCATGGGGCTGGTGACCTTCGGGCTTGGCCTGCTCAACGTGCCCGGCATCGTCATGTCGATCTTCATCGGCCTGCTGCTGATCATCGTCATCGCATTGCCGATCGTCTGGCGGCGGATGCGCGGGGGACGCTGATGCCCGAGAAATACGCGTTCAAGATGAGGCTCAAGCCCGGCATGAAGGCCGAATACAGGAAGCGCCACGACGAGATCTGGCCGTCGCTGGTCGAGCTGCTGAAACAGGCCGGCGTGTCCGATTATTCGATCCATCTCGACGAGGAAACCAACATCCTGTTCGGCGTGCTGTGGCGCCAGGACGATCACGGCATGGCCGAATTGCCGAAGCATCCGGTGATGCAGCGCTGGTGGGCTCACATGGCTGATATCATGGAGACCAGACAGGACAATGAGCCGGTGGCCGTGCCGCTGGAAACCGTGTTCCATATGGAATGAGCGCTATCAATCACATCGCCGTCATCGACATCGGCAAGACCAACGCCAAGGTGGCACTGGTCGACCTTGCGACGTTGAGTGAGGTCGCGCTGCGCCGCATGAAGAATGCGCCTGTGCGGCAGGCGCCCTACCCGCATCACGATATCGAGTCGCTCTGGACATTCATCCTCAACAGCCTGGCAAGTCTCAACCGCGAACAGCGCATCAACGCCATCTCGATCACCACGCACGGCGCGACAGGCGCCTTGGTCGACGCCTCGGGCGAACTGGCGCTGCCGGTGCTCGACTATGAGTTCGACGGCCCCGACGGGCTGGCGGCGGACTATGATGCGGTCCGGCCGCCCTTCGCCCAGACCGGCACGCCGCGCCTGCCCATGGGTCTCAATCTCGGCGCGCAATTCTTCTGGCAGCAGAAACGCTTTCCAGCGGAGTTCGCCAGAGCCACGGCGATGCTGATGTACCCGCAATACTGGGCGCTGCGCCTGACCGGCATCGCCGCCAACGAGGTGACATCGCTCGGTTGCCACACCGATCTGTGGAACCCGTGGAACGCGGATTTTTCGTCATTGGTCGACCGCCTGGGTTGGCGCGGCCTGATGGCGCCGGTGCGACAAGCCAGGGACCGCCTCGGTCCGATCCTGCCTGCGCTTGCCGCGCGAACCGGGCTTGAGCCACAAACGCCCGTATTCTGCGGCCTGCACGATTCCAACGCCTCGCTGCTACCGCATCTTCTGTCCGACGCACCGCCTTTTTCCGTCGTATCAACGGGTACCTGGGTGGTGTCGATGGCCGTCGGGGGCCGGCAGGTCGCGCTCGATCCGGCGCGCGATACTCTGGTCAATGTCAACGCGCTCGGTGCCCCCGTCCCTTCGGCGCGCTTCATGGGTGGCCGTGAATTTTCCGTGCTGACGGAGGGCCATTCGGAGGACTGGACCGAAGACGACGTCGCCAATGTGTTGGCCCACAAAACACTCCTGATGCCATCGACCCAGCAAGGCTCGGGACCGTTCCCGCATCGTGCCGCCGGATGGCTCAATGCCGAGGGCATGACCAACGGCCAGCGCTTCGTCGCCATCTCGTTCTATCTCGCTGTTATGACCTCTGTTTGCCTCGATCTGATCGGGGCCGACGGTCCGACCATCGTCGAGGGCCCTTTCGCCCGCAACCGGCTTTTTATCGGCATGCTGGCAGCGGCCACCACACGTCCCGTGATCGCATCGGAAGCCGCGACCGGCACCAGCATCGGCGCGGCGTTGCTGGCTTCGGATCAGGGCCGCGCCGCCCAAGGCAAGGGCGAAAGAACTGAGCCGCCAGCCGACCCGGCGTGGGTGGATTACGTTCGCTCGTGGCGCGCGGCAGTCGACGCAGACAAGATCTACCCTGCGTAGGTCAATCCTTGCGGATCGATCTCCGGCTTGCGGCCAGCGACAAGGTCGGCCAGGAATTTTCCCGAGCCACAGGCCATGGTCCAGCCGACATGGCCGTGGCCAGTGTCGAGATAGAGATTCCTGTAGCGGGCCGGCCCGATGACCGGTACCGAGCCCGGCATCATCGGCCTCAGGCCAGCCCAAAGCTCGGCTTTCTTCTCGTCGAAGGCGCCCGGGAACAGATCCTTGCCGGTCCGGAACATCGCCGCGAAATCGGATGGCTTGTGGGTGCGGTCGAAGCCCGTGAATTCGGCGGTCGAGGCAAGCCGCAACCGGTTGCCCAGCCGCGAATAGGCGATCAACTGGTCTTCATCCGCCCCACCCATGGTCGGCCCCTTGCTCTCGTCCTCCAGCGGGATGGTCGCGGTGTAGCCCTTGACCGGATAGACAGGCAGGTCGATGCCGTAGCGGCGGCCGAACAGACCACTCTCCGGCCCCATCGAGATCACCACCGCGTCGCCTTCTATCGGCCCGGCCGAGGTCATCACCGCGCGCACCCGGTCGCCCTCTATGTCGAGGCCTTCCACTGTCGTGCCGTAGAGAAACCGGACGCCGAGTTTCTCGGCGGCGTAGGCCGCGAGATTGCGCGTGAACTGGCTGGAATCGCCGGTCTGGTCGATTGGCGAATAGACGCCGCCGGCGATCTTGTGCTTGGCACCCGCAAGGCCTGGTTCAAGCTCGACAAGGCGATTGCGATCGACGATCTCGATCGGCAGGCCATGCTGGCCGAGATAACGATAATTGTCCGTCCCTGTATCCAGGCTCTGCTGCGAGCGGAAGAAATAGAGAATGCCCTTGCTGCGTTCATCGTAGTGAATACCGGTGTCGGCCGAGATGGCGTTGATGCAGTCGCGGGAATACAGCGCCAGGCGCAGCTTGATGTCGGTATTGGCGCGCATGCGCGCAAAGGTGCACTGGCGCAGGAAACGCAGGCTCCATGCGAAGAAATAGGGATCGAAGCGCAGCCGTACCTTGATGCCGAGGTCATGATTGTAGAGCCCGCGCAGGAATGTCTTCAGCGCGGTGGGCGAGGCCCAGGCGGTGGCGTCTCCCGGCGAGACCAGACCGGCGTTCGACTGGCTGGTGCCCCGCGCCGCCATCGGGTGGCGCTCGATGACAGTGACTTCGTGGCCATCCGCCGCGAGATAATAGGCGGCCGCCGTACCGACGACGCCCGCTCCGAGCACCACAATCTTCATTCGCCCCACCTCAAAGGATCAAACCGGGTGGCGCGCCTCCGGGCGCCCCCCAGGACCCTCAATAGCGCGTCTGCGCGCAGGGGACGAGCCCTTGGCCCAAGAGATGGTCGGTCAACTCCGTACTGAATTCTTGCTGGTCAGGATACGCTCCCAGGCTAGTGCATCGGCAACGATCTGGTCGAGATCGTCTCGCTGCGGGATCCAGCCGAACTCCGCACGAGCGAGATCCGAATTGGCAACCACCGCCGCCGCGTCACCGGGACGCCGATCACCCATCCTCACCTCGAAATCCCGGCCGAAGGAGCGCCGCACGCTGTCGATGACCTCGAGCACCGAATAGCCATGGCTGTAGCCGCAATTGGCGACGAGGCTCGTGCCTCCGGCCCGCAGCCGCTGCAGCGCCAGGCGATGCGCTGCCGCAAGATCGCTGACATGGATGTAATCGCGCATGCATGTCCCGTCCGGCGTCTCATAGTCTGTGCCGAACACCTGCATGAAGGGACGCTTGCCGAGCGCGGTCTCGCAGGCGACCTTGATCAGATGCGTGGCGCCCGGCGTGGACTGACCGGCACGCCCTTTCGGATCGGCGCCGGCGACATTGAAATAGCGCAGCGCCGTGTAGCGCAGCCCGTGGGCTATGGCTGCGTCGCGCAGCATCCATTCGCTCATCAGCTTCGACAGGCCATAGGGCGATTCAGGCGCCAGGCGTGCATCCTCGCGCACCGGCTCCAGCCCGGCGCCGCCATAGACCGCGGCGGTCGAGGAGAAGATGAAGTTGGGCACGCCTTCGCGCACCGCCGTTTCGATCAGCGTGCGCGTCTTGCAGGTGTTGTTCTCATAGTAGCCGAGAGGGTCCGCGACCGATTCGGGAACCACGATCGAGCCGGCGAAATGAATGATCGCGTCGACCTTGTTATCCCGGATGACCCCGCCGACCAATTCCTTGTCGGCAACATCGCCGACGACCAGCTTCGCCTCGGGCGCCACCGCCCATTCGAAACCGGTCGAGAGACGGTCGAGCACGACAACGCTTTCGCCCGCATCCAGCAACTCCCAGACCATGTGGCTGCCGATATAGCCGGCGCCGCCCGTGACCAAAACCGTCATTCGCGTCCTCGCAGATCAAGATTTACAGGAAACTGTCTCATCGACAGCCATATGGAAAGCCCGTGACAGAACCATTACAGTCCACGGTAACCAGTCTCGCCGGCGTGTGGCATCGTTCTGAAACAAAGTTGATCCACATCAAGGGAATAGGCCACGATCCGGCTTCGTTAGGAACAGGCTTGGGGCGTGGCATTTTGACCAAAGAGGCCCGGTGGACGCCGAATAGGCCAATGACTATGATCCCGCGCAAAATTGGGAAACCGACATGAACTATCAGCGGTTCTTCGAAGAAGCGATCGATCAGCTCCACGCCGAGCGTCGCTACCGCGTCTTCGCCGACCTGGAACGCATCGCAGGCAAATTTCCGCGCGCCATATGGCGCGCCAATGGCCGTGCCGAGGAAATCACCGTCTGGTGCTCGAACGACTATCTCGGCATGGGCCAACATCCCGACGTCATCGCAGCATTCCAGAATGCGGCGGGCAAAATGGGCTCGGGCGCGGGCGGCACCCGCAACATTTCCGGCACCAGCAACCCGCTGGTCGAGCTCGAACTGGAACTGGCCGACCTGCACGACAAGGAGGCCGCACTGGTCTTCACCTCGGGCTTTGTCTCCAACGAAGCATCGATCTCGACCATAGCACGGCTGCTGCCCAATTGCCTGATCATCTCGGACGAACTGAACCATGCCTCGATGATCGAAGGCGTGCGGCGCTCCGGCGCGGAGAAGAAGATCTTCCGCCACAACGACGTCGCGCATCTTGAAAGCCTGCTGCAGGCGGCCGGCCGCGAGCGGGCCAAGCTGATCGTCTTCGAGAGCGTCTATTCGATGGACGGCGACATTGCTCCCATCAAGCAGATCGTCGAGCTCGCCGAGCGCCACAACGCCATGACCTACATCGATGAAGTCCATGCGGTAGGCATGTACGGACCGCGCGGTGGCGGCATCACCGAACGCGAAGGCCTGGCGGATCGTATCGACATCATCCAGGGCACGCTGGCCAAGGCATTCGGAACACTGGGCGGCTACATCACAGGCACGAGCGCGGTCATCGACGCCGTGCGCTCCTATGCGCCCGGCTTCATCTTCACCACCGCGCTGCCGCCGGCTCTCGCAGCCGCCACCACTGCCTCCATCCGCCATCTGAAGCGCTCGCAGGCCGAGCGTGATTCCCAGCAGCGGCAGGCGACACGGACCAAGCAGATCCTTGCCGCCGCCGGCCTGCCGGTGATGGAATCGCCGACCCACATCGTGCCGCTGCTCGTCGGTGACCCGGAACTCTGCAAGATGGCCAGCGACCGCCTGCTTGGCGTGCACGGCATCTACATCCAGCCGATCAACTATCCGACGGTGCCGCGCGGCACGGAACGGCTGCGCATCACGCCGACGCCGTTCCACTCAGATGAACTGATCGCCTCGCTGCAGGACGCGCTGGTCGAGACCTGGGATGCGCTGGGCATTCCCTACGGCTCCGCCGGCCGGCCTTCGATCGCCAACAGCGACCGCATCATTCCCCTGCTGGTACCCAAGTCGGGCGGCTGAAGCCGCCCGAAATTCTACTCAAGCAGTCTTCATCCATTTTGCCAGCCGGTGCGCCGCCTCCTCGATCTGATCGAGGCGGCGGTGGAAGCACAGCCTGAGAAAGGCTTCGCCGCCGGGACCGAAGGCGGTGCCGGGCGCCAGGCCGACATTGGCCTTGTCGACGATGTCAAACGCCGCGGCGCGTGAATCGGTGATGCCGTCTACCTTAAAGAACAGGTAGAACGCGCCCTGTGGTACCGTGAACCGTGCCCGGCCTGTTGCGCCCAGGATATCGCAGACCAGATCGCGGGCCGCCCTCGCCCGCTCCACCTGTTCGGCAATGAACGCATCGCCCTCGTCGAGGGCCGCGACCGCGCCGCGCTGCATGAACTGGGCAACGCCGGAATTCGAGTACTGGATCAGGTTCTCGAACACCTGCTGCAAGGCGGGATGCGTCTTGATCCAGCCGACACGCCAGCCCGTCATCGCCCAGTTCTTGGAAAAGCTGTTGACGAACAGGATGCGGTCTTCCGGTGACGCGATGTCGAGGAAGGATGGCGCGCGTCCGTGGCCGTAGTGGAACAGCGAATAAATCTCGTCGGCGATGATCCAGAGGTTCTTCGCGCGGGCAAGGTCGAGGATCGCCTGAAGGGTCTCATGATCGGCGGTCCAGCCGGTCGGATTGGACGGCGTGTTGATGAACAATGCCTTTGTACGCGGCGTGATTGCCACTGCGATCTTCTCGACATCGCATGACCAGCCATTGCCGGACTGGTCTAGCGTGACAGGCACAGGCACCGCTCCCGCGATCGCCGCGGCAGCCTCGAAATTCGGCCACGCCGGCGACAGATAGACAACCTCGTCGCCAGCGCCGGCGAGTGCGGCGAGCGCCAACTGGATCGCATGCATGCCGGATCCGGTGACGATGAATTCCTCCTCCGGGAAAGTCTTGCCGAAATGCCTGGCGTAATAGCGGGCAAGCGCCTGCCTGAGATCGGGGATACCTTTCTGCCAGGTGTAGAACGTCTCGCCACCTGCCAGTCCACGGGTGGCGGCGTCGCTGATGAAGGCAGGCGTCGGCAGGTCGCCTTCGCCCGCCCAGAGCGGGATCAGGCCTTCGCGCAGCCGGCCATGGTTGACGACGGCGACAATGCCGCTTTCGGGCGCGGCCCGGGCTTCAGCGCGCAAGGTCTCGATCAGGCTCATCTACGGATCCGTTTTCGCTTGGGTTGCCGCTCTCTAGCAGATGCGAAAACGAAAAACCCCGGCCGCGAACGACCGGGGTTTTGGTCCAGCGATCCGTTGCCGTTATCTCCTGGCGAGGAGATCGCGAATTTCGGTGAGCAGAGCGACATCGGCAGGCGGCGGGGCGGCCGGAGCAGCGGGCTTCTCGCGCTCGAGCCGCTTGCGCAAATTGTTCACCGCCTTGACCATCAAGAAGATGATGAAGGCGAGGATGATGAAATTCAGCGCCACGGTGATGAAATTGCCATAGGCGAAAACGGCGCCTTGCTTGCGCGCGTCGGCCAGATTGGTGGCAGTCACGTTGTGTGACAGGCCAATGAAATAGTTGGAAAAGTCGACGCCGCCGAGCGCACCGATGAAGGGCATGATGATGTCGTTGACCAGCGAAGTGACGATCGTGCCGAAGGCGGCGCCGATGATGACAGCGACGGCCAAGTCCATCACATTGCCCTTGGAAACGAATTCCTGGAATTCTTTCAGCATATGACCCTCCTGTCATGACAAGCCGCGCTACCGCTCCACCCCTTCGTTCGGCGCCGACCCATGCGCAACATAGCAAAAACCTGCGGTTGCAACATGGGCAAAAACGGGTAAGCCACTGGTTTATCTTGGCTGTAGGAGGCCAATACATCTCTCCTTGTGCTCCCAAAGCCGTGATGGACTTGATCCCCAAGCTGTGATTGCGTCTGGGCAAGCCGGATAGAAAATCGGCGAAGGGAGGATTTTCCGGGCGTGCAAGGCTGGTTCATCGTCATCATCGCGATCGCCTATGTGACGTTGCTGTTCGTCATCGCCAGCCTGGGCGACCGGCGCTCGGCCATATCAGGTCCGGGCCGGGCCCGGCCCTTCATCTACGCGCTCAGCCTCGCCATCTATTGCACCTCCTGGACCTTCTTCGGTTCGGTTGGCCTCTCCTCCGAGCGCGGCCTCGAATTCCTCGGCATCTATACCGGCCCGGTGCTGGTGTTCGTGTTCGGCTTTCCCCTGCTCAACCGCCTCGTGCGGCTGGCAAAGTCGGAGAAGATCACCTCGATCGCCGACTTGCTCGGGGCGCGCTACGGCAAGAGTTTCAGCGTCGCGGCAATCGCCACGCTGATCGCCACGATCGGCGCGGTCCCCTATATCGCGCTGCAGCTGAAGGCGATCTCTGGTTCGGTCAGCCTGATGGTCGAGCACTATACCGGCTCGCCTCCCTCCTTCGATCCGTTTGTCAGCGATATCTCGCTGGTCGTCGCCATGCTGCTCGCCCTGTTTGCGGTGCTGTTCGGCACGCGCCACGCGGACGCCACCGAGCACCAGGACGGACTCGTGCTGGCGGTCGCCGTCGAAACAGTGGTCAAGCTGGCCGCCTTCCTGGCGATCGGCTTGATGGTCACCTTCCTGATCTTCGGCGGCCCGTCCGACATGTTCGCCAAACTCGCCGAGAATACACAGGTCCGCCAGGCGATGGGCTACTCGACGTCGCTTGCAACCTGGCTGGTGCTGACGGGCCTCAGCGGCTTCGCCATCATCATGCTGCCGCGCCAGTTCTACGTCACCATAGTCGAGAACCGCAGCGAGGCCGAACTGCGCACCGCAACCTGGGTGTTCCCGCTCTACCTCGTGGCGATCAACCTGTTCGTGCTGCCGATCGCCTTCGCCGGCCTGGCGCTGGTCGGCACCAGGACCAGCAGCGACCTCTATGTGCTTTCCCTGCCCTTGTTCAACGGCCATGATGTGCTGGCCATGGCCGCCTTCATCGGCGGGCTGTCGGCGGCGACCGCCATGGTGATCGTCGAGAGCGTCGCGCTGTCGATCATGATCTCCAACGACCTCGTCATCCCGCTGTTCGTGCGCCGCCTGCTCAAGACCACGACCTCGGAGAGCGAAGATTGGTCGACGCTGATCCTCAATGTGCGGCGGGCATCCATCTTCATCATGCTGTTCGTCGCCTTTCTCTATTACCGCGAGAGCACCAACAGTGCGCGACTGTCATCGATCGGCCTGATGTCCTTCGCGGCCATCGCCCAGTTCGCGCCGGCCCTTATCGGCGGCTTGATCTGGCGTGGCGCCAACGGCAGGGGCGCGGCACTGGGCATGGTCACCGGCATCCTCGTCTGGGGCTACACGCTGCTCTTGCCTTCGTTCGCCGCGCCCGATGCCGACATCATCATCCATGGCCTGTTCGGCTTCGACGCCTTGCGGCCGCAGGCACTGTTCGGCACCATCGCGGAGCCGCTGAACCACGGCGTGCTGTGGAGCCTTTCGATCAACACGCTGTTCTTCGTCCTGGGCTCGCTTTCCCGTGCCTCGGTGCCGCTCGAACGCATCCAGGCGGCCATCTTCGTGCCGCGCGAGGCCGGTCCGATGCCGAGCCTTCGCCGCTTCCGCACCGCCATCACCGTCAACGACCTCAAGGACACGATCTCGCGCTATCTCGGCGTCGAACGCACCGAGCGCTCCTTTCAATCCTTCGAAAAGAGCAGCGGCACGTCGCTGCATGGCAAGGAGCAAGCGAGCATGGATGTGATCCGCTTCTCCGAGCAATTGCTAGCGAGCGCCGTCGGCTCCTCCTCGGCACGGCTGATCCTGGAGCTGTTGTTGCGTCGCAATGACCGCGAATCCAAGGATGCCTTCCGCCTGCTTGACGATGCCACCGAGGCGCTTCAGCACAATCGCGACCTGCTGCAGATCGCGCTCGACCAGATGGAACAGGGCATCACCGTCTTCGACCGGGACTTCCGCCTGATCTGCTGGAACCGCCAGTACCGGGCGCTGTTCGACCTGCCCGACGAGATGGGCCAGGTTGGCGTCTCGCTCGACCGCATCCTTTATCACCTTGCCGAGCGCGGCGACATTCCGGCGGACCAGCGGGTGGCGATGCTGAACCGGCTGACCAGTTTCGTCAGCCCTTGGCAGATGGAACTGAAGACCAGCGGCCGCATCCTGGAGCTGCGCTCCAACCCAATGCCGGACGGTGGCATCGTCGCCACCTACGCCGACATCTCCGGGCGCGTCGAACAGGACCTGGCGCTGAAGCGCGCCAATGAATCGCTGGAGCAGCGCGTCAAGAACCGCACGATCGAACTCACCCGCGTCAATGAGGAGCTGGCACAGGCGCAGATGCTGGCCGAGGAGGCCAATCTGGGCAAGACGCGCTTCCTTGCCGCCGCCGGCCACGACATCCTGCAGCCCCTGAACGCCGCCCGGCTCTACTGTTCGTCGCTGATCGAGAAGGCCGGCAAGGGGGCTGCCGGCAAAGCGGCAGTCAACATCGAATCATCACTGGAATCGGTGGAGACCATCCTCGGCGCAGTGCTCGATATTTCCCGCCTCGATGCCGGCGCGATGAAGCCTGACGACACCACCTTCAGCCTGGATGGACTGCTCGGACAGATCGGCAACGACTTCCGGCCGCTGGCCGCCGAGAAGAAGCTCGACCTGACGATCATGCCGTCGTCACTCAGCGTGATGACGGACCGCAACCTGCTGCGCCGCCTGATCCAGAATCTCGTGTCCAACGCGATCAAATATACGCGCCATGGCCGTGTGCTGGTGGGCGTGCGGCGGCGCGGCGACCTGGCCGAGATCCAGGTCATCGATACCGGCATTGGCATTGCCGGCGACAAGCTGAACACCGTGTTTCACGAGTTCACCCGGCTCGATGAAGGCGCGCGCGAAGCCGAGGGCCTTGGCCTTGGTCTCTCCATTGTCGACCGCCTCGCCCGGGTGCTGCGCCTCGAAATCCAGATCTTCTCAAATCCGGGCAAGGGCACGCGTTTCTCGGTCATCCTGCCGGCCGCGGCCGTGCAGGAGCCCCGCCGCGAGGTCGAGGCGAAGGCGCCTGCGCGCGCCACAACCTCGCTTGCGGGGCTTCGCATTCTCTGTATCGACAATGACACCCGCATCCTCGAAGGCATGCGGCTGTTGCTTGAAGGATGGGGCTGCATCGTCGATACCGCTCCCGGATCGCGGGACCTCGACCGGCCGGAGATGCCTCGCCCGGACATCATCCTTGCCGATTATCATCTCGATGGCGAAACCGGCCTCGGTGCAATCCGAAAGCTGCGCGCGGTCCATGGCGAGGACATCCCGGCCGTGCTGCTCACCGCCGACCGTTCGAACGAGGTGCGCACCGCCGCCGACAGGCTCGATGTTCCGGTGATCAACAAGCCGCTGAAACCCGCGGCGCTGCGCTCGATGATGGCGCGCATCAGGCCACTGGCGAAGGCGGCGGAGTGAAGTCAAGGGAACGTAATAGTTCGCCGGCTAATCGACTGCCTCAAGCCCGGTGTCCAAGGCTTCCGAGATAGGCGCAGAACATATCGGCCATCGCGTCGGCGTAGGTCTCGATCTCCGCTGGCGTTCGAGGACTTCCGGAAAAATCCTTTCCCACCGCACTGAGCGTCATCATGATCAACTCGCCGGCCAAGGCACGGATAGCGTCCGGGGCCGCTGGCAGCGCCTCCTGCATGAAGATCTGGGCGGTTCGTTCTCCCGAGGCTCGCGCCTCGCGCGCCTCCGGTGTGTCCCTGTAGAGGGGAGCCGCGTCGTTGAGTGCCACGCGTACGGCAGCCTCTTCGCATTCCGAGCGGATGAAGGCATGGACCAGCGAACGCAGCCGTTCGAGCGGTGGTTTCCGGGTGTTCTCAAGGATGCTGCGTAACAGGCCTCCCGTCTGCCGCCATTCATCGCTCTGCAGCCTGAACAGAAGTGCCGCCTTGTTCGGGAAATACTGATAGAGCGAGCCGACACTGACGCCGGCCTTCTCAGCCACGCGCGTAGTGGTGAAACGCTGCGCGCCTTCGCTCGCCAAAACCTGAACAGCAGCCTCCAAAATCGCGGCGACAAGCTCCGTGGCGCGCGTCTGTTTGGGCTGTTTTCGTGAAGAAATCGAAGGACTTGTGCGCTCGGCCACGTCTCGCCTCGGCAATGCGAATTGGAAACCTGAAGGATTATTCGTATTTTCACCACGACACAAGAACGCAGCCATTCTCGACCGGAGACTCCCATGACGACGCTCACCAACGCCCCGCTCGCACCTCTGCTCGCTCGCTTGTTCAAAGAGGCGAGCACCGCGACCAGTCCGGCAATGGCCGCACTCTCGCACGAAGAGCGCGCACGCCTGCTGCGGAGCAAGACCGAATATATCGAAGTCTACGGACAGCTGAAGGATCTCTGGCTGGCGGTTTCACCGGAGACCGGCACGCTGCTCTACATGCTGGCGCGAAGCAGCGGCGCGCGCATCGTCATTGAGTTCGGAACCTCGTTCGGCATTTCGACGCTCTATCTTGCGGCGGCGCTGCGGGACAATGGCGGCGGACACCTGATCACCACCGAGTTCGAGCCGTCCAAGGTGATGCGGGCCAAGGCCAATTTGAAGGAGGGCGGCCTCATCGACCTGGTGGAAATCCGCGAGGGAGACGCGCTGCAGACATTGAGTGACGACCTGCCAGAAACCATCGATCTGCTGCTCCTCGACGGTGCCAAGGCGCTCTATCCGGAGATCCTGAGCCTGGTCGAAAGCCGCTTGCGGCCAGGCGCGCTGGTGATCGCCGACAACGCCGATTTCTCTCCCGAATATCTGGAGCGCGTGCGCTCGCCGGCATCGGGCTACATGTCCACGCCCTTCGGCGAGGATGTCGAACTGTCCGTGCGGCTTGGTTGAGGCCACCGCCCGCACGATGGAGCCAACCGCTCAAACACCCATGTCGCTCGCACCCATGTCGCTCTAGGGGCGACCGTAAGCGTTTACGTCAACCAACGCGCGATTTCCGGACCTTGGACATCAGTCGAGGTCCCCATGAGCAGGTGACGTCATGATCAATCCATTCTTGTCTTTCTGGCGCGCAAAGCCGAGTCCGGTCCTGTTGGCGGTCGACCTGAATGGCGCAACGATCGAGCGAGCATGGCAGTCTTCGAACCCGTCCTTTTCCCGACGCGGTGGTGACATCTCCGAGCCAGCGGAACGGCCGATGGTTCCGACCATCGAGCCATCAATGCCGCAGGAACGCCTCGTCGTTGAAAATTACCGCTGAGACAACCGTCCGGCATCGCAGCCGTAAGCGTTCACGCCAGCCAACGCAGCCATCGATCTCGGCGCACCGGCAGGTGCGACCGGGCATTGCGTGATGCCCGATTATCATACCGTTGCTTTCGGTTGCCGTCATCGCCTCTCGTCGGGCAAACATAGCGAGAGGATGCCGCAGAGCGCCAATATCCCGTGCGGGCAATTGATATCCAAGGCACCCGCACGGGTTACACGCCTCAAGCGGCGCGCTGGCCCTCCTTCGGCCGCAGGTTCTGGTTCATCCGGAACAGATTCAGCGGGTCGTAGCGCTGCTTGATTTCCACCAACCGCCGATAGTTGCCGCCATAGGCGGCCTCAACCCGGCCGGCCTCGTCTTCAGGCATGAAGTTCACGTAAACCGTACCGGCGGCATAAGGCTTGACCGCTTCATAAAGGCCGCGAGCCCAGTCGATGCATGCCTTGTCCATTGCCGGTTCGCGCCAGCGGGCATGAACGTTCATGACGAAATGCGAGTTGCGCTGTGGAAACGCCGTCGCATCCGCCTTGATGCGACCCGCCGCGCCACCGACATGGCCGACGAATATCTCGCATTCGGGGCCGGGAAGCCTGGCTATTGCCGCCGTGATGGCCGCAGCGGCATTGTCTGAAAACTCGGTGAGATCGTGGCTCTTCCAGTAGTTGCGGGCGCCGGGCGCAAGCAGCGGGTCGAATGCCTGCTGCCAGCCGGTGAACGGGTTGGGACCAACGACATCGGCAATCGGCGTGCCGATGGCGCGAAGCTTCTGCGTCGCCTTTTCGCCCGCCTGGATGTCGCCGCAATAGCACATGGCCAGTACCAGCACCTCCTTGCCATGCCATTCGGTTGGCAGGAACGGCAGCGGCGGCGCCTGCCGCATGACGACCCAGCAGGTCAGTTCATCAGGCGCGGTCTCGAGCGCCTTGCGATATTCCCGCAACACCTTTTCGGCATCGGCGAAGGGATGGACGACGAGCCCCGACAGGACCTGCGGACCCATCTGGTGGAGTTTGAACTCGAACGCGGTGACAATGCCGAAATTGCCGCCGCCGCCGCGCAGCGCCCAGAACAGGTCGGGATTTTCGGTCTGGCTGGCGCGCAGCAATTTGCCGTCGGCGGTGACCACATCAGCGGACACAAGATTGTCGATGGTCAGGCCGAATTTGCGGGTGATCCAGCCGAAGCCGCCGCCCAGCGTCAATCCTGATATGCCGGTGGTCGAGTTGATGCCAGTTGGCACAGCCAGACCGAAGGCCTGCGTTTCCTTGTCGACATCGGCAAGTGTCGCGCCGGGTCCGACCCATGCGCGCTGCGCCGCTACGTCGACCCGCACCGACTTCATCGGCGACAGATCGATCATCATGCCGCCATCGCAGACAGCGCTGCCGGCAATGTTGTGGCCGCCGCCGCGCACCGCGACAAGAAGCCTGTTTTCCCTTGCAAAATTCACGGCGTTGATGACGTCGGAAGCGCCGGAGCAGCGCACGATCAACCCAGGCCGCCGATCGATGGTGGCATTCCAGACAGTGCGTGCGTCGTCGTAAGCCGCATCGCCTTCCTGAAGCAGCGTGCCGCGCAACTGCGCTGCAAGCCCCTCCAAGGCTGCGGCATTGACTTTCGTCTTGCTACGTTCAAGCGTTGTGAGGCTCATGGTATTCATGGTTTCCTCCCAATTTGCTGATGAGCCGGGTTTTCCCTCAAACGCCTTTAAGTTTGCTCTTATATTAGAAATCTCGCAAGCGCAGACCCGCATGACATCGCCAGGATTTCATCTGTCGCCGTGTCACGACAGTCCTCGACCATGTCACTAGCTCGGGGTTGTCATCTGAACGAAATCGCGCCGCGAAAAACGTCGGTGACTGTACAAGCTCCGATGGTCAGCTCCGTTTCTCCAACGCCGACAATCGGCGCAACGATCCAGTTTAGACGCTGGGCGTCCACCCGGGCATGGCGTTCACATCACTGGTCTTGGTACCGCGATTGGGCGAACGCAGCGCGATGCTGGACAGTGATACGCGATGCGATCATTGGCGAACCGATCGCCTTCCGGGCTGTCGGGCCAATGACGATAGCCTTGGGAGCCGGCTGCGCCCCTCGATCAGTTCGCCGGCTGCAACGGGTCGCTGCCGATCTTGGACAGCTGGATCACCGCCTGGGTGCGGCTGTCGACGCCGAGCTTCTGCAGGATGGCGGAAACATGCGCCTTGATGGTCGCCTCGGACACACCAAGTTCGTAGGCGATCTGCTTGTTGAGCAGCCCTTCCGCCAGCATGCCGAGCACGCGGGTCTGCTGGGGCGTCAGCGCCTGCAGTCGCTTGATCAGATCGGAAATCTCCGGATCGCGCTCAACGCCAAGGTCGATGCCGACGGGCGCGGCAATATCCCCGGCCAGCACCGACTGCACGGCGTTGCGGATCTCCTCCATGCTGGCTGATTTGGAGATGAAGCCCGAGGCGCCAAGATCGAGCGCACGCCGGATCGTCACCGGATCATCGTGCGCCGACACCACCATCATCGGCACCGCCGGATGGATACCGCGCAGCGAGATCAGGCCAGACAAGCCGCTCGCTCCCGGCATGGACAGGTCGAGCAGCACCAGATCTACATCCTCATTGGCGACGACCAAGGCCTTGGCGCTTTCGAAATCGCCGGCCTCGTGGATGGCGGCAACATTGCCGATGCCGGCAAGCGCCTCCCTCAGCGCACCGCGAAACAGCGGGTGATCGTCAGCGATGACGAAAGTGTAGCCCGACGGCAAATGCTCCTCCCCTAATCCCTGATGATTTTATGTTTTTACGGGACCAGTCGGATTATGCGGCGATGCATCCTGTTTTCAAGCGGCAAAGACAGCTTGCCGGGTTTTCCCCAAGACTCGCGACCGCGCTTGTCGCTCAAGTCTTTTGCGAATTGAGCTTGGCGCCGTCGCCGCTGCTGTCCTTGTCCATATCCTTGACGATGCCCATGAAGCCGCGCACGAAGCGCTCCATGTAGCTCATCGTCTTGTTGAAATCCTCCTCGCTGGGCAGCTTCGATTCCAGACGGGCGGACAGCGAATTCTCGAGCTTGGTGACGCGCTCGTCCATCGCCTTCATCGAGGTCTGAAGATGGTCGATCTCGTCCTGGTAGGCGGCACGCTCGTCTGCCGCCACTTTGCATACCAGCTGGCCGGAGTGCTCCTCGCAGATCGACATCGCGCCGGTCTGGGTATCCATGCGGACATAGCCGTTGGTCGATTTCTCGAGACGGAAGCGGTCGGTTTCCTCGGAATACGCTGATGCCGCGACAAGGGAGACAAGAGCGGCGGGGATCAAGACGTGCTGCAGACGCATAGTGTCCTCCATGAGCCATTAAGACCAATCTATCACATCTTTGCGCCGGAAATGGGGAAGACCCATTGGCACGGTCTTCCCCGCGTCGCTGGTTCGGACTATAGCGCAGCCATGTCTCAGATTATCTACAAGATAACCCCTGAAGCGCCGTGGCGTGAGGCCGAAGCCAATGGCCGCTTTACCGGCGCACCGATCGACGTGGCGGATGGATTCATCCATTTCTCCACGGCAGGGCAGGTCAAGGAAACGGCGGCAAAGCACTTCGCCGGTCAAACCGGCCTGCTACTGGTCGCCATCGACGGGTCCAGCCTGGGCGATCAGCTGAAATACGAGGTCTCGCGCGGCGGCGCCCTGTTCCCGCATCTTTATGGTGTGCTGGACCTGAAAACCGTCCTGTGGGTTCGCCCCCTGCCGCTAGGTGCCGATGGCTTGCACCAGTTCCCGGCGCTGGAGGCCAGATGAGCTTGCTCGACCGGGTCGGCCAAAAGCTGCTGTTCACATTCGATCCGGAAACCGCGCATGGCATGTCGATCGCCGCGCTGCGGTGCGGGCTGCCGGTTGCTAGCCAACCAATTCGTAACGACAGGCTGAAAGTCAGCATCTGCGGCATCGACTTCCCCAATCCACTCGGCATGGCGGCCGGCTACGACAAGAACGCCGAGGTGCCCGACGCGTTGCTTGGCCTCGGCTTCGGTTTCGCCGAGGTCGGCACGATCACGCCACTGCCGCAGGCCGGCAACCCGAAGCCGCGCATCTTCCGGCTGACGGCGGACAATGCAGTGATCAACCGGTTGGGCTTCAACAATGAGGGCCATGCGGCCGCTGAAAAGCGCCTCGCCGCCCGCAAGGGACGCAGCGGGATCGTAGGCGTCAACATCGGCGCCAACAAGGACAGCGCCGATCGCATCGGCGACTATGAACGCGGCGTCGCGCGGTTCGCCGGATATGCCACCTACCTGACGGTCAATATCTCCTCGCCCAACACGCCGGGCCTGCGCAACATGCAGGCGCGCGAGCAGCTCGACGAACTCCTGTCGCGCGTCATGGCCGCGCGGGCGACAGCGTCGGCGCAGCCGCCGATCTTCCTCAAGATCGCGCCGGACCTGGTCGAGGCGGAACTGGAGGATATCGCCGCCGAGGTCACCGAAAAGCGGATCGACGGCGTCATCGTCTCCAACACCACCATCTCCCGGCCGCCGCTGCGCAGCGGCGATGTCGCGCGCGAGACCGGCGGGCTTTCAGGCAAGCCGTTGTTCGAACGCTCGACCATTGTGCTGGCAAGGATGCGGAAGCTGCTTGGCCCTGACCGCGCCATCATCGGGGTCGGCGGGGTCGATTCCACCGAGACCGCGCTGGAGAAGATCCGCGCCGGCGCCGATCTCGTCCAGCTCTACACCAGCATGATCTATGCCGGGCCAGCGCTGCCGGGCCGGATTGTGGCCGGAATGGCTGCTTTCGTAGACAAGGAGCGGCTCAGGTCGCTGCGGGAACTGCGCGATGCCGGCCTCGATCAATGGGCGTCTAAGCCGCTATAGTCGAAAGCGACCTTAGAACGCCGTGCGCAGCCGCAATCGCAATATTGCGAACAAGCTGAAGCCACGTGTCAGCAGGAAAATGTGCAGCGCCGCCCAAAGGCCATTGTTGCCAAAGGCAGGCGCCAGGGTCAGCAATGCGGCGACAAAGACAAGAAATGACAGGAGCATCATGTTGCGCATGTCACGCGACCAGGTCGCGCCGATGAAGACCCCGTCCATCTGGAAAGCCAACACACCGCTGAGCGCTGTGAACGCCGCCCAGGGCATATAGATATCGGCAACGTCGCGGACATCCTGCGAGGTTGTGACCAGGGCGACGAGATCGGCGCCGCCCTGCAACAGGATGAACGTCGCCACGGCGGCAAGGCCGAGCCCCCAGAATAGGGTCAGCCGCACCGCTTGCCGGAAGGGTGCGGCCGCGCGTGCACCGATGGCGCGCCCCGCCAGTTGCTCGGCAGCCGTGGCGAAACCATCGAGGAAATAGCCGGCAACGAGAAAGAAGTTCATCAGCACGGCATTGGCCGCCAGCGTGACTGTGCCGAACTGCGCGCCCTGGCGCGTGAACAGGGCGAAGGCGGCGAGCAGCGAGAACGAGCGGATCATGATGTCGCGGTTGAGCGACAGCATGCGCAAGAAGGCTGACATGTCGAGCAGGCGGTGGCGGGGCAATCGAGGTGCGACCCGGAAGCGCATGACGACTATGGCCAGGCCGAGCAGCATGGCGAGGAATTCGCCAGTGACGGTCGCCCAGGCGACGCCGGCGACACCCCAGCCAAGCTCCAGGCCGAGCAGGAAGCACAGCGCGATGTTGATGCCGTTCAGCACCAGCTGCAGCATCAGCCCGAGCCCGCCCTCGCCGCGCCCCAGCACGTAGCCGAGGATGGCGTAGTTGATCAGCGAGAAGGGTGCGGCCAGCAGCCTGATGCGGATGTAGACGCCCATCGCGTCGCTGACGCGCGGCCCGGCATCCATGAACCACTGGCCACCCGTGGCGACCAATGGCGAGAGCGCCGCAAGCACGATGCCGGCGACGATCGCGATCAGCACCGCGCGCCAGAACACCGCCTGCTCCTCCAACGCATCGCCGCGCCCGAAAGCCTGCGCGACAAGGCCAGTGGTGCCGGAGCGCAGGAAATTGAATGAGGTGAAGACGACATCGAAGATCAGTGCGCCTGCAGCGAGCCCGCCCAGAAGAGCCGCATCGCCGAACTGACCGACCACGGCCGTGCCGACAAGGCCAAGCAGCGGCGTCGTGAGATAGGCAAGCGTCATCGGCACGGCAATGGCGAGCACGGAACGATTGGTGACGACAAACGAGCTGGCGTCGGCTGGGGATGCACCCTTGTCCAAGGATTGCTGCCTTGCTGATTGCGGCTTGATCGAGCGCCCGATGTGCCCCACTTTCCACCCGAAGCGCAAATACTCTCGCGTAACGGCCAATCGAATTCCTCGCCTGGCGCGAGCCCGCCGGACACATCCATGCCCCTGAAAATCGTTCATCATCCCGACTATGACGCCGGGTTTGCCGTCAACCACCGTTTTCCGATGAGCAAATATCCGCTGCTGATGGAG
Source organism: Mesorhizobium shangrilense (assembly GCF_040537815.1). Lineage (NCBI taxonomy): Bacteria > Pseudomonadati > Pseudomonadota > Alphaproteobacteria > Hyphomicrobiales > Phyllobacteriaceae > Mesorhizobium > Mesorhizobium shangrilense. The sequence continues at coordinate 3,501,544 of NZ_JBEWSZ010000001.1, forward strand.
GCCTTGAGCCAACGGGGACTGGCGCAGCCCCACGCACTAAACATGCCTGAGCCGGCGCCGGCATCATGGCTGAAGCTCGCCCATGCGGCTGGGTATGTCGAGCAGGTGCTTGCCTGCGAAGTGCCGGCGAAGATCGAGCGCGAGATCGGCTTTCCGGTGAGCCCACGCGTTTCGCTCAGAGCGCAGCTTGCCACTGGCGGCACGATCCTGGCGTCGCGGCTGGCCCTGCAACACGGCATCGCCTGCAACACCGCCGGCGGCAGTCATCACGCGCGGCATGCGCAAGGGGCTGGCTTCTGCACCTTCAACGATGTCGCCGTCGCCTCGCTGGTGCTGCTTGCCGAAGGCGCGGCCGCCAACATCCTGATCGTTGATCTCGATGTGCATCAGGGCGACGGCACGGCGGATATCCTGAGGGACAATCCGCGCGTGTTCACCTTCTCCATGCATGGCGACCGCAACTATCCGGTGCGCAAGATCGATTCCGATCTCGACGTAGCCCTGCCGGATGGCACCGGAGATGCGGCCTATATCGAGCGGCTCATCGGCATCTTGCCAACACTGTCCGGCATGGCTCGTTGGGACATCGTCTTCTACAATGCCGGCGTCGACGTCCATGCAGAAGACCGGCTCGGCAGGTTGTCCCTGACGGATGACGGGGTGCGTGCCCGCGACGAAACGGTGATCCGCCACTTTCGCGCGCAGGGCATTCCCGTCTGCGGTGTCATCGGCGGGGGCTATTCCACGGACGTGCCCGCGCTCGCCGCGCGCCATGCCACCCTGTTCGAGGTGGCAGCCAGCTACGCCCGGTAGCTCACTTCCGGTAATTGGCTACCCTGAGCAGGATGAAGGCCGGAATGACGATCGCGGCACCAAGCAGGATATAGCCGAGGAAGCGATAGACGGCGTTGAAGCCGAGATTCCAGAGGTCGATGAAGAACTTCTGGATGCCGTAGAACACATCCATCGGCGACCAGCCGAACGCGTTCATCACAAGGCCGACAAGGAACGACACCACCAGCAACTTCAGGACCACCCTGAACGGCGAGTCACCGAGAAAGCGCGTCAATGCGGACAAGGGCTGTCTCTCCAGATTCGGGTGCCCCGGATTCGGTACACAGGTGCAGAAATACGCACTTGGTTCCCCGGCTTCAAGCCATGCCCGCGAGTTTGCGGTTTCAGGCCGGGGGACGAGGCCGCCGGGAAGCCAGCGCGCCGACCCGCGTTCCCAATCGGCGTCCCTCAGCCTTGACACTCATGTTGCAGTGCAGCAAACTCTGGGTGTCGAGGGCAGCCCGTTGAGATCAACCAGCCAGCTTCATTCGTACAGCCTGGATACAGGCTTACGCAGTTTCGCCGCCGCAGCACAGGCGCTTCCGCCAGGATTGCCGCGCAAATGCCCTCAAACACAGCGGATGGACGACAAGAATGAACTACAGGCGAGACATCGATGGCCTGAGGGCCGTTGCGGTGCTTCCGGTCGTGCTCTTTCACTTCGGAGTCTCCGCCATTCCCGGGGGCTTCACCGGCGTCGACATTTTCTTCGTCATATCCGGCTACCTGATCAGTGGCAGCCTGCTGGATGACCTCGATCGCGGTCAGTTCTCGATCGCACGGTTCTACTGGCGCCGGGCGCGACGCATCCTGCCGGCCCTGGTCTTCGTCATTCTGCTCACCTGCATCGCGGCCTGGTTCATCCTGCTGCCGTCGGACCTGCACGAATTTAGCCTGAGCGTCATTGCGGCGTCCACCTTCTGGTCGAACATCTATTTCTGGAAAACGACCAACTACTTCTCGATCGATGCCGAGTTGCGACCGCTGCTGCACACATGGTCGCTCTCCGTGGAGGAGCAATACTACATCTTCGCCCCGATCCTGATGTTCCTGATCTACCGCTATCTGGGCAAGCGCTGGCTGCTCGTGCTGGTGCCGATCATCATCGGCAGCTTCGTGCTGGCAATCATGGCGACCTCACTGGCGCCGACAGCCGGTTTCTACCTGTTGCCGACGCGCATATGGGAACTCATGCTGGGCGCGGTGCTCATGCTGAGACGCCCGCCCGCAATCGGAAACCGGCTCTCGATGGAGCTTCTGGGACTGGCCGGCTTCGGCCTGATTGCCTACGGGTTCCTGACGATCTCGGAGAGCGATCCGTTTCCCGGCTACAACGCCTTGTTTCCCTGCATCGGCACGGCGCTGCTGATCTATGTCGGCCAGAATCCACCGACCGCTGACAGGCCGGCGACGATCGCGACGCGAATTCTCCAGTTCAGCCCGTTCGTCTGGATAGGCCTGATCTCATACTCGCTGTATCTCGTTCACTGGCCGATCAACTCGTTTGTCCATTATCTCTCCCTGCAGAACGTCAGCGTGCCCACGGTCATCGCCATGATGGTCGGCAGCCTTGCGCTTGCGACATTCTCCTGGAAATATGTCGAGCAGCCCTTTCGGCAGAAACGGCCGTTCACGGCACCGTTGCCGATCTTCGCCTTTTCAAGCGCGGCGATTGCCATTCTGTGCGCATTCGGCGCCGCCGGCGCGCTCGGCAAAGGGTTTCCACAACGGTTTCCCGATTTCTCCACGCAGAAGGTGGCTGTCGGTAGCTGGCGCAACGGTGTCTGTTTCAACGAGGGCTCGAGCCCGATAGAAACGTGGAACCTGGCGGATTGCACACTCACACACGGCTTTGCCACCAATGTCATGCTTTGGGGAGATTCTTTCGCCGCGCATTATGTTTCGGGGCTCGAAGCCAACATCGACAAGATCCAGGCCAACGTAGTCCAATACACCTACGCCGGCTGCCCGCCGGACCTCTCGTATTTTTCCTACGCCCGCCCTAGCTGCAGCCGTTTCAACAAGCGGGCCTTGACCGTCATTCGAGATGCCGGAATCCAGTCGGTCATCCTCAGCGGTCGCTGGACCGACTACGAGACCCGAGGGTTTGGCGGCCTTCAGCAGACAATCGAGACGCTCCACGGTCTGGGCGTGCGCGTGTATGTCATCGGCCAATCACCGGAATTCATCGCCGACGTCCAGAAAATCGCATTCTTCGCCAGGCGGGCGCATGCCGATAATCTGGAATGGCCCATGGCCATGGATCCCAGGATCAACGAAAAGGTGCAGCCTTTCACCAAAGGAGCCACCTTCATCGATCCGCTGACGTCGCTGTGCGATACAAAAGGCTGCTCATATGCCGATGCCGGCACCGGTCAGTTCCTTTATTTCGACTACGGCCATTTCTCGACGGCAGGGGCAATCCTGGCCGTCTCAAAATACTGGCCGAGCTTTGCCGCCAGCGCCGAGGTTGCGAAGGCGAAGTGAAACAAACAAATAACGGGAGAGAGGCGACCCGCGTCGCCCCCCGAAACTGTTACATTCTGATGTCGTGCGATAGACTGCACTGTTAGAGCAACCGGTGACGCAGGCGAAATGGCTCGGCCTTTCATCCTCTGTACAGGGGTGCGCGAGTGATGCCCTGTCTCGCAGGTGGGCAAACCAAAACGGTTAAATATTCGTAAACAAATTCGCTTTAATTGATTGAAAATAAAGCAGAAAATCTTCACTTTCCGATTTTCCGCAATGTGCCCGCAATTTTCGCCTGCGAGACAGTCAGTGTCTTTCACGTGATGGATCGCACGGCAAATCAGCTCCCAATGATATATGCGCCACGTCCGTTCGTGTGACCACGGCGCCGAGCGATCATTCCAAGCGAGAGACAACGAAACCGGAGTACGGCCCGCCCCAAATGGCCGCGCTCTCAAAGGATCAAATCCGCGCGTTGAGTGCTGCGCATGTGTGTCTGGAGTAATGCAATGTCCTCTCAAAAAATGATTGCCCTGGCGGGAACTGCCCTTGCGCTCGCCGCCTGTTTGAATGGATCGGCGATGGCCGCCGACCTCTCGCCTGCCTACAACGATGCCCCGGCCTTTCAGTGGAGCGGCGCCTATTTCGGCGCCCATGGAGGCACGGCGTTCACAAGAATGCCAAACCCGTTTGCCGACAGGAACGGCTTCGATGCCGGTGTCCAGGCCGGATACAACGTCCAGATGGGACCAGCGGTTCTGGGTGCGGAGGTCGAAGGCTCCTATCTGGGCGGAGCCGAACACGATGTTCGGGGCGGCAAGGTCAAGGAAAAGTGGCGCGCCGCCGCCAAGGCCAAGGCCGGCCTCAGTTTCGATCAGACGCTGGTGTTTGGAACCGGCGGCGTGGCGCTCACCAAGTTCGAGAAGGGCGATAACCTGACCGACAGCAGCGGATGGAAAACCGGATATCTGGTCGGCGCTGGCATCGAGCAGGCCTTTGCCGGCGGCCTCTCTGCCAAGGTCGAATATGACTATATCCGCACGCCGGACGTCGAGACGACGACCGCGCTTGGCACATCCAAGTCGACGATCGCAAGCCATGAGTTGAAAGCCGGCGTCAACTACCGGTTTTAGACCACGGCCTCGCTCGGCCGCGGCATACCCGCCGCGTCCCGGTTCAGTGAAGGGCATCGTATGGAGAGAGCAGTTTCCGGGATGGATTGGCCACGGTCAATCCGCTCGTAACTGCTCTCTCCGTTCGTCATGAAAATCCGCAGCGCGCCAAATGTCGCGTCGTAATGTCGGTGTAATCTTCGCGATCTACTTGCCTGTCGCCAACCTCACGACAGGAATCAGACATGCCCCTACATGGCGCGGGTCGCCTCAGAGGTGTCCTGGGTGCGTTTGTCGTTGCAACTGTGTTTGCGCTGACGGGATGCGCCTCCGACATCATGAAGAACTATATTGGACAGCCCATTGAATCGGTCGTCCTCGACTATGGCCCACCAACCACGATTGTCGATCTCGGCCAAGGCGAACGGGCCTATCAATGGCGAAAGATATCCACCAACGTGGTTTCCGGCTCATCGAGTGGCGAGGTTCGCCACACCAAGCACGGCACCGAATATCAAACGACCGAAACGCCCGGGTACGTGGAACGTCAGGAATGTTTCTACACCTTCTATGCCCGAGCATCCGCAGGCCGCTGGTTCGTGACCAATTTTCGCCAACCGAAGCTTGAATGTGAGTAGACCGTAGGCGCCATCTGGCACTTGTCGCATCCGGGCAACCGTTTTACCGCCACGCCACGGCTCAGGCTCCTTCCCCCGACCGGGGGACCGCCGGTCCAAACTGACGGAGAATGCACATGCGCATCTTGCTGGTAGAGGACGAGCCGGAAATGGCTTCGGTCCTCAAGACCGCGCTGGAGCGTCAGGACATCGTTGTCGATCATGTTTCGACACTCGCCGACGCCGAGGCCATGGCGCGGCTTGGGCATCATGACGCCGTCATTCTGGATCGCCGCCTGCCCGACGGCGACGGCCTCAGCCTCATACCGCGCCTGCGCGCCCTGCATCTGGAGGCACCGGTGATCGCGCTGACCGCGATGAGCGGTCTCGATGACCGCGTCGCCGGGCTTGATGCCGGCGCAGACGACTACATGGTCAAGCCGTTCGCCACGGTGGAGCTGGTCGCCCGGCTGCATGCCCTGCGCCGGCGTTCATTCACCTCGCGCACCAACCAGACAGTGGTCGGCCGGCTCACCTATGACTTCCGACACCGCGAAGCGCTGGTCGAGGATCAGGCATTGGAATTGCCACGGCGTGAGCGTCTTGTCCTCGAAACACTCATTCGCCGGCCCGGCCGAACCATCATGCGCAGCGCATTGGAGGAGGCTGTCTACGCCCTGGATGACGAAATCGGCTCCAACGCCCTGGACGCGCATATATCCCGGCTACGCCGCAAACTCGAGGACGTCGCCGCCGGCATCGAGATCCGGGCAATCCGCAACCTTGGCTATCTTTTACGGGCCGCGTCATGAAGGAGTTGCGCGCCCGCTCGCTGCAGTGGGTCCTGGTCCGGCGGCTGATCCTGCTGCAGGCGGCGACGCTTCTCATATTCATCGTCTTATGCGTGGCCGCGTTGTGGATCGCCAATCCACGGCTGCTGATTGACAACGAGGCAGCTGTCGACGCCCTGAAAAATGCGGTCTATCGCGACAGCAATGGCAAATTGATCGTCCATGAAACCGAGGAGCTGCGATCCTTTCGCGAGGAATTTCCCAATGTCTGGTACATCATTCGCGACAGCGGCGGCCAGAGCATTCGCTTTGGGAACGTGCCCGACGTCTACAACAAGGATTTTGGCGGTCTGCTGAGCGAAGTAGACCATGCAACCCTTGGATTTTCCGAGGATGACCTGCGGCCGGAAGCCTATATCGAAAAAGCCGCGACCAAGGCCGGCATGATGCAGATCATGGCGGCGACACGATCATCGCGCGGCGAAACCGAAGGACTTGAAGTCAACATCTCGGCCACGGTCGACGTGGCGAGGAATCCCGACGGCAGCAGGAACTGGGAAAAAGCCCTGCCAGCACTTGCGGTCATCATCGCAATATTGCTGCTGCCGATCATTCTGGTCATGGGGGCGACGACCCTTGTGACGACACCAGCGGTCGTTCGCCGGTCCTTCGCCGGTCTTGTCGACACCGCCGACCAGGCCGCGCGCATCGATATCGACACACGCGCGATGCAACTCCCGGTCAAGCGCGTGCCCCAGGAAATCGCACCGCTGGTCCATGCCTTCAACCAGACGCTTGCGCGCCTTGCCCAAGGCTATGACCGGCACAACCGCTTTCTTACCGATGCGGCGCATGAACTGCGCACGCCCATCGCCATACTGCGGACGCGCGCCGAACTGCTGAAGAAGGAGCCCCAGAGCGTTCGCCTCGTCCAGGATATCGAGCGTCTGTCGCATCTGGCGCAACAACTGCTGGACCATCAAATGCTCGACCGCCCGGCAAGCGAACGCCAGATCGTCGACCTGACCGAACTTGTCAGCCGGGTCGCGGCCGATTTCGCGCCGCTCGCCATCGAAGCTGGCTACGACCTTGCCTTCGAACCCTCCACCAGCACGATCCATGTCGAGGTGAACACGCTGCAGATCGAGCGCGCGCTGGCAAACATTGTTCGCAATGCGATCGACCACGGCGGGGCCAGGGGCACGATCACGGTGGCGATCGACGAGACGGGCGGCATTGAAGTCCGGGATGAAGGTCCTGGTATTCCGGCGGAGGAACACGAGAATGTCTTCGAGCCCTTCTACCGCCTGCAGCCACAGTCACGCGGAGCCGGACTGGGATTGAACCTCGCCCGGCAGATAGCCTCGCTGCATGACGGAACGATCAGGATATTGAACGGCTCATGGCCTGGCGCCCGCATCCGAATGCAGCTGCCTGTTCGTTCGTGACAAGTTTCAACGGGAACCAAACGGGACATCGGAATGGCACCAGCTGGCAGGGGCGAGCGCACGGGTACGTGCGCTTGCCCCTGCCAGCTGGTTGATTGGCGCTGCCGATATGCAGCCGTCACTCGGTAATACCAAAAGAGCCCGCAAGATTTAAGGGCTGGGCGGCGGCACCTGGACCGTACCCTGATTGTCGCCTGTCACGGAATTGCCCATCCCGTTTCCGGAATTACCGTTGCCGTTGTTGTTGCCGACATCCAGGTTGCCGTTGTCGTTTCCGGAATTGTCATTGCCATTGCCATTGCCGACACCGAAGTTACCGTTGTCGTTTCCGGAATTGCCATTGCCATTGCCGTTGCCGACATCGAAGTTGCCGTTGCCGTTTCCGGAATTGTCATTGCCATTGCCGTTGCCGACATTGCCGTTGCCGTTGTCGTTTCCGGAATTTCCATTGCCGTTGCCGTTGCCGACATTACCGTTGCCGTTTCCATTGCCGCTGCCGGCCATGGAAACGGTACTGGAAGAAGCTACGGCCAAGGCGGCAGCAAGCAGCAGCGAAACGATGGAAGCTGATGCGCGATTGGCCATCGTCCGCCTCAATTACCGTTGAAGTTGCCGTTACCGGACCCGATGTTGCCGTTGCCGTTGTACGTCCCACCGTTGAAATTCCCGTTGAACGAGCCGAGATTTCCATTGCCGCTCGTCGGGGAAGTGTTGCCGTTACCATTGAAGGCGCCGACGTTTCCGGTGCTACCATTGAAGGCGCCGATATTGCCGGTCCCAGTGTTGTGATAACCTATGTTGCCATGGGCGTCCGGCTTGCCGTTGCCGTTGGCGTTACCATTGGCGATGCCGGTATTGTGGTTGCCGTTGGCGTTACCATTGCCGATGCCGAAATTGCCGTTGCCGTTGCCGTTACCGTTGCCGATGCCGTTATTGTGGTTGCCGTTGGCGTTACCGTTGCCGAAGCCGAAATTGCCGTTGCCGTTGCCGTTGCCGTTGCCGGTCCCGGTGTTGTGGTTACCGTTCCCATTGCCGCTGGCGGCGCCGACATTGCCGTTGCCGTTGCCGTTGCCGTTGCCGATTCCGGAGTTGGCGTTGCCGTTGCCGTTGCCGTTGCCATTGCCGAAATTGCCGTTGCCGTTGCCGTTGCCGTTGGCGCTGCCGGTATTGCCGTTGCCGTTGCCGTTACCGTTGCCGGCACCAACATTGCCATTGCCATTGCCGTTGCCATTGCCAGTGCCGGCAAAGACCAGCCCTGTCCCAAACTGAGGCGGCAGCAAAACGGGCGCGCACAAAGCCAGGCACGTGAGTGCTGTAATATAGCGTTTCATGACGGTCTCCTTGAGCTTTGTTCGAAGAGATCTGTTCGAAACACCAGATTCGAACAGATTTGAGAGAGCGACGACCGGGATCCCTGGCGGGGCGATTGGGGGAGCGCCCTATGGAGTCGCCGGGGGTGAGGGCGAAACTGCAGGAATCCCGATCCTCAACGGAATGCTAACGGTCAATGATTGAAGTTGCCGCCGCCATTACCGTTGAACCCGCCCCAGTTACCGTTACCGTTCACGTTGCCGTTCCCGATACCAAAGTTGCCGTTGCCGTTCGCGTTGCCGTTCACGAAGCCGTGGTTACCGTTGCCGTTCACGTTGCCGTTGCCGATACCAAGGTTGCCGTTGCCGTTCAGGTTGCCGTTCACGGCGCCATGATTGCCGTTGCCGTTCACGTTGCCGTTGCCGATACCGAAGTTGCCGTTACCATTTCCATTGCCGTTGAAGGCGCCGGTATTGCCGTTGCCGTTCAAGTTGCCGTTGCCGATACCGACGTTGCCATTACCGTTGCCATTGCCACTTCCAACAGAAAAAGCGCCGGCATATTGAGTAAAAGCAGCCAACATTGCCGCGGCGAGAATGATCTTTCTCATATCCGTATCCTCTTTTTGAGATGTGAGTACTTGTTACTGTTGCCAACAACCACTCTCAAATGGCCAAGTTGACGGTCTCATCATCTCGTCGATGCGAAACGTAAACAATTGGAATTCACCCATGCGGCGAGTCAGGTTTTAAGCTGGCGGTACTCTTCGGTTTATCCGCCTGCCCTGCGGGAAAAACCCGACAGACACGCCGGGGAAAAAGGTGTATTAATTCAGCTGGCGCTTGGGGACGTTCTTGCTAGGGGTAGCCCACATTCCAGCCAATCCGCGGGCAAAACTCACGCTTCACGACCCTTGATAGGTAGTCGCCGCCCATAGTCAGAGGCTCTCATGGACCTTGACATGCCGCCGGTAAAAACAACGACTAGCCGTGACTGGCTGGGGCTGCACAAGCAGATTGCAGGCGCCACGCTGCTGATTGGCGTATCCGCGCTTATATGCAACTTCGCCTGGGCAACCGTGTTGGCGCACCACTCACGACACTATGGCGCCGTGGAGTTGCTGCTGATCGTCGGTATCGTGCTGATCATGGCGCTCGCGATCGCGTTGATGCGGTCGGCAAGCCGCATGGCCGGTGTCGAACGCGACTGGGCCCGCGCCAGCCAGGATTTTCAGGGCAGCCAGGCCCGCCTGCAGGCAGTGGTCAAGTACATGCCCGTCGGCGTCGTGGTGGTCGAAGCTCCCAGTGGCAGCCTGATCCTTGCCAACGACCAGCATGAACGACTGCTCAAGTACACTCTGACCTCCGGCGTCAACCTCTGGGAACAGAGTGGACAAAAGGGATATCACGCCGACGGGCGGCCTTATGAGCACGACGACTGGCCGATCACCCGGGCCATCCGCGATGGCGAGGTGGTTCTCGATGAGGAGATCTGGGTCAAGCGCGGAGATGGGACCAAGGCTTGCCTTTCCATCAATTCGGCACCTGTTTTCGACGCCTCGGGAGCCATATCGGCCGCGGTGATGGCCTTTACCGATGTCACGGAACGCAAGGAGATGGCCGAGGAGCGCGCGATGCTTGCGCGCCGGCTTGTCAACGCACAGGAAGATGAGCGGCTGCGCGTCGCCCGCGAACTTCACGACGAGATGGGGCAGGACCTCACCGCGTTGTCATTAGGACTGAAAACCCTGGAGGACGTGGTCGAGCTGCCGGACCTCAAGCAATCGTTTGCCGGAATCCGGAAGATCGTCGAGCATATGAGCATCCAGGTGCACCACACCGCGGCAACGCTGCGGCCGACGCTGCTCAGCGACCTTGGCCTGCGGCAGGCCGTTGAAGACATGGTCGCGACCTGGGCCGAGCGCCTGAGCGTTTCAGCGGACGCGCATCTGGAGGCCCTGGCCGATCCACTGGACGACGAGGGCTCGGTGACGATCTACCGGGTGGTGCAGGAAGCGCTGACCAATGTCGCCAAGCACTCCGAAGCGAGCTGGATCAGCGTCACCGCGCAACATGCCGACGGCCAGTTGAGAATCGTCGTCGAGGATGACGGCAAGGGATTCGATCCCGAGGTCATCAACGAAACACGGTCCAGATGCTTTGGACTTTCAGGCATGCGCGAAAGGCTGGCCCTGGTTGGCGGATATTTCGCGGTGGAGAGCGCACCTGGGCAGGGAACAACCATCTACGCATCTCTACCAGCGGCGACACGACAAGCCGAGGTGAGCGTACAATGACCCAAACCCAATGGACTTCCCGCCGCAGAGTGTTTCTTGTCGACGACCATCCGGTCGTGCTGTCGGGCATCCGGGCCATGGTCGAGGCGCAGGCCGATCTGCAGGTCGCCGGTACGGCGGGCGACGTGGAGAGCGCGCTGATCGGCCTCGCGGAAACATTGCCGGATATCGTCGTCGTCGACGTTTCGCTGCCAGGTGCCAGCGGGATTGTGCTGGTCGACCGGATGCGGACACTCTTTCCGCAGATCGCCGCACTCGCCCTGACATTGCACGAAGAGGCCGCCTATGTGCGCCAGTTGCTCCAGGCCGGAGCACGTGGCTTCATTCTCAAGCGCTCGGCGGCCGAGGAACTGATCCACGCGATCCGGTCTGTCCTGGCCGGAGGGCTTTACATCGATCCCGGTGTGGCCGCCAAGATTCTGTCTGAACCTCGGTCCTCTGCCACCAACCCCGACCCGCTGAGCGAACGCGAAGTCATGGTTGTCAAGCTGGTCGCCAAGGGCTTCAGCAACAAGGAAATTTCGGGACAGTTGTCCCTGAGCGTGAAGACCGTCGAGACGTATCGCGCGAGGGCAACTGAAAAGCTTGGGCTGAGAACCCGCGCGGCGCTTGTTCGCTATGCGACAATCGAAGGTTGGATGACGCACGATTCGTAATCCGAGGCGATCACGTTCGCTCGCGGCGGCACTGGCAAGCCGGCGGCCTCGATGGAACCCGCAAGCTTATCTGTTTTCTAACCAATTGGCGCTATTCCCGTTCGCAAAGCGGGAGCAAGGCCCTTGGTGGAGATCGAGAAAGTCGCCGCGCGGCACGCTGTCATGCTGTCGGTTGTCGTCCCGTGCTACAATGAGCTGGATGGCGTGGCTGAACTTTACCGCCGCGTTACGGCTGCATGCCTGGAACACGGCTCCTCCTACGAGATCGTCCTTGTCATAGACGGCGCGACCGACGGCACGCGCGAAGCCGTTTTCCGGCTGGCCGAAACGGACGACCATGTGGTCGCCATAGACCTTGCCCGCAACTACGGCCACCAGATCGCCTTGAGTGCCGGCCTGGAATTCTGCCGCGGTCAGCGGATCCTCATTCTCGATGCCGATCTTCAGGATCCGCCCGAATTGCTCGGGGCCATGATGACGAAGATGAATGAAGGCTTCGATGTCGTCTATGGCCAGAGACTGAAGCGCGACGGCGAAAGCTGGTTCAAGCTAGCCTCCGCCTCAATGTTCTACCGCCTGCTGCGACGAATGGTCGACGTTGAGATCGCGCCGAATTCTGGCGATTTCCGGCTGATGAGCCGGCGCGCGCTCGACCACCTCAACGCAATGCCCGAACGTTACCGGTTCATCCGGGGCATGGTGAGCTGGATCGGATTGAAGCAGGTCGCTTTCCCCTATGAGAGGCACAGGCGCTTCGCGGGGACCACCCACTATCCATTGAAGAAGATGATCCTCCTGGCCGTGGACGCGATGACTAGCTTCTCCGTGGCACCGCTGCGGTTTGCCTCGCTCCTGGGGATGATGTTCGGCCTGCTCGGGCTGGTCGTGCTCGGCTATACGTTGTTCGAATGGTCCGTCGGAAACGTCTTGCCTGGCTGGACAAGCCTTGCGGCGATCATGCTGATACTCGGCAGCGTCCAGCTTATGGTTCTTGGAATCTTCGGCGAGTATCTGGGACGCATGTACATGGAGACGAAGCGGCGGCCGCTCTACTTCGTCAACGAGATCGTTGCACGCAGCCAAGCAACCGAGAACACGGAGTTGCCGGTCCATCGCCTGCAGGAGATAGCAAAGAGGGCCGCGCGTGCTTGAGGCGGAGTTCGACCAGTTTGCGCGGGAATATCAGGAACAGCATGCCGCGAGCATAAGGCTGAGCGGCGAAACGCCTGACTTCTTCGCGAAATACAAGATCGACGACGTTGCCGCGACACTGGGGCGGGCGGGTGTCAGGCCGCGACGGATACTCGACTTCGGCGCCGGCGTCGGCAATTCGCTGGGCCATATGCGCAACTCGTTTCCCGACAGCGAGATCACCCTGCTCGATCCTTCGCGGGAATCACTCGACATCGCCCGCAAGCGCTTTCCCGGCCAAGCCGCATTCACGCATTTCGACGGCGAGACAATTCCGTTTGCCGACGGCAGCTTCGACCTGGCGTTCGCGGCTTGCGTCTTTCATCACATTCCCGAGGCGTTCCAGGTCGGACTGCTCGCCGAGATCGGCAGGGTGCTGGCCGATGGCGGCAGCTTCTTTCTGTTCGAGCACAATCCGTGGAATCCGCTGACCACGCACGCCGTAAGAAATTGCGCCTTCGACGAGAACGCGGTTCTGATCAGCTCACGCGAGATGCGCGGACGCTTGGAGGCGGCGGGCCTTGCCAAAACGCGCATCAACTACCGGATCTTCTTTCCTCGGCTGCTTGCGCGACTGAGGCCGTTCGAGCGTTTCCTCACCAAGATACCTGTCGGAGCCCAATATTTTGCGCATGTGGTCAAGCCTGCCGTTTGACTATCCGAGGATGCTGCGCTTTGGCGCTGTCGGTCTCTTGAACACGGCACTGGGATACACGGTCATCTTGGCCGGGCTTGCGCTGGGTCTTGGCGACATCGTTTCCAATGCCACCGGCTATGCCGCCGGCCTTGTGCTCGGATTCTTCCTCAACCGCCAATGGACCTTCACCAGCGCCGACGGCTTTCGGCAGGGAACCTCGCTGCGATATGGGATCGTCTTTGTGTCCGCCTACAGCATCAACCTGGCAGTCGTGATCGCCGCCCGTTCAGCAGGCATCATCGGGAGTCCGCTGGTTCACCTGGCAGGAATCTGCGTCTATTCAGTTGTCTTCTACCTCGGTTCGTCCCGCTTCGTGTTCGTGGGACCTAGAGGTCGCGGTGACGACGGCGCCGACCGGAACATCCGGGTGACCGATGGAGCCCGGCAGGCGCCGGCCAGCCGAACGCCTTGAACCAGACCGTCATCCGGAAGGTTGGAGGCAGCCATATGAACAACGCCCAGGCCAGCATCATGGCAACGACGCACGACCAGCGGGTGAGGTTGGTATTCTGCCTCTTCATCGCCTGCGTCATGGCATTCGCGCTCGCGGCTTTTGCCGATTCGATCCTGCAGGACCCCGATAGCTGGTGGCAGGTGAAGGTCGGGCTGGATTTCCTGGCAAACCGGACATTTCCGACCGTCGATCCCTATTCCCACACGTTCGCGGGCGAGCCATGGATCGCCAAGGAATGGCTTGGGCAGGTCCTGCTGGCTCTTGCCTACCGGGCGGGAGGCTGGAACGGGGTGGTCACGGTGATCATCGCCACGGTGTCCCTGACTGTCTTCCTGATGGGCTGGTTTCTCAGCGCATGGCTGAAGCCGACGCTGGCGGTGGCGCTGGCCTTTGTCGCGGCATCCATGATCAGCCCGATCTATACGGCGCGGCCCCATGTCTTCACCTTGCCGATCATCGTCATCTGGACGGCGCTGCTCTTTCGGGCGGCGAGCGAGGAGCGGGCGCCGCCCTGGTGGCTGCTTGTGCTGGTTGCCCTGTGGGCGAACCTGCACGCCACCTTCACCCTGGGCTTCGTCATTGCCGCCTTCGCCGGCCTCGATCTGCTGGCGCGCGTCGGCCTGTCGAAACCCGCGCTTCTGGCAAGATGGATTGCATTCGGACTGCTTTGCCCGCTGGTCAGCCTGCTCAACCCGTATGGCATCAAGGCCATTCTGGCCACTCTCAGCGTGGCCTACGGCAATGAGGCAGTGCCGCTGATCCTGGAATGGCGGCCGTTCAATGCCGCGGAGCAGGTTCCCCAGGAAATCGCGCTGCTGCTGGTCTTTTTCGGCCTGCTGGTCTCGCGGCTGCAAATTGGCTGGGCCAAGGCGGTGTTCATCATCTTCACCCTGCATATGTTCCTCAGCCATATGCGCTTCATGTATCTGTTCTTCCTGCTGGTTCCGCTTGTGCTGGCGGTGGAGGTCGCACTGCAATATCCTTCGCTTTCGGTTGGGAAATGGATGACGGAAAAACGCGACGGGCTGGAGCGGTTTTTCGCCAGGCGGTTCTATCCGATCTGCGGCGCAGCCATTGTCCTGGTGACAGCCGCTGCTTCGTTGCTCAACGGCACGCATCAGGTCATGCCAAGCCAGAAGACCTCAGCCAGCGAGGCGCTCGCATTCGCCGAGAGCCACCATCTGTCAGGCAATGTGCTCAATTCCTACAATTTCGGCGGAACGCTGATTTTCCACGGGATCAAGAGCTACATCGACGGACGGACGGATCAGTTGTTCCTGGGGGGATTCACAAAAGCCGACGACGAAACGGGACACAGCGGCGGAAAACCGGCCCTGGAAGCCCAACTGAAGAAATACGCGATAGGCTGGGCGCTGCTGTCGGCGGACGACAGCCGCCAACCCTTCTTCGACGAATTGGGCTGGAAGCGGGCATATGCTGACAAATACGCCGTGATCTATGTGCCCGACGCCTGATTTTCGATGCCGCCGCAAATGCAGCTTTGCGATTGCCCGAAGGCGTGTCGTCATGATAACGAGAGCCCGCGCGGGTATGATGTAATGGTAGCCTGTCAGCTTCCCAAGCTGAACGCGCGGGTTCGATTCCCGCTACCCGCTCCAGCATATGCCACAAGGGTTTGCAGCTGATTTGGCAACCGCCGGAAACGTACCGTTTTACAGGCGGGCTTACGGAGTCTGCTCTGCAGAGAATCGCAGTCACCGCCGACCGCTTCCCCGATGGCCCGCGCCGCAATGATTGCCGCTGCCGTATCCCACAGGCGCCGTCAGCTATAGGCTGCTGCGGCGAGCCAGCCTCTCAGGACGATGAAGCTGACGTCCGGCTGATCTTCCGCGGCCACGCCGTGGTTAGTGGAGCATGACGCGAGCCCGGGTTTGGTGCCCGACCGCCGCTTCTTCGCGGGTCCGCCGGACCTCAGTACGGCCAAACTGCATCATCGATACGTTTGCCGAGACCGCTTCGCCCTCGAACCGCCCTGCCCGCAGGTCGCACATTGGTCGGCGACCCGATCCGCCATCCGAAGGCGAAAAGTGCCATTGCAACCCGTTCACACCTCGGCGCATGTGGGAAGGTGCTTTGCTACCTCGTCGGCTCCCATCCGCATTATGGTGTGCGACAGGCCGCCGTGCTCCTTGATCCACTGCCGCACCCAATCGGGGTACTGCGAGAACAGGTAATTGGCCGCGACCAGGTTCTCCTGAGCGCCGACGCCGTACGGCAGATGGAAGCCGAAGGATGTGCGTGGGGTAACGCAAAGCTGCTCGACGGGCAGGGACAGGTAGAGCGTGCAGGCACTGTCGCACGCCCCGTCAAAGCGCACCGGCTCGTCGGCGGCGCGCAGTTCGGCGACACGCAAAGCGAAGTTCACGATCCGGCCACCGGGATTGCCGCGCACCGTCTCCGCGTTCGCGGGCAGCGCCATCAGGGAGGCGGCGAAGAACCCAATCGCCCTGGTCATCAATGTCAATCCGCCCCATGCGGTCGTCTGATCTGTACTCATCTCGTGGTCTCGCATTCGTCTTGCGACGCCAACGCCAGCATCAAGGTGGTTAACACAAGGCAACGCTAATCAACCTTTTGATCGGCCTGTTACACCAGCGCGAGCTCAGTTACCGCCACCTGCTCCAGTCTGTGGCGCAGAGGGCATCGCCGTCCGATCCGTTGTCCGTTTTGGGAAGCGTTGAAGGACTACATTGGCAGGTGGAGCCTACGCCGCCATCCGCTTGGCCTGCCATAATCCCCTTCACGCAAGGATGAGTTCCCGACCGTCATCCCACCTCTCGCAGAATGAAATCGTGCAGCATCTTGGCTGCCGGCGACAGCACGCGGTTCTTCACAGTGATCAGGCTGTAGGGCCTGACCTCGATATCGAATTCGGTCTGGACCACATCGATGGCTCCGGCCAGCCCGTCGGGATTCTGGATGAATTTCGCCACCTGGATCGACACCGGGGCGATGGCGTCCGACTGCGCGACCATGACCAGGGTGAGCAGCAGCGAGCTGGTGTTGAGGATGCGATCTGGCAGCGCGATGTTGCGGTTGAGGAAGTTGCTTTCCATCGCCTGCCGCAGCGGCGAGCCGCCCGACTGAAAAACCCAGTCATAGGCAGCGGTCTCTTCGAGCCGCACCAGTTTGTTCCTCGTCAGCGGGTGGCCGCGGCGCACGATCAGGCACGCCTTTTCGACGCCGATCACACGCGATTCGAACAGCCTGGGATTAAGGTCGTCGGGGATGCGCGCGATGATGAAATCGTGGCGTGTGGCGATCAATTCGCGCGCCAGCACGTTGGAGGTCTCGACCTGCATGGTGATCTCGATGCGCGGATAGATGCGGCGAATTTCACGGATCGCCGGCACGGCCAGTTCGATCGCCGGCGCCGTCACCGCGCCCAGGAACACGGAACCGCCCTTGCCTGCCTTGAGCTCGGATATCTCGCGGTCGACCTCGCGCATTTCGAGCAGGATGGAGCGTGCGCGCCGCGCCAGCGCCTTGCCATAGGGAGTCAGCGTGATGCCGCGCGGCAGCCTCTCGCACAGCTTCACATCGAGCACCGCTTCCATCTCGGCGATCATGCGCGAGGCCGCCGGCTGCGAGATGTTCATGACCTGCGCCGCCGCACTTACCCTTCCATGGTCGTCGAGGGCAACGATCATGCGCATATGGCGCAGGCTGAGACCGCTGCGCAGCAGGGTTTCGCCATCGCCAGGGGTCTCGTCGTAACCGCCTGAAATTCCACCTGGATTTCGCAACGCCGCCATGACTTCCCCTTGCCTCCGGCCATTGCCCGGGTCGGAGCGCTCTCACTCTAAAACATATATCGGTTTCGATAT
Organism: Mesorhizobium shangrilense; assembly: GCF_040537815.1. Lineage (NCBI taxonomy): Bacteria > Pseudomonadati > Pseudomonadota > Alphaproteobacteria > Hyphomicrobiales > Phyllobacteriaceae > Mesorhizobium > Mesorhizobium shangrilense. The sequence goes on from NZ_JBEWSZ010000001.1 coordinate 3,519,268, forward strand.
AGCAATCATCAGAGATCGCATTTGACAGTTATGGCAAAGGGACACAACCTTCATGCGTTCCGAGGCACGACGATCGGGAACGAGAAATCGTATCGATTGAAATCAGCGTCTTGGGACCATGGGAGGATACCGGAGATCGATATGACGGCAGCGGTGCCTCGGCGCTTCTGCACGATTGCGCGGCCCGCGACCCCCGGGGTGCCGCGTCCATCAAACAGGGAGAGTTAAAGTGAAAATCATCAAGACGTTAGTCGCCGCCTTGGCGGTCAGCATCGCGGCCATGTCGGCCACCGCCTACGCAGCCGACAAAGGCCTGGTCGGCGTGCTGATGCCCACCAAGACCTCGCAGCGCTGGATCAATGACGGCGACGCCGTCAAGTCCCAGCTCGAGGCGCTGGGCTACACCGTCGACCTGCAGTACGCGCAGGACGACATCCCCAACCAGCTCAGCCAGCTCGAAAACGAAATCACCAAGGGTCCGAAGGCGCTGATCATTGCTTCGATCGACGGAACCACTTTGTCGGACGCGCTGCAGAAGGCCGCTGACGCAGGCGTCGTCGTCGTCGCCTATGACCGCCTGATCAAGAAGACCAAGAATGTCGACTACTACACCACCTTCGACAATTTCGGCGTCGGCGTGATCCAGGCCAATTCACTGGTCAAGGGCCTCAAGGAGCGCTTCCCGAACACCAAGCCTTGGAACGTCGAACTGTTCGGCGGCTCGCCGGACGACAACAACGCCTTCTTCTTCTACAATGGCGCGATTTCCGTCCTGCAGCCGCTGATCGACAACGGCTCGATCAAGATCAAGTCCGGCCAAACCGGCATGGACAAGGTCGGCACGTTGCGCTGGCTGGCGGCCACCGCCCAGGCACGCATGGACAACCTGCTCTCGGCGAACTACTCGGACGGCAGCCGCGTCGATGGCGTTCTGTCGCCCTATGACGGCCTGTCGCGCGGCATCACCGCCTCGCTGCGCGCCGTCGGCTACGGCACGGAGGCACAGCCCTGGCCGATCGTGACGGGTCAGGACGCCGAGACCGCCTCGGTCAAGCTGATCATCACGGGCGAACAGTACTCGACCGTGTTCAAGGACACCCGCGACCTAGCCAAGGCCACTGTCCAGCTGGTCGACAAGGTGCTCTCGGGCGGCAAGCCCGACGGCCTCGACGAAAAGACGTACAACAACGACGTCAAGGTCGTTCCCTCGATCCTGTTGACGCCGCATGAAGTCGACAAGTCGAACTACCAGAAGCTGGTCGTCGACTCCGGCTACATCAAGGCCGAAGACCTGAAGTAATCCCGGTTACAAAGACAGGGGTCCTGCGCAATGCAGGGCCCCTTTCCGTTCACAAGCGACCCCGGTATTGTTTCTGCCGGCCTCGGAGGAGCTTGCCCCTGATGACGACGATTCTGGAGATGCGTGACATCACCAAGACGTTCCCCGGCGTGAAGGCGCTGTCGAACGTCAACCTCAGCGTCGAGGAAGGCGAGATCCACGCGGTGGTCGGCGAGAATGGCGCCGGCAAATCGACGCTGATGAAGGTGTTGTCGGGCGTCTATCCCTCCGGCACCTATGACGGCCAGATCATCTTTCAAGGCCAGGAATGCCAGTTCAAGGGCATCCAGGACAGCGAGCACAAGGGCATCGTCATCATCCACCAGGAGCTTGCGCTGGTGCCGATGCTGTCGATCGCCGAAAATATTTTCCTCGGCAACGAGCACGCGAAATTCGGCGTCATCGACTGGGACGCCAACGAGGAGCGCACCAGTGCGCTGTTGAAGAAGGTGGGCCTCAGGGAGGATCCCAAGACGCTGATCACCAATATCGGCGTCGGCAAGCAGCAACTGGTCGAGATCGCCAAGGCGCTCAGCAAGGAAGTCAAGCTCCTGATCCTCGACGAGCCGACGGCGTCACTCAGCGAGAAAGACAGCCAGGCGCTGCTCGACCTGCTGCTCGAATTCAAGCGGCAAGGCATGACGTCGATCCTGATCTCGCATAAGCTGAACGAGATTAACCGGGTCGCAGATAAGGTGACCGTCATCCGTGATGGACGCACCATCGAGACGCTGGCCAGGAAAGATATCAGCGAAGACCGCATCATCACCTCGATGGTCGGCCGCTCGCTCGACGACCGCTATCCGCCACGCGAGCCTGACATCGGCGAGGTCGTGTTCGAAGTGAAGAACTGGTCGGTCTACCACCCGATCCATGCCGAGCGGCAGGTGATCAAGGGCATCGACATCAACGTGCGCAAGGGCGAGGTGGTCGGCATTGCCGGGCTGATGGGCGCCGGCCGCACCGAATTCGCCATGAGCCTGTTCGGCCGCACCTATGGCCGCCGCATCAGCGGCGAGGTGCTGCTCAAGGGCAAGCCGATCGATGTCTCGTCGGTCAGTAAGGCGGTCCAACACGGCATCGCCTACGTGACGGAGGACCGCAAGACCTACGGCCTCAACCTCATCGACCATATCAAGCACAACATCACGCTGGCCAATCTCGGCGGCGTGTCGCGTCACAGCGTGATCGACGATTTGCGAGAGCTCGCCGTCGCCAACGACTATCGCAAGAAGACCAATATCCGCGCGTCGAGCGTCTATCAGTTGACCGGCAATCTTTCGGGCGGCAACCAGCAGAAGGTGGTGCTGTCGAAATGGCTGTTCGCCGACCCGGAAGTGCTTATCCTCGACGAGCCGACGCGCGGCATCGATGTTGGCGCCAAGTACGAAATCTATACGATCATCGCGCGCCTCGCCTCGGAGGGTAAGGCGATCGTGGTCATCTCGTCGGAAATGCCGGAACTCCTCGGCATCACCGACCGCATCTACGTCATGAACGAAGGGCGCATCGTCGGCGAAATGCCGGCGGCGGAAGCAAGCCAGGAAAAAATCATGCGCGCCATCGTTCGGGGAGAAGGAAAAGCAGCATGAGCACCGAAAGCGCGCCCGCCCCGCAGGGCAACATCGCCGAAGAACAGCGTCCACGCATCGCCGTCTCGGCGCTAACGACGAACCTGCGAGAGTACGGTCTGATCATCGCGCTGATCGTCATCATGCTGTTTTTCCAGTTCACCACGTCGGGAACGCTGTTCAAGCCGGTGAACCTCAGCAATCTGGTTCAGCAGAACTCCTTCATCATCGTAATGGCGCTGGGCATGCTGCTGGTCATTGTTTCCGGCTATATCGACCTCAGCGTCGGATCGGTCGCCGGTTTTATCGGCGCGCTGGCGGCAAACATGATGGTCATCTGGCAACTCGGGCCGCTCAGCAATCCGCTGGTGGTTTCGATCGTCTGCCTGATCGTGGGCGGCCTGATCGGCGCGGCGCAAGGCTATTGGATCGCCTATCACCGGATACCCAGCTTCATCGTCACGCTAGCCGGCATGCTGATCTTCCGTGGCATCTGCCAGGCGCTGCTGGGCGGCGGCTCCTCGGTCGGTCCGCTCCCGGACGAATTCAAAATGCTCAGCTCCGGCTTCATCCCGGACGTGATCGGCCCGCTGACGCTGATCCCGCCGACGGTGAATGCCGCCGGCAAGACCATCATGGGCAGCGGCCTGACGCTGCACATGACAACGATCGTGCTCGGCCTGATCGCCGTGGTGGCCTATGCCTATTTCGGGCTCCGCACCCGGCGCAAGCGCGAGCGCCATGGCTATGAGGCCGAACCCTTCCCCCTGTTCGTCATCAAGACGCTGGTCGCCAGCGCGCTGGCGCTGTTCCTGGTCTATGAGTTCGCCAGCTACAGGGGCCTGCCGGTGGTGCTGCTCGTCATGGGCGTGCTGATCTCGCTGTTCGTCTTCGTCACCAAGCGTATGACCATCGGCCGCCGCATCTACGCGATGGGCGGCAACCCCAAGGCGGCGCAGCTGTCGGGCATCAACACCGAGCGGCTGACGCTGCTGGTGTTCATCAATATGGGCGTGCTGTCGGCGCTCGGCGGCCTGATCATCGCGGCGCGCCTCGGCCAGGCCGTGCCGGCGGCGGGTCTGGGCTCAGAGCTCGACGTCATCGCTGCCGTGTTCATCGGCGGCGCCTCGGCGATGGGCGGCGTCGGCCAGGTCATCGGCGCCGTGGTCGGCGGCTTCATCATGGGCGTGATGAACAACGGCATGTCGATCATGGGCGTCAATGTCGACTGGCAGCAGGTGGTCAAAGGCCTGGTGCTGCTCGGCGCCGTGATCTTCGACGTCTACAACAAGAACAAGGGCTGAGGCCCAAGGAAGCAGGAAGGCATACGGGTCACATCGCGGCACGCCGGCGACATGCCGGCCCAAAAATCCCCTGAGGGACCAAGCCCCGCGAGCGCAATCCGGACAGAGAATTTAACCCGTGGCGTGGACAAGTTCCGGGCCGCGCAGGTCAAGGTTTGCCAAGAGGCAACCAGGCCAAGACACATGAGAGAGGATTGATCATGCTGATCTCGCAGATTCTCGACGACGCCGAGACCATTCGTGTCGTTGCCCGCAGCGGCGGCAAGGCCCGGATCATCAACGGCGCCCGCAGCGTCTATTCGCTGGCCATGGAGGCTGCCCGTACCGGCGTCGGCCTTGCCGCGCTGATCGAGCGCAAGGGACTTGGCGAGACAGTCGATCTCGACGCCGCCTACAAGAAGGGACGGCTGCTGTCGCCGATCAACCACCCGGACCCGGCGCATCTGCACCTGACCGGAACAGGGCTGACGCATCTCGGCTCGGCGGCAACCCGCGATTCCATGCACAAGAAGCTCAGCACCGACGGCGAGGAACAGCTGACCGATTCCATGAAGATGTTTCGCATGGGGCTGGAGGGCGGCAAGCCCGCCAAAGGCCAGGTCGGCGTGCAGCCGGAATGGTTCTACAAGGGCAATGGCACGATGGCCGTGGCGCCAGGGGCTGCGTTGATGTCACCCGCCTTCGCCAAGGACGCCGGCGAAGAGCCTGAAGTGGCCGGCATCTACGTCATCGGCGACGACGGCGCTCCCTTCCGCGTCGGCTTCACGCTGTCGAACGAATTCTCAGACCATGTGACCGAGCGCGTGAACTATCTGTTCCTCGCCCATTCCAAGCTCCGCAACGCATCCTTCGGGCCGGAGATCCTGATCGGCGACCTTCCTGCCGACATCAGGGGCGCCTCACGCATCTACCGCGATGGCGCGGTGCTTTGGGAAAAGCCATTCCTGTCCGGCGAAGCAAACATGTCGCACACCATCGCCAATCTCGAGCACCATCACTTCAAATATTCGGCCTTCCGCCAGCCGGGCGACGTGCATGTGCACATGTTCGGGACGGCGACGCTGTCCTTCGCCGACGGCATCACCACCGCGGCCGGCGATGTCTTCGAGATCGAGGCCGGAGATTTCGGCCTTCCGCTGCGCAATCCGCTCGAGATCGAAAAGCCGGTGAAGGTCGCGGTGAAGGCGCTGTAGGACAGGACCGAGATTTTGAGGAAGGCATGAAACGCATCCGACCGAGCCTCGCGTTCACAGGGATAGTGCTGGCGCTCGCCTGTTCCTCCTCGACCGCTTACGCTTCCGGAAAATGCAGTCCAAAAACTTACCGTGAAGCCCGATCGGCAATATCGAGCCGCCTTCTGGCCACCGGATATTCAAATACGCAGGTGAACTTTCTCATGCGCAATGCGGATCGCATGACATCCGCGCTGCGCACCGACGAGCTGAACGACAGCGGCCAGGCTTGCGGCATCGACTCCGCGAGAGCGCATGTCCTTGGATGCCTCGACAGGCAATTGTTCCCATTGGGTGCGGGCTCAAGCTCTCCGCTTGATGAAATGAAGCAGACTAAGGGATTTTGGGGCAGGAAGCGTCTGACCGTGCGAGAGCTACTCTTTATCGGCCATTTCCATGCCTGCCTCGGCGCTGCGGAAGAATATCTCTTCCGCCACTGACAGAACCAGCGAGCCTCAGCGCGCGGCGCGAAAATGCTTGGACAGTTTTAGGCCCTGGGCCTGGTAGTTTGAGCCTAGATCGGTGCCGTAGAGCGCCTGCGGCCGCTTCAGCATATGCTCGTAGACCAGCCGGCCGACGATCTGGCCATGGTCGAGGATGAACGGCACTTCGTGGCTGCGCACTTCCAGCACCGCCCGGCTGCCGGTGCCGCCGGCGGCCGAGTGACCGAAACCCGGATCGAAGAAGCCGGCATAGTGGACGCGGAATTCGCCGACCAGCGGATCGAAGGGCGTCATCTCGGCTGCGTAGAGCGGCGGCACGTGCACCGCCTCCTGGCTGACGAGGATGTAGAACTCGTCGGGATCGAGCACCAACTCGCCGGCACCGCTCTTGTGGATCGGCTCCCAGAAATCGACGACATCCTGCGCGGCTCGCTTGTCGACGTCGACCAGGCCGGTGTGATGCTTGCCGCGATAGCCGACCAGCCCGTCCTTGTCGCCGTTGAGGTCGATCGACAGTGCGATGCCGCCGCCGGAAATGTTCGGCGGCTCGGTGGCGACCAGCATCTCGGCGCGGTGCAGGTCGTGCAGTTCGGCTTCCGACAGCAGCGCGTTGCCGGTGCGGAAGCGTATCTGCGACAGCCGCGAACCGGTGCGCGCAACGATCGGGAAGGTGCGCGGACTGACCTCCAGATAGAGCGGGCCGTTATAGCCGGCGGCGATCTTGTCGAACTCGTGGCCTCGGTCGGTCATCACGCGCGTGAAGATGTCGAGCCGCCCGGTCGAGCTCTTTGGATTGGCCGATGCCGAAATGTCGGCGGGAAGCGCCAGGCTTTCGAGCAGCGGCACGATGTAGACGCAGCCGGTTTCCAGCACGGCGCCCTCGGCCAGGCTGATCTCATGCAGCTTCAGCCGGTCGAGCTTTTCCGAGACCTTGTGGTTGGGGCCGGGCAGGAAGGAGGCGCGCACCCGCCACGCCTTGTCGCCGAGCCTGAGGTCAAGGCTGGCCGGCTGGATCTGGTCGGCATCCAAAGCGCGCGACGACTTCAGCGCGCCGGACTGGAACAGCGCCGAAATGTCCTGATCGGGAAGAATGCCTGTCTGCCGCAAGGCTATGCTCCTATGCCGCTGGTACAAACCTCTTAATGAAGCCGGCAATTGACGCAAGCGTGGCGCGGGTCTAAAGGGTCGTTATCCCGTGGTGATTTGGCCGGTCGGCTTGCAGCCACGTTAAACAAGTCGCTAAAGGACCGTCGGGCCGCAAGGCCGTATGGACCGGTTGCGACTTTCGCGACCGGTTTTTTTGTGTCTGGAACAAAAGCGATGAGCACCAAGAAGCGCAACTGGAAGCCTCAGACCGCACTCGTGCACAGCGGAACCTTGCGTTCCGGCTTCGGCGAGACATCCGAGGCGATCTACCTGACCCAAGGCTATGTCTACGAAACGGCGCAGGCCGCCGAAGCCCGTTTCAAGGGCGAGGAACCTGGCTTCATCTATTCGCGCTACGCCAATCCGACCGTCGACATGTTCGAAAAGCGCATGTGCGCGCTGGAAGGCGCCGAGGACGCGCGCGCCACGGCGTCAGGCATGGCGGCGGTGACCGCTGCCCTTCTGTGCAGCGTCAAGGCCGGTGATCACATCGTGGCGGCGCGCGCGCTGTTTGGCTCCTGCCGCTGGGTGGTCGAGACGCTGGCGCCTCGCTATGGCATCGAGGCGACGCTGGTCGACGGCACGGATATCGCCAACTGGGAAAAGGCGGTCAGGTCCAACACAAAACTGTTCTTCCTGGAAAGCCCGACCAACCCGACGCTGGAAGTGGTCGACATCGCCGCTGTCGCCTCGCTCGCCAATTCGATCGGCGCGCGGCTTGTCGTCGACAATGTCTTCGCCACGCCCCTGCAGCAGAAACCGCTGCAACTCGGTGCCCATATCGTCGTCTATTCGGCGACCAAGCACATAGACGGCCAGGGCCGCTGCCTGGGCGGCGTGATCCTGTCGGACAAGAAGTGGATCGACGAGAACCTGCACGACTATTTCCGCCACACCGGCCCGAGCCTGTCGCCCTTCAATGCCTGGACGCTGCTGAAGGGTCTGGAGACGCTGCCGCTGCGCGTGCGCCAGCAGACGGAAAGCGCCGGCAAGATCGCAGACTTCCTCGCCGAACAGCCGCAGATCGCCCGCGTCATCTATCCGGGCCGCGCCGACCATCCGCAGGCTGATATCGTCAGGAAGCAGATGTCGGGCGGCTCGACGCTGATCTGTCTCGACGTCAAGGGCGGCAAGCAGGCGGCCTTCGCCTTGCAGAACGCTCTCGACATCGTGCTGATCTCCAACAATCTCGGCGACTCCAAGAGCCTGATCACCCATCCGGCGACGACGACGCACAAGAACCTGAGCGACGAGGCGCGCGCCGAACTCGGCATCGGGCCAGGTACGCTCAGATTGTCGGTTGGCCTCGAGGACACCGACGATCTGCTCGAGGATATCGCGCAGGCGGTGAAATCGGCGAAATAGGAGGGCGGGCAACCGACCCGCATCCTCCTACGCGCCCGACGGCGTCTCTTCCAGTTCAGCCGTCTTGGTGCGGATGGTCATGGCATTGCCGCGCCAGTCGACGGCGCCACCGAGCCAGCCGCGCACCCACATCGCCGGCAGGATGCAATCCCGCGCCATCATGGCGGGGATCATGCGCCACGACAGGTACCAGCCCTTGGCGGAGGCCAGGGCGCATTCCGGAAGGTAGGCGGCCGTCAGCACGGCGATGGCGGTCAGTGGCAGGCTGAAACCGGCGTCGGCCGCGGCAACCAGTGCAAGCACAAGCGGCACCGCCACGCCTGTCAGGATTTCAGGCGCGAAGAACAGCGGGAAAGTGACGCGGCGCAGCCGTGCCCAGCGGGCCTGGCGCGACCAGATCTCACCGAGCGTGCGCCGGCCAAGCGGCTGCTCAAAGGGCGCCGCGACCAGATTGACGCGCAGTCCAAGTCCGTTCACCAGTTTGGTCGCGGCGGCGTCCTCGGCGATCTCGGCCGCAAGCGCCCGGATGCCGCCATTGGCGTCGAGGAGGGGTTTGTTCCACAACATGCTCTTGCCCTGGGCGAAGCCGAGGCCAAGCGCCTCGCCGGCATACTGCCAGCGCGCCTGCAGCGTGTTGAGGAAGGCGCATTCGACCTCGGCCCAGAACCCGTCCGGCCGCGAGCCGATCGGCGTCGAGCAGACAAGGCCGGTGTCCGGCCGCCATGCCGACATCATGTGCTGGATGTAGTCCCTGGGCATCAGCACGTTGGAATCGGCCAGGATGACCCAGTCGTGGCGAGCCGCTTCCCAGCCCTTGACGCAATTGTTGAGCTTGGGGTTGCCGCTGATGCGGTCGTCGCCGAAAAGCAGCCGGGCGGGCACCGCCGGAAAGCGCGCGATGGCGCTCCTGATCAGCCTGACCACGGGATCGTCGGCATGGGCGACGCAGAAGACAAGTTCATAGCGCGGCCAGTCGAGCGAGAAGGCGCGCTCCAGCGTCTCTTCGGTGAAAGGCTCGACGCCACGCGCCGGCACGACGATCGAGACCGCCGGCGCAATGCCGGCGGGCGGTGCGATGATGCTCCGTCGCTTCAACTGGAGCGAAGCGAGCAGAATGCTCGCGAGATTTGTAAGGATGAGAGCAGCGGAAAGCGGGGCGGCGATGAGCGTCAGTTCCATCGAGATCTGGTCACTCCAGAAAAACCGGCCATATGAGGCCGTTTCCAACAGTTCGACAGAGCGTCTGAGTCGCCCGGCACAATCCCGAGCACACCATCACTGTCATGTGTCACTTAAATGACATTGTTTGTCGGCACCTGCCCTTCAAGGCTGGCAAGAACCGATGCGCGCCATTGACCAGGCTAGGCGAGCGCCCGAAAGTTCCCAGATTGTTTTGGAGTAGCCCATGTACAGCGCCGTGACGCGCAACATCGAAGTGCAGGTCAGACCGTTCTACCTGGAGGATCGCTCGGAGCCTTCGGAGAACCGTTACGTCTGGGGCTATCAAATCACGATCGACAACCAGTCGGATGAGTTCGTGCAGCTGATGTCGCGCTACTGGCGCATCACGGACGGCACTGGCCGGGTCGAGGAGGTCAGCGGCGCCGGCGTGGTCGGCGACCAGCCCGAGCTCAATCCGGGCGACAGCTATCAATACACATCGGGCTGCCCGCTCTCGACGCCGTCCGGCATCATGGTCGGTCACTACACCATGCGCAACAGGCGCGGCGAGACCTTCGATATCGCCATCCCCGCCTTCTCGCTCGACCTGCCGGGGACAAGGCGGACGGTGAATTAGGACAGTCGGCCGAGCGGCCATTCGCCAAAGTTCGCGCTGCGCCTCATCCGCCCTTTGGGCGTTCGTCGTTCGAAAAGCCAAGCAATTGGCTTTTCGTTCGCTGTGCGGACCACTCCTCACCTCCCCGTGAAACGGCGAGAAGGAAGCTCCGTCACTGGGCCGGAGCGAATTCGGCTGGGTCGAAGTCATACTGCTTCGAGCAGAATTCACAGGCGACATGGATGCCGCCATCCTCGGTGCTGTCCTTGATCTCCTGCGCCGAGAAACCCTCGAGGATGCCGCGGATCTTGTCCCTGGAGCACGAGCACTGGTCGTCGACCGGGACGCCGCCGAAGACGCGGACGCCATGCTCGTGGAACAGCCTGTAAAGCAACCGCTCGGCCCCGATGGTCGGGTCGATCAACTCGGTCGGCTCGATCGTGCCAAGCAGGGCCAGCAGCTCCTGCCAAGAATTATCGACGGGATCATGCCCTTCATCGCGCGGATCGCCGTCACCGCCCGGAAGGTCCGGGACGCGCATGCGCTCGGGCGACTGCGGCAGGAACTGCGCCAGGATACCGCCGGCGCGCCACTGCTCACGCGCACCGCCGACGCCGGGCGTCAACAGCTTGGCCACCGAGAGCCGCAGATCAGTCGGGATCTGCTCCGACTGGCGGAAATAGGTGCGTGCCGCGTCTTCCAACGTTTCGCCATCGAGCTGGACGATGCCCTGATACCGCTGTGTGTGCGCGCCCTGGTCGATGGTCAGCGCCAGCACGCCACTGCCGAGCAGCGTCTGCTGGGACGTCTCGCCTGCCGCAACCAGAGCCTCGAGCCGATCGGCATCGAAACGCGCATAGGCCCGCAATGCCGAGGGTGTGGAAAAATCCGCCACCAGCATGTCGACCGGCCCATCCGTGCGGGTCTGCAGGATGAACTTGCCCTCGAATTTGAGCGAGGTGCCGAGCAGCACCGTCAGCACGCAGGCCTCCGCCAGCAGGCGGGCGACCGGCTCGGGATAATCGTGGCGGCTGAGAATGGCGTCGAGCATCGGGCCGAGCTGGACGGTGCGACCGCGCACGTCGAGCGGACCGACCTCGAACGGCACGACATGATCGTCGCCGGCGTAGCCGAATTCACCAAGCTTGGGTTGATGTTCAGACAATTGATGGGTTTCCAACATGACAATGCTCCAGGGCGCGGCCATGCCGCCCTGTCGGGAGCATGCGTCGAAACGCGCTTGTTTTGCGTGATGCGCCGCAGATAGGCATCACACCTCCGGAGATCAAGCGCCCAGGCACCAGGCGAGCACGGCCTTCTGGGCGTGGAGCCGGTTCTCGGCCTCGTCGAACACCACCGAGTGCGGACCGTCGATGACTTCGTCGGTCACCTCCTCGCCGCGATGCGCCGGCAGGCAGTGCATGAACAGCGCGTCCGGCTTGGCATGGGCCATCAGCTTGGCATTGACCTGGTAGGGTGAGAACACGTTATGGCCGCGGGCGCGATGCTCCTGGCCCATCGACACCCAGCAGTCGGTGACGACACAGTCGGCCTGATCCACAGCTTCCTCGGGCGAGCGGGTGAAATAGAGCTTGCCGCCATGCGCCTTCGACCAGTCGACATGCTTCTGCGCCGGCTCGCTGCCTTCCGGCACGGCGACGTTGAGGTTGAAGCGGAACCGCGCCGAGGCTTCCAGCAACGAGTGCAGCACATTGTTGCCGTCACCGGTCCAGGCAATGGTCTTGCCTGCAACAGGGCCGCGATGCTCCTCGAAGGTCATGATATCGGCCATCAGTTGGCATGGATGCGTATCATCGGTCAGCCCGTTGATGACCGGAATGGTGGCATTCTCGGTCAGCTCCATCAGGCGCTCATGCGATGTGGTGCGGATCATGATGGCATCGACATAGCGCGACAGCACCTTGGCCGTGTCGGCGATGGTTTCGGAGCGGCCGAGCTGCATCTCGGTGCCGGTCAGCATGATGGTCTCCCCGCCAAGCTGGCGCATGCCGACGTCGAAGGAGACGCGCGTGCGCGTCGACGGCTTGTCGAAGATCATGGCCAGAACCTTGCCCTCGAGCGGCTTTGTCCGCTCGCCGGACTTGAGGCGTGCCTTTCGCACCACCGCATCGTCCAGCATGAAGCGCAGATCGCCTTCGGAAACGGCGGAAAGATCGGTGAAATGGCGAAGTGACATCAGGAATGGTTCCGGGGTTACTTCGCGGCGGCCGCGGCGATGGCGTCAGACAGCCCCTTGGCGCCGGCGCGGATGCGGTTGAGCGCTTCGTGGATCTCGGCATCGGTGACGTTGAGCGGCGGCAACAGGCGAATGACATTGTCGCCGGCAGGAACCGCCAGCAGGTGGTGATCGCGCAGCGCCATGTTCACCTTGGTGTTGGGCATCGCGCATTTGAGGCCAAGCATCAGCCCGGTGCCCCTGATGCCCTCGATGACCTCGGGAAACTCGTCGGCAACGGCCGCCAATCCCTGCTTCATCAGCAGCGCCTTGCGCTGGACATCCTCGAGGAAGCCGTCTTCCAGCACCACGTCCAGCACGGCGTTGCCGACAGCCATGGCCAGCGGGTTGCCGCCGAAAGTGGTGCCGTGCACGCCTGCGGTCATGCCGACGGCCGCCTCGTCGGTGGCAAGGCAGGCCCCCATCGGGAAGCCGCCGCCAATACCCTTGGCGATCGCCATGATGTCGGGCGTGACGCCTGACCATTCATGCGCGAACAGCTTTCCGGTGCGGCCAATGCCACACTGGACCTCGTCGTAGATCAACAACAGGCCGTGCTGGTCGCAGAGCTGCCGCAGCCGCTTCAGCGATTGCGTCGGCACCGGGCGAATACCGCCCTCGCCTTGCACAGGCTCGATCAGGATCGCGGCGGTTTCCGGCGTGATCGCCTTTTCGGCGGCGTCGATGTCATCAAAGCCGACCTGGTCGAAGCCATCGACCTTTGGGCCGAAGCCTTCGAGATATTTGTACTGGCCGCCAGCCGCGATGGTCGCCAGCGTGCGGCCGTGGAAGGCGCCCTCGAAGGTGATGACGCGGAAGCGCTCGGGATGCCCCTTGACGAATTGATAGCGCCGCGCCGTCTTGATGGCGCATTCCAGCGCCTCGGCGCCGGAATTGGTGAAGAACACCTTGTCGGCGAAAGTGGCATCGGCCAACCGCTCGCCCAGCCGGCTCTGTCCTGGGATCTCATAGAGATTGGAGACGTGCCAGAGCTTGGCGGCCTGCTCGGTGAGGGCCGCGACCAGATGCGGATGGCCGTGGCCCAGCGAATTCACGGCGATGCCGCCAGCGAAATCGAGATATCGCTCGCCCGTGTCGGTGATCAGCCAAGTGCCCTCCCCACGGTCAAAAGCCAGGGGAGCACGAGCAAAGGTATCGAAAAGCGCCGAACCGCTCATTATATGCGTCTCCGGAACCGGAAAATCAAAAAAGCCGCCAAAGCGGCGGCCTTTGCGGCTTATGGTGTTTTTCGGTCATGAAGTCAACGAAAACGTCGCGTATGGCGCGCGGCAAGCCCTCCAGCAGGACGCCGGCTCATAAGCGACCGGGCAAGTTGGGGAAAACCGAAAAAACCGATTCGTGTTGCACTTGGGACTCTTGTCACCGAGTCAGCGCATAAGGTAGTTGTAGACGAGAAATAACTAGATTTCGTGCGGCGGACCTAATCACTAGATATATGTGGTGTCTGCCCCAGCAGTGGTGCTGGGTCGGTAAGGGATTCCGATTGCCGCACGCTTAGCAGGAGCGCGGTCTCATGAACTGGACTGACGAGCGGGTAGAACTTCTTAGAAAACTGTGGTCGGAGGGTCTGAGCGCCAGCCAGATCGCCGCACAGCTCGGTGGCGTCAGCCGCAATGCGGTCATCGGCAAGGTGCATCGCCTGAAGCTGTCGGGCCGCGGCCGCGCGACCGCCACCCCGGCGCGGCAGAAGAAGGCCGTGCAGGGATCGACGGTGCAGAAATCAGTGGCCCGCCCGGCAAGTGCCGTGCGCCATGTCACCACGTCGATCGGCGCGACCGCGTTGCAGACGCAATTCGACGCCGAACCGGTGGCACGCCACTACATCCGGCCAGTCGCGGAGAACGTCGTGGTGCCGATCTCCCGGCATCTTCAGCTCGTCGAACTGACGGAACGTACCTGCAAATGGCCGAACGGCGATCCGCTGTCGGAAGATTTTCACTTCTGCGGTAACGACGCGGCCGAAACCGGCCCCTATTGCAAGTATCATGCGCGCCTTGCGTTCCAGCCCGCCTCGGAGCGCCGGCGCAGCCGCTGAGCGAATAGCGAATAGCGAATAGCGAATAGCGAATAGAAACGGCCTGGCTCCTTGCGAAAGGGCCAGGCCGTTTTTGATTTTGACCGCTGCCCGCCATCCGGCCTGCTGACGCCAACAGTCCGCGGCCGTTCAATTCACCGGCAATGTTCCAGAAACGCTGATCTTGTCCGTCTTGTCGCCCTTCGGGCGGTCGGCGGGCATCTGTTCGCCGGTGACGATGTAATAGATCGTCTCGGCAATGTTGGTGGCGTGATCGCCGATCCGCTCGATGTTCTTGGCGCAAAACAGAAGATGCGTGCAGGGCGTGATGTTGCGCGGGTCTTCCATCATGTAGGTCAGCAGCTCGCGAAACAGCGAGGTGTACATCGCATCGATCTGATCGTCGCGGTCGCGCACGAAGCCTATCTTCTCGACGGAGCGAGAGGCGTAGACGTCGAGCACTTCCTTCAGCTGCGTCAGCGCCAGGTCGGCCAGTGCCTCGAGACCGCGAAACAGGCTGGTCGGCTGGCGCCCGTCCGTGACCGCGCCCACACGCTTTGCAACGTTCTTGCCGAGGTCACCGACGCGTTCGAGGTCGGCCGAGATACGAATGGCGCCGACGATCTCGCGCAGGTCCGTCGCCATGGGCTGGCGCTTGGCGATGATGATGATCGCCTTGTCGTCGATCTCGCGCTGCCCCTCGTCGAGAACGACATCATCGCGAATGACTTTCTGGGCGAGCCCCGGATCGGCGTTGACGAGCGCCGCGATCGCCTGTTCGACCATGCGTTCGGCATGACCGCCCATCGCGGCGATGCGCTTCGACAGATATTTCAGCTCCTCGTCGTAGGCGCTCATGATGTGTACGGATTGCATGGGCCAATGCCTTCCCGGATTCTTATGGTTGAGTCGTTCCCTCGAATCCCTGCTGATACGCTAGCGCGATGACAGAAAAAAGAAACGGCCTGTTGGGAAGATAGTGCGGCGTCAGCGAGCCGGCAAATGAACCGAGAAGGCCGCGCCCTTGCCAACCTCGGACTTGATCGTAAGCCTGGCATTGTGACGCGTCAGTATGTGTTTGACGATCGACAGGCCAAGGCCAGTGCCTTTCTGGGTACGGCTCGTCTCGACATCGGCGCGGTAGAAGCGCTCGGTGATACGCGGGATATGCTCTTCGGGAATACCGGGCCCGAAATCCCTGATGGTCACATCGATGCCGGGTTCCGACCTGTCGCCGCCGCGCGCCATCGACACCACGACGCGTCCGCCCGACTGTCCGTACTTGCAGGCATTCTCCAGCAGGTTTTCGAAAACCTGGAACAACTCGTCGCGATCCCCCGGGACATTGATCGGCCCTTCGGCGAATTCGCGCTCGATGGCGACGCCGTTATCCCTGGCCATCGGCCCAAGGGAATCGATGACGCTTTCGATCGTCTGGCGAAGATCGACCTCCGTTCCCGGCTTCAGGTAGGGCTTCATCTCCAGCCGCGACAGCGACAGCAGATCATCGATCAGGCGTGCCATGCGGCCGGTCTGGTTCTGCATGATCTGCAGGAACTGCTCGCGGGCCGCCGGATCGTTACGGGCCGGGCCGCGCAGCGTTTCAATGAAGCCGGCGATCGAAGCGAGCGGGGTGCGCAACTCATGGCTGGCGTTGGCGATGAAATCGGCGCGCATCCGGTCGATCCGCCGCGCCTCGCTCTGGTCCTTGAACACCAGCACATAAAGATCGGTGCCATGGCCAACCGAGGACGCACTGACCCTGTAGGCGCGCTCGACCGGCAGCTTTTCGGTGTAGTCGACCGCATCGGAGGCAACCGTGCCCGACAGGATGCTGTCCAACAACGCCTGCATTTCCGGCGCGCGGAATTTCAATGACAACGACAGGCCCGGCGCTATGCCACCGAAGGCCGCGAAAGCCGCGGCGTTGGCATGGACGATCGTCGCGGTCCGGTCAAAGATGATCAGCGGGTCGGCAACGGCCGCCGCAAGGTACTCGCCTGACAGCCGTTGCAATCCGCTTGCCTCGATCGCCGCCGCGCGTGCCGCCGACTGCCGCCTGATGCCTGATGGCAGCATTGCTGCTCCAAACAGCATGGCGAGTGCCGGAAGCAGCACATAGGCGGACACATCGGCGAAGACGTAAACGGCGACAATGGTGATGATGCCGGCAGCAAGCAGCCAGCGGCTGGTCCAAAGCCGATCGGCGACGGTGCGCCCCGTGCTTCGCCCCTCTTCGCCCATGTCAGCCATTCGCGCGCCCATGCCTCGCACCCCGTCGGCCGATCGGTTGGAAACTTCCCGCTGGACCGATATGGAGGCTCCCAATAGCATGAGTCCGCAAGCTGGAAAGGTTCGTCTTGATGAAAAAAGCCAAGGAAATTCCCGTAGTGCCGGCATCGGGTCCGCTCAAGATCCGGATCGATGGCACGGAGCGGGAGTTCGACATCGAGAACCCCATGCTTCCCGAATGGATCGAGGACAACAAGCTGACGGCCGGCGGCTTTCCCTACGACAAGAAAATGAAGAGCGACGAGTATGACCAGACGCTCGAACAGTTGCAGATCGAACTGGTAAAGGCGCAGGCTTGGCTGCAATCGACAGGCAAGCGCGTCGTGGCGCTGTTCGAGGGACGCGACGCCGCCGGCAAGGGCGGCACGATCTTCGTGTTGCACCAGTACATGAATCCTCGAACCGCGCGCAATGTAGCGCTGACCAAGCCGACCGAGACGGAGCGCGGACAGTGGTACTTCCAGCGCTATGTCGAACGTTTTCCGACGGCCGGCGAGTTCGTTACCTTCGACCGCTCCTGGTACAATCGTGCCGGCGTCGAGCCGGTGATGGGTTTCTGCACGCCCGAGCAGCATGAGCAATTTCTAGAAGAGACACCGCATTTCGAGCGGATGATCTGCAACGAGGGCATCCATTTCTTCAAGTTCTGGCTGAACATCGGCCAGGAAACGCAGCTCGAACGGTTTCACGACCGCCGCTACAGTCCGCTTAAGAGCTGGAAATTCTCGCCGATCGACGTCGCCGGCATCACGAAATGGGACGACTACACCAAGGCGCGCGATCTCATGATCGAGCGCACGCACAAGGAATTCGCGCCCTGGACCATCGTGCGCGCCAACGACAAGCGTCGCGCCCGGCTGGCCGTCATCCGCCGCGTGCTTCTGACACTTCCTTATGAAGGCCGCGATCTCGAGATCATCGGCAAGGAAGACAAGAAGATCATCGGGGAAGGGCCGTCATTCCTGTCAAAACAAGGTTGAAACTGTGCGCCGCGCATCCGGAAGGACGCGCAGCGCAATTTCATCCAGCGCCCGTTCCAACCCGGTGGAACCGGGACGGGGGCTCTATCTTTTTGTTTGAGCATGATCCCTGGACAAACGGGGACCGTCTGTCCGAGAAAACCGGCTTCCACTTTCGGATCATGCTCTTACCTCATGCGGCCAGCCGGGCAATCCGCTGCAACCGCCGCAACGTCGTGTCGTCCTGCAACGCCTGCTGGAACAGCGAAATCTCGCGATCGATGCGATCGCAGAGCACGCCCGTATCTCCCTTGAGCAAACCGCGCGTCTGCAGCAGGGCGGCGACGGGCTTCTTGGCAAGCTGACGCGCCCTGGCAAGGGCCGCCTCCTCGACACTTCCCTCCGCCACGATCTCCGCGACAAGTCCGAGCGCCCTTGCATCTTCTGCACCGAGCGTATCGCCCAGGCAGAAGAAGCGGAAAGCCCCGGCATAGCCGAGCTTCTGTGGCGCCAGGATGCTGGTCGCGGCGTCCGGCACCAGTCCGAAATCGACGAACGGTACCCGAAACGTGCTTTTGCTCGACGCGATCACCATGTCGCAATGGAACAGGATGGTGCAGCCGACACCGACGGCGTCGCCATCGACACAGGCCAGGATCGGCTTGGGGAACGTCGCCAGCATGCGAAACATGTCGGTGACGGCCGCGATCAGCCGTTGATGCTTGGTGGCGTCGAGGAACTCGGAGAAGTCGCCACCAAGGCAGAAGCAGCCTGCCAGGCCGCGCAGCACCACGACGCGTACGTCATCGTCATCGGCGGCCTCGTGGAATGTCCTTGCCAGGCTTTCGTAGGCCCGCCTGTCCAGCACTGGCCGACCGTCATCCGACGATACGGTGACGATCAGCGCATGGCCGCGCAATTCCGCTTGGGGATGAATGCCCATGGTTGTCTCCGGTCTCATGACGCCCGCCTTTGCCCGAGCATGTCGGGATATCCCCTGGCCAATACGGGTGCGAAATGATTGCGGCGGGAGCGCACGACATCGAGCGTATGGTGCGTGAAGGTCAGCAGGGTGGCGACGACCTGCTGGTTGCCGTAGGTGCGCTGGTAGCCAAGCGGCGTCGCCAGGAAATGCAGTTGCAGCGCACGCAAGACCCACATCGGCTCGAACTCGATGATCACCTGATTGACGTTCCGCTTCAGCCCCCACTCGACGAAGCCGGCGATAAGCTCGGTGCCGACCGTGGACACGCCGCGTCGGCCGTCGCGGAAACCGGGAGCGACCGCATAGCGGGTCAACTCGTAAATGTTCGGTCCGGAAGGCGGCGTTCCTTCGTAGAGATCCATCAGTACATCGGTCAGAAGATGCGGTCGCGTCGTTGGCAACATCCGTTGGTAGCCAGCGACTTCGTCGCCTCTGATGACGATCTGATGGACTGCCTCATCATGATCGAACTGGTCGATTTCGAGCCCGTCCGGGCGCCTCAGATCATCCCACCCCATCTCCTCGACGAAGACCTGGTGGCGTAAGCGATGAACGGCCTCCCAAAGATCGGGACGTTCCATCAATTCCTGGGTTGTAAGGGCAAAAAGCATCTGCCGTCTCCTGTGTTCAGAGGAAGATACGGCCGGGCTTTCCCGAGAAAATTACGTGATCACGTAGGCAAGAATTTCTAGGCCGGCACGGCCGACCTAACTAATGTAGCCGCGCCGGATCGCTTCCGCGACTGCCTGGACCCGGTTGACGGCACCGAGTTTGCCTTTGGCGTTAAGAAGGTGTTTCTCTGACGTGTGTTCCGAGATGCCGAGGATTTGCGAAATCTCCCATTCGGACTTGCCGACAGCCGCCCATTGCAGGCATTCGCGCTCGCGCGGTGTCAATTCGATGTGATCGATGGTCTTGTTCGCCATCGTGTGAAGCTGCATGGCCCGGCCGACCGCATAGGTCGAGACCAGCGACACCAGGCCGAACTCATCCGCCGACAGTTGCACGGCTTCGCCGCCGAGCGACACCATGACAATCTGGCCATCGAGTGTGATCAGCGGGAAGGCCAGTCCGTCACGCAGCTTGAATGCGCCGGCGTCGCCCATCACTTCGCCGCTGCCTTTGTCGGTGCGAATGCCCTGCGCCGCCTCCCGCCACTGGAACGGGGCCTGCAGCTGCTTCATATGGCTGACGACGGGATCATGATCGACATAGTTGCGTGACACGTAACGCTCGAGCCATTCGACAGGCCAGTCGCAAAGCAGCACGTGCTGCTTCTGCTGGCCCGTCGGTGTTCCCGGCTGAGGGACGGTTCCGGCCATCAGCGCGGTCAAGCCGAAATCCGACGTTATGCCGAGCAGCCTTTCGCAAACCGCCGCCGCGGTGCTCGCGTGCTGCAGCTGGTCGATAAATTCCAGCGTCCGATCGAACTGACCCATCGCAACATCAACCCCATGTTGCCTTCCGCATTGACGTCAATGGCCCATGCATAGCTGGATTCGCCACCAACCCCGGATTGCAAAATGCTTCACCATTTTGTTGTCGCTGATGACCTTGATCCCCCATCAAGGCAACCGCAGCTATTTGCAAACCTGCTAAAGCATATCCCTAAATCGGCGCGTTGAAATCAAAAACCGTTGTGCCTGCTGCATTTTCGTACGAAAAGCCGGTAGAGGCAGGCGTGGTCGGAGCTTGGTCGTGGCGTTTCGGTGGATGGTACCGATACTCATCGGGATGCAGCTGCTTGCTGGCGGCGCGCGGGCCGCGGAGCCGCAGGTGCCGGTGCTGTGGGATGCCAAGGAACGGCTGCCGAAGCCGGATCTTTCCGCGCTGCCGCGGCTGAGATTCCTCACGACCACCGATTTCCCGCCCTTCAATTTCCTCGACAATGCAGGCCGCCTGTCTGGCTTCCATGTCGATCTGGCCCGGGCCATCTGCGCCGAACTCGGCGTCGCCGACAAATGCCAGATCCAGGCCTTGCCGTGGGCCGAGCTCGACGGAGCACTGCAGAGAGGCGAAGGCGAAGCGATCATCGCCGGCATTGCGCCGACGCAGGAGTCGCGGCAGAAATATGCCTTCTCACGCTCCTACCTGCAGTTTCCGGCACGCTTCATCATGCCGAAGGGCAAGGCGCTGACCGAGCCGATCCTCGACAAGCTGCGTGGCAAGCGCGTTGGCGTGATCGCGGGTTCGGCGCATGAGCGGATGCTGCGCGATTATTTCGGCACCGTTCAGATCGTTCCCTTCGGCAAGCCGGATGACGTCTACGGCGAGCTGAAGGCCGGCAAGATCGACGCCGCCTTTGGCGATGGCATGCGCTTCGCCTTCTGGCTGGGCGGCACGGATGCAGCCGGCTGCTGCCGCTTTGCCGGCGGCCCGTATCTGGCGCCTGAATATCTGGGGGCAGGCATGGCCATTGCCACCAGGGCCGACGACCGCGCACTGGCCGCCGCGTTCGATTACGCGCTGCAGGAGATTTCGGTGAAAGGCGCTTTTGCCGAATTCTACCTGCGCTATTTCCCGGTCAGCTTTTTCTGACTTCGTTCGATCCGCGCTTACGTGAGCGTCCGCAGCCTTGCCTTGGCCGCCCGGCCGATGGCGGCGACGGTCAGCGTGTCGATATCGAGCTGGCGGCGAATGAGTTGGAGCACCCGCACCTCTTCCATCCGCATTTCGAGATCGACGGCCGCAACCTCGAAGGCCGCGGCATAGGCGGTGTCGCGCAAGCGTTCCGGCAGTATGTCGGCAACAAGGGCCAGGACGCCTTCCAGCCCGTCCTTCTCGTGCAGCGCCTTCTGACAGGCCTGGGCGACCGCAACCAGCCGGCCGTGGTTGAAGTCCTCGAACACCGGCCAGGATCGGACGACGTCGCCGATACGCGCCAGTTCGACATCGGTCATGTCGCGATCGGACGCCGAGGTGATGACCATCAGGTAGATCAGGGCTTCATGCGGCGTCAGCGTTGGCATTCTCAACTCCTCGATGCGGGGCTCCGAACGTAGGAAGGCACCATCCACGCCGCAAGGAAAAAGCGGCGCGCTCGTTGACGCCCATGGCGTGCGCGCATAGAGCGACGTTCGTCCCCTGGACGCTTCGCACCAGCTTTCCGAAAATCGATTTCGATTCTCGGGCCGATGCGATAGAGACCGATTGAAACCATTCTTGCGGCAATGCCGGCGAACGATTTGGAAGACAGTGACATGGCGGGATCAAACATCATCGATCTCAATCCCGAGGTACTTGCGGCAGCGGCTGAAAGCAAAGCCTGGCCGTTCGAGGAAGCCAAAAAGATCATCGAACGCTACAAAGGCACCGACTTCCCCGAGACCGTCCTGTTCGAGACCGGCTACGGCCCGTCGGGCCTGCCGCATATCGGCACGTTCGGCGAGGTGGCGCGCACCTCGATGGTACGCCATGCCTTCCGCGTCCTCACGGGTGACAAGGTTGCGACCAAGCTCTTGTGCTTCTCCGACGACATGGACGGAATGCGCAAGATTCCGGAAAACGTGCCGGATCGCGCCGCGCTCGAACCCCACCTGCAC
Source organism: Mesorhizobium shangrilense (assembly GCF_040537815.1). Classification (NCBI taxonomy): domain Bacteria; kingdom Pseudomonadati; phylum Pseudomonadota; class Alphaproteobacteria; order Hyphomicrobiales; family Phyllobacteriaceae; genus Mesorhizobium; species Mesorhizobium shangrilense. The sequence continues at coordinate 3,541,494 of NZ_JBEWSZ010000001.1, forward strand.
AAGCCGCTCTCGTCGGTCCCCAACCCCTTCGGTGGCGACTATGCGAGCTTTGCCGACCACAACAACGCGATGCTGTGCCGCTTCCTGGACACGTTCGGCTTCGACTACGAATTCGCAAGCGCCACGGAATATTACAAGGCCGGCCGTTTCGACGCCATGCTGCTGCGCGCCGCCGAACGTTTCGACCAGATCATGGCGGTGATGCTGCCGACGCTCGGCCCCGAGCGCCAGGCGACCTACAGTCCCTTCCTGCCGATCTCGCCAAAGAGCGGCCGCGTGCTCTACGTTCCCATGAAGCATGTCGACGCCAAGGCCGGCACCATAACCTTCGACGATGACGGCACCGAAACCACGCTTTCCATCACCGGCGGCAAGGTCAAGCTGCAGTGGAAGCCGGATTTCGGCATGCGCTGGGCGGCGCTCGGCGTCGATTTCGAAATGTTCGGCAAGGATCACCAGACGAATGCGGTGATCTACGACCGCATCTGCAACCTTCTGGGCGGCCGCGCGCCGGAGCATTTCGTCTACGAGCTGTTCCTGGACGAGAACGGACAGAAGATTTCCAAGTCGAAGGGCAACGGACTGACCATCGACGAGTGGCTGACCTATGCGCCGACCGAGAGCCTCGGGCTCTACATGTACCAGCGGCCGCGGCAGGCCAAGAAGCTCTACTTCGACGTCATCCCGAGGGCCGTGGATGAATACTACGCCTTCCTCGCCGCTTATCCCCGGCAGGACTGGAAGGAGCGACTGGGCAACCCGGTCTGGCATATGCATGACGGCAACCCACCCGTTGTCGACATGCCGGTGCCGTTCTCGCTGCTGCTCAATCTCGTCAGCGCCTCGAACGCGCAGAACAAGGACGTGCTTTGGGGCTTCATTTCGCGCCATGCGGCCGGAGTGACACCCCAGACGCATCCGGAGCTGGACAAGCTCACCGGCTATGCGATCCGCTATTTCGACGATTTCGTGAAGCCGACGAAAACCTTCCGGCCGGCCGACGACGTCGAGCGCTCAGCGCTGGAGGCACTGGAAACGGCGCTTGGCAATCTGCCGGCGGACGCCAATGGCGAAGCGATCCAGAACGCCTCGCTCAACGTCGCCCGTCAGATCGAGCGCTACCAGGATCATGCCAAGAAGAGCCCGGAAGGCGGCCCCGGCGTGTCCGGCGCCTTCTTCCAGATGATCTACCAGGTGCTGATCGGTCAGGAGCGCGGACCGCGCTTCGGTTCATTCGCCGCGCTCTACGGCATCGCCGAGACGCGGGCGCTCATTCGGCAGGCGCTGGCGGGTCAGCTGGCTTGAGTACGCCGTCGACCTCTTCCAGGATAGAACCCGACGCCTGAGGCGCCGGGTTCGGTGCCTCAGGCACCGGCGACAGGCCGGAAAGATCCGGCGCCGGCCCGAAAATACCTTTCTTGGCTGTACGTGCCTTCTCGCCAGCGTCCTCGTAAGGACCGCCCTTGGCCGCGCGCGACCAGCCGTTTTCGACCAGCCATTGACCGACATCCTGCTTGCCGATCCGGCATTCGGCGGCGATCACGTCGCGGCCGCCTTCGGGAGGCACTTTGCAGATAACCGCGCGACCGCGCAGGAAAGCACGGAACGCCGTTCGCGCCCGCACCCCGCACGCCCACGACTTGTCGTTGTCGGAGCAGGTTTCATCCTGCCTGACGATGTCGACGCCAGAGATCGCGACCGAATAGCCCTTGGCTTCAATCAGGCCGGCCGCGGAGGCCACCGGGTTGAACAGCTTTGTCCCGTCCCAGCCGTCAGGCATCTTCGGCTTTGGCGGCATGGCCAGCGCCAGCTTGCTTAAAGGCGGCCGTGGGTCGACCCGTTCGAGTTCTTCGGACCGCGGCGACGGCGGATCGATGGCCTCAGGGTCGACCGCTCTCGACGGCGGGGCGGATTTCGTTGCCTTGTCAGACGGAGGAATGGCTGACGTGACCGGGGCGTCGATGGGTTGCTCGGCAATGGCCTGAAGCTGATCATCGCCGCTGGCATCGCTGCCACGCTGGACGGCACGGCCACCGGCGACAACCAGTGCTCCCATCGTCACGATCGCCAGAATCGCGACGGCGGCATGAAGCGGACGCATCACCGGCGCCTCCTACTGGCTTGCCCAGACAATCCGCGCCACCCATTCGATATCACTCGTCGGAATATCGCGGTCCGGATGATCGGGATTGAGTGAGACCAGCACGATCGACGTCGTCGTCTGGCGCTCCAGCACCTTTGCCATCACCTCGCCGCCATTGGTCTTGACCACGACCCGGTCGCCCTTGCGAGTGGTGGCGCCGGGTTCAACGATCAGAACATCGCCGTTGCGATAGAGCGGCAGCATGGAATCGCCCTGCACCTTCAAGGCATAGGAGCTTTCGGTCGATTGTGCCGGAAGCTCGATCAAATCCCAACCTTGGCCGGCCGGAAAGCCGGCATCGTCGAAGAAACCGCCAGCGCCAGCCTGGGCGAAGCCGAGCAGCGGGACCGAGGATCGGCGAGAGGGAGATACTGCGTGTCCAAGGCCGCCCCTGCCCTCGACCAGCCCGGTGAATTCGTCGAGCGAAGCGCCCGTCGCCTCTATGATCTTGGCCAGTGATTCAGTGGAGGGCCAGCGCGGCCTGCCGTCGGAGGACAGTCGCTTGGACTTGTTGAAAGCAGTCGAATCAAGACCGGCGCGCCTGGCCAGGCCGGACGCCGAGAGCGAATAGCGCTCGGCAAGAGCGTCGATGGCGGCCCATACGCGGTCGTGTGAGAGCAAGTCCGCTCTCCTTCGAAACAGGAAAAAATGCCTCTGCCCTGTCTAACGCGCGACCGCCTGCTTGTCCACCGGCGGAGCGGCGGATCATCAACAAAGTGACAGGGCGACGCAAGCACGGAGGCACACGCGGAGTGCAGAGCACCCGGCATCGACCACGCCGACGCGCCGGTAACTTACATGACCTGAAGCGAGCCTATTGCAATGCCGCCATTGCCTTGGGCAGCCCTCTCTTGAGTTCCTCGACGTTCATCACCGGGATCATTTCGAGGCTGGCATTGAACCCGAGAAAGAACCGCTCCGCATAGAAGGGCAATTCGGAGCTGTCCTTGACGTCGACAAACAAATAGGCCGTCCGGCGGCCGTTCTCGGCGGTGAAATATGTCGCCTCCGGTTTGAGTTCGGACAGGGTATGCTCGATGAACTTTCCTATGCTGCCGTCCCTGATCGCTCTATTGCCTTCCTCGGTCGGAATAGAAATCCTCAGCATTGTACGCATGACGTTTCCTCCCTCCGCCAACATTTTTGTTAGCGATAGCTAATCTAACATCAGCGCATGTCACAGAGAAGAAGACAGCCTTCGAAAGCTTGATCAATGTCGCTTGGCCTGGGCACGCAGTTCCCGCTGCGAGGCCATGAACATCCGCTCGACCTCGGTAGGCGGGCGCGGTTGAGCAGAACGGCCAAGCGCGGCGACGACCTCGTCAATGCCGAGAAAGCGGCGTGCCCCGCGGTCATACACGCCAGCCGTCGTCAGGATCAGGGCTGCCGTTTCGCCATTGTCGAGGACGAAGCGATGCTTGCCGATAACCTGGGTGCCTTCCCAGGTCTCGATCGAGGACACCACTTCGAAGCGGCGCCACAGCCTGATCTCGCGCGCGTAGACCGACTGCAGCCCGCCCATCATCGGCGCCCAGCCGTTCTTCCGCGCCAGCGTGATGAGGCCGGCGCGCAGGAAGATGTCGATGCGACCGAGATCGGCCAGCATCATGTAACGCGCATTGTTGAGATGGACATTGAAATCGATGTCGGTCGGCAGGCAGCGAAAGGCCAGCCGGCTTTCGCCGCCCATCACGTAGGGGCCACGGCTGCGCGCCGTGGCCATCATGCGCGCCATGCGCGCCCAGACATACATCGGCCGGCGTCAGGCGGCTTGCTTGACGTCGCCCTTCGCGTAGGGATCGAAGCGCTGGTAGAATGTTTCGCCCTTCTCGGCCATGTCGAGCAAAAGCTTGGGTGCCTTGAACTCGGCGCCGTATTTCTTCTGCAGACGCTTGGCTATCTTCACGAACTCCTTCGCGCCGATGCCGTCGATGTAGGACAGGGCGCCGCCGGTAAAGGGTGCGAAACCGAAGGCCAGGATCGAGCCGACATCGGCCTCGCGCGGATCGGTGACGATGCCCTCTTCCATCACTCGGGCCGCTTCGAGCGCGATGGTGACCAGCAGCCGCTGCTGCAGCTCCTCATAGTCGACCTTCTCAGGCGCCAGCTGCGGATAAAGGTCTTTCAGGCCGGGCCACAGCTTCTTCTTGGCGGGCTTCGCCGGATAATCGTAAAAACCCTTGCCGTTCTTGCGGCCGAAGCGGCCGTGGTCGTCGACCATCGTGTTGATCAGCGCCATCTGCTTCGGGTCGACCGCACTGTCGCCGAGATCCTTGATGGTCTGCTTCATGATCTTCTGGGCGAGGTCGATGGCCGTCTCATCTGTCAGCGCCAGCGGACCGACCGGCATGCCGGCGGCCTTCGCCGCATTCTCGATCATGGGTGCCGGTACGCCTTCGATCAGCATCTTGTAGGCTTCCGACATGTAGCGCAGCACACAGCGGTTGACGTAGAAGCCGCGCGTGTCGTTGACGACGATCGGCGTCTTCTTGATGGCGCGAACGAAGTCTATTGCCGTAGCCAACGCCTTGTCGCCGGTCTTCTTGCCGAGGATGATCTCGACCAGCATCATCTTGTCTACTGGCGAGAAGAAGTGGATGCCGATGAAATTCTTCGGCCGGGTGGAATTCTTCGCAAGACCGGTGATCGGGATCGTCGAGGTGTTGGAGGCGAAGATCGCTGACGCCTTCAGAACGGCTTCCGCCTGTTCGGTCGCGGCCTTTTTGACGGCCGAATCCTCGAACACGGCTTCCACCACCAAATCGCAGCCGGCAAGGTCAGCGTAGTCAGCCGTCGGCGTGATCAGCGACAGCAGCTTGTCCTTCTCCTCGGGCTTGGCACGCCCCTTCTTGACCTGATCCGAGATCAAGCCATCGGAATGCGCCTTGCCCTTCTGGGCCGACTCCAGGTCGCGGTCGAGCAGCACCACCGGAATGCCGGCCTTGGCCGTCACATAGGCGATGCCGGCGCCCATAAAGCCGGCGCCGAGAATGCCGATCTTCTTGAATTTGGTTTCCGCCACGCCGGCCGGGCGGCGCGCGCCCTTGTTCAGTTCCTGCAGCGACACGAACAGCGAGCGGATCATCGCCGCCGCTTCCCTGGTCTGCATGATCTCGGTGAAATAGCGCTGCTCGATCCTGAGCGCCGTGTCGAACGGTACCAGCAGGCCTTCATAGACGCATTTCAGGATCGCGGCCGCGGCCGGATAGTTGCCATAGGTTTCGCGACGCAGGATGGCGATGGCCGGCGGCCACAGATTGAAACCAGCGGGCGAATAGATCTGGCCGCCGGGCAGCTTGAAACCCTTCTCGTCCCACGGCGCCACAGGCTTAAGACCGTTCCTGATCATTGCCTTGGCGGTCTCGACCAGCTTGGCCGGCTCGGCAATTTCGTGGATCAGGCCCATGGATTTGGCCTTTTGTGGCGACAGCGTCTGGCCGGAGGTCAGCATCTGCAACGCCTGTTGCTGATCGGTCAGCCTCGGCACGCGCTGCGTGCCGCCGGCGCCGGGGAAGATGCCTATCTTCACTTCGGGAAGCGCCATCCTGACCTTGTCGCTATCGGCGGCGACACGGCCGTGGCAGGCCAGCGACATCTCGAAGGCGCCGCCCATGCAGGTGCCGTTGATCGCCGACACCCACGGCTTGCCGGACGTCTCAAGCTTGCGGAACAGGCCGGTCATGGTGCCGGCATTGTCGAACAGCGCCTTGGTCGCCTTTTCGATATCCTTGCCCTTGTCAGTGGCGAAGGTGGTCAGCATCTTCTGCAACAGGGTGATATCGGCGCCGCCGGAGAACGTGTCCTTGCCGGAGGTGATCACCGCGCCCTTGATGGCGGCATCGCCGGCCACCTTGTCGACGATGGCGTTCAACTCCCGCATCACCTCCTCGGTGAAGACGTTCATTGATCGGTCCGGGCTGTTCCAGGTGACCAGCGCAATGCCGTCCGCATCAATGTCGAGGGTGAAATTGGTGTAGGTCATCTTCTCTCTCCCCGTCAGACGCGTTCGATGATGGTTGCCGTGCCCATGCCGGCACCGATGCAGAGCGTCACCAAGGCGGTGTTGAGATCACGGCGCTCGAGTTCGTCCAGCACAGTGCCGAAGATCATCGCGCCTGTGGCGCCGAGCGGATGGCCCATGGCGATGGCGCCGCCATTGACGTTGATCTTGTCGTGCGGAATGTCGAAAGCCTGCATGTAGCGCAGCACCACCGAGGCAAAGGCTTCGTTGAGCTCGAACAGGTCGATGTCCGAGAGCTTCATCTTGGCACGCTTCAGGAGCTTCTCGGTGACGTCGACCGGGCCGGTCAGCATCAACACCGGTTCCGAACCGATATTGGCGAAGGTCCGTATGCGGGCGCGGGGCTTCAGGCCCATCGCCTTGCCGGCCTTCTTGGAGCCGAGCAGCACGGCCGCCGCGCCATCGACGATGCCGGACGAATTGCCGGCATGGTGGACATGGTTGACCTCTTCGACCTCCGGATGCTTCTGCACCGCGACCGCATCGAAGCCACCCATTTCACCCGGCATGACGAAGGACGGATTGAGCGAGGCCAGCGACTGCATGTCGGTCGACGGCCGCATATGCTCGTCATGGTCGAGGATGGTCAGGCCGTTCTGGTCCTTGATCGGGATGACCGAATTCTTGAACCGGCCTTTTTCCCATGCATGGGCGGCGCGTTTCTGGCTCTCGACCGCGTAGGCGTCGACGTCATCGCGCGAAAAACCGTACTTCGTCGCGATCAGGTCGGCGGAAATGCCTTGCGGCACGAACCAGCCGGGCAGGCCCACCGAGGGGTCCATGAACCAGGCGCCGCCAGAGGCGCCCATGCCGACACGCGACATCGACTCAACACCGCCGGCGATGACGATGTCATCTGCGCCTTGCGCGATCTTGGCGGCGCCGAAATTGATGGCGTCGAGACCAGAGGCGCAGAAGCGCGATATCTGCATACCCGGCGCCTTGGTGTCATAGCCGGCCTCGAAGGCGGCGGCGCGCGGAATGACCGAGCCGGCTTCGCCGACCGGATCGACACAGCCGAAGATAATGTCGTCGACAGTGCCGGTGTCGAGCCCGTTGCGGTCGCGCAGCGCTTCGAGCGTCTTGGCGGCCAGCCGCACCGCCGGCACTTCGTGCAGCGAGCCATCCTTCTTGCCCTTGCCGCGCGGCGTGCGCACGGCATCGTAGACATAAGCTTCGGACATTCTGTTGCTCCTTGGGTTTATCGAACGGCTCTGGACTGATGCATGTCGATCCCCCAAAACCGGGTTGGGGCGACATGCATTAGAGCGAGCGTCCGATCAGCAATTTCATGATCTCGTTGGTGCCGCCGTAGATGCGCTGGACGCGGGCGTCGCGGAACATGCGGGCGATCGGATATTCATTCATGTAACCATAGCCGCCATGCAATTGAAGGCATTCGTCGACCACTTTCCCTTGCAGGTCCGACAGCCAGTATTTGGCCATCGAAGCCGTGACGGGATCGAGACCGCCGGCGATGTGGCGGGCCACGCAGTCATTGTAGAAGACGCGGCCGATGGTTGCCTCGGTCTTCAGTTCGGCCAGCTTGAACTGGGTGTTCTGGAAATCGATGATCGCCTTGCCGAAGGCCTTGCGCTCCTTGACGTAGTCGATGGTCAGCGCCAGCGCGCGCTCGATCATGGCAATGGCGCCGGTGCCGATCTGCAGCCGTTCCTGCGGCAATTGCTGCATCAGCTGGACAAAACCCTGCCCTTCCTCGTGGCCGAGCAGGTTGGATGTCGGCACGCGCATTTCGTTGAAGAACAATTCCGACGTGTCGTTGGCCTTGAGCCCGATCTTGTCGAGGTTGCGGCCGCGCTGAAAACCTTCGACCTCATCGGTCTCGACGACGATCAGCGAGGTGCCCTTGGCGCCCTTGGCCGGATCGGTCTTGGTGACGACGATGATCAGGTTGGCGAGCTGGCCGTTGGTGATGAAGGTCTTCGAGCCGTTGATCTTGTACTGGTTGCCGTCCTTCTCGGCCCGCGTCTTGACTCCTTGCAGGTCGGAGCCGGCACCGGGTTCGGTCATGGCGATGGCGCCAATCAGCGCGCCAGTCGCCAGTTTCGGCAGCCATTTCTTCTTCTGTTCTTCAGAGCCATAGTGGAGGATGTAGGGCGCGACGATCGCATTGTGCAGGCCGATGCCAAAGCCGTCGACGCCGACATGGCCGATGGCCTCGATGATGGCGCTCTCATGCGCGAAGGTGCCGCCCGAGCCGCCATACTCCTCCGGCATCGAGGCACAGAGCAGGCCTGCGGAACCAGCCTTCAGCCAGCTCTCGCGGTCGACCATCTCGTTCTTTTCGAACTCGTCGTAACGCGGCGCGATCTCCTCCGACATGAAGCGGTGCGCCATGTCGTAGAGCATGCCGACCTCATCGGCCGCCCAGGCAGGTTTTGGCAAAGCGAGCACTTCGGCGGGATTTATCGCCACGACTTCCTCCGCTTTTCGACTGCAGCCGGTGTGCCGGCGCTCAAACTTAGAACGCTTCCGCCGGCAGCGCCATCAGCGTGTCCGCGCCACTGGAAATGCGGACGAGATGCGCTGATGTCTCCGGCATGATCCGCTCCATGAAGAAGCGGGCCGTCACGACCTTGTTGTCGTAAAAAGACTGGGAGCCATTGGCGCCCGTCTTGCCAAGTGCCACCTTGGCCATCTGGCCCCACATGTAGCCCAGCGCCACAAGACCGAAGAGGTGCATGTAGTCGGTCGAGGCCGCACCCGCATTGTCGGGCTTGGCCATGCCGTTCTGCAGCAACCACATGGTCGCGGCCTGCAGATCGTTGAGGCCCTTCTTCAACCCCTTGGTGAACGGCGCCATTTTCTCGTCGGAGCGGTTTTCCTCGCAGAACTCGCCGACTTCCTTGAAGAAGGCCTGCACGGCGCGGCCGCCGTTGAGGCCAAGCTTGCGGCCGACGAGGTCGAGCGCCTGGATGCCGTTGGCGCCTTCGTAGATCATGGCGATGCGGGCATCGCGCACGAACTGGCTCATGCCGTGTTCTTCGATGTAGCCGTGGCCGCCGAAGACCTGCTGTGCCATGACAGCATGGTCGAAGCCCTTGTCAGTGAATACGCCCTTGACCACCGGCGTCATCAGGCCGGTGTAGTCCTCGGCTGCCTGCCTGTCCTTGTCATCGGGGGAGCGATGCGCGATGTCGGACTTGATCGCCGTCCACAGCGCCAGCGCGCGGCCGGCCTCGTTGAACGCCTTCATGGTCATCAGGCTGCGGCGGATGTCTGGATGGACGATGATCGGGTCGGCCTTCTTGTCCGGCGCCTTCGGCCCCGACAGCGAACGGCCCTGCAAACGGTCCTTGGCGTAGGAAACCGCATTCTGGTAGGCGACCTCCGACAGCGAAAGCCCCTGCAGGGCAACGCCGAGCCGCGCCTCGTTCATCATCGTGAACATGGCCTTCAGGCCACCATTGACCTCGCCGAGCAGCGTGCCTTCTGCCTCGTCATAGTTCATGACGCAGGTCGAATTGGCGTGGATGCCCATCTTCTCCTCGATCGAGCCGCAGGAGAGCGTGTTCCTTTCGCCCGGATTGCCTGACGCATCGAGCTTCAGCTTGGGCACGATGAACAGCGAAATGCCCTTCACGCCTTCCGGCGCGCCCTCGATGCGGGCCAGCACCAGATGGACGATGTTGTCCGACATGTCGTGCTCGCCGGCCGAGATGAAGATCTTCTGGCCGGAAATCCTGTAGGTGCCATCGCCATTGGGGACAGCCTTGCTGCGCAGCAGGCCGAGATCGGTGCCGCAATGCGGCTCGGTCAGGTTCATGGTGCCAGTCCAGGTGCCCTCGACCAGCCTGGGCAGCCACTTGGCTTTCTGCTCGTCGGTGCCATGGGTGATGATGGCGGCGATCGCGCCCTGCGTCAGGCCCGGATACATCATCAGCGCCATGTTGGCCGAAACCATGTATTCGGAGACCGCCTGGTGCACCATGTAGGGCAGGCCCTGGCCGCCGAACTCGGCCGGCGCCGCCAGCCCCATCCAGCCGCCTTCGCGATACTGGTTGAAGGCTTCCTTGAAGCCTTTCGGCGTCGTCACCGAGCCGTCGTCATGGCGCACGCAGCCTTCCAGGTCGCCGACGCGGTTCAGCGGATGCATGACGTTTTCGGCGAGCTTCGCACCCTCGGCGAGGATCGCCTCGAGCACGTCGGGCGTGGCGTCGGAAAATCCGGGGAGATTGGAATAGCGCTGGTAACCCAGAACTTCATTGAGCACGAACAGCGTGTCCTGGACCGGTGCTGCGTAGATCGGCATGCTTTTCCTCCACCATGCGGTCTCGGCCCGAACCTAGCCCATGAGTGGCATGCGGACCAATGTCGGGATCGAGATAACAAATATTGACGTTTGCGTAAACGTCAATATTTTTCGATGCGATATTTTTCAGACGCCAGGCGAAGGCGCTCGGCAGAATCTGGGGCGGACGGCAGAAAACAAAAGAGCCGCGCGGCACAGGCCACGCGGCTCTCATTCGTCACAATCGGCAGGCTACCTAGCTCGCGGCGCTCGCGGGCGCTGCCGTACGCTCCACCAACATCTGGCGCACGGCCGACATCGAGCCGCTCAGCTCGTTGATGGCGTCGTCGATCAGGGCCCGCTGCTTCTGCAGGCGGGAAAGCTGCTTCTCCGACTTGTCCAGCGCCAGCCGCAACTGCTTGGTGTTGGAGCCGGTCGGATCGTAGAGATCCATCATCTGCTTGACGTCGCGCAGCGAGAACCCGACCTTGCGGCCGAGCAGGATGAGCTTGAGCCGCGCCTTGTCGCGACGCGTGTAGAGACGGGTCGAACCGTCACGCTGCGGATTGAGCAGGCCCTTGTCTTCGTAGAAGCGCAACGTGCGCAGCGTGACGCCGTATTTCTTGGACATCTCGCCGATGCGGGCGAGTTCCTCACCGGCTTCATTCGGTACTTCATTGGTATTGGCCGCGGTCTCGCCGGGCGAAACAAGTTTCATGATCACTGGCTTTCCCCATCTGTGGCATCGCGGTCTCGGACCTTGCGTCGCCTGAGTGGAAGCGGGGGCGTGCTTCCAGTCGTGGTTTCAACAAACAAATCGCAAATGGGACGCACCGCGCACCTTTTACGTTTACGTCAATTCTATACCGAGAGCCGCCTTATGACGCAAGAACGTTCTGCAAAAGGAGCTTTTTGCCGCATCGCGGCATGGCCTGGCGACGACGTTGCAACTTCTTAAGCTTGGTTAACGCGTTGTTTACCACGTTGGGTGAAATGTGCGCGTGTCGGTTACCCGTGGTTATCCTGTATCGAATTTTTCACGGTTTTTCGGAGCGCGGGTGAGAACCCCGGAAAGCTTGTCTTTCACCGCGGCATGGCAGCCCGGTCGCCTTCGTTCCCGGCAGGGACTTTGGGGAAACTGGCCGAAAGCCAGCCATTCTGAAAAACGGGCGCATCGATGAACAGCAAGCGGTCTTATCTCGATACACTCAATACCGGCAGGCAGCGCAAGCCGCATACCACGCTGGAGGAATTGAACCGTTCCCTGGAGACACTCGAACAGAGGCTGGAGCGGACACGCGAGGACCCGATGGAACGGCCTGATCCGCGCCAGTACGGGGCGGAACCACGCTATCCGAGCGCTCGGCCCTACGGCCAGCAGCGCTGGTACGAGGATCCGCAATCGGCGCGGCCCAAGAGCCCGGCACCGACCGCTCCCGTGTTTGACCAGAACTATCAGGCGATCGCCCGCGACATCGACCGCGTGCGCGGCCAGGAGGACAGCGTCGCCGCGGTCGGCAAGATCGCCGGCGAGCTGCGCGGGCTGCGCGAGGAATTGCGCCACCAGATGACAGCCGGCCTGCAGCGCGAGTTCGATGCGCTGCGCAAGGACATCGAGCGGGCCTTCCAGGGAAATGGCCAGTCGGGCGGCCCCGGCAAGGGCAGCGCCGAACTCGGCGTCGAGTTCGAACGGCTTTCCGGCGCCATCCAGACGCTGGCCGAAAAGAGCGACGACAGAAGCGTCAACATGCTGCGGCTCGAACTGGAGCAGGTCAAGGCCGCGCTCGACACGTTGGCGCGCGAGGAGAGCGTGCAGGCCGTCGACCGTCGCTGGGACGATTTCGACCGTCGCTGGACCGCTTTCGAGGACCGTGTCGATGCCGACCAGCGCAAGCGCTCGGATGACCCGGGCCTGTCGATGCTGACCGATCGGCTCGAACAGATCAGCAAGGCCGTCAACAACCTGCCAGAATCGCTGTCGCTGCGTTCGCTTGAGGAAAAGGTCCGCACGCTTGCCGGCGCCGTCGATCATTTCGCCAGCCAGCAGAACAATCGCGGCGGCGACACGCTCGGCATGATCGACGAGCGGCTTGACGAGATTTCCCGCGCCATCCTCGCCTCGACCGTCGCGGCGCAAGCCAATTCATTCGATCCCGAACCCTTCGAGCGCATCGAGAAGCGGATCGCATCGCTTGCCGAGCAGATCGAGGAAGTCGCCCAGGATCGCCCTGGCAACGAGGTTATCGATCGCCTGAACATGCTGTCGAACCGTGTTGACGATCTCGCCGGCAGGGCCAACCTCCCCGAGCAGGCGATGGAGCGCCTGGCCAAGCAGATCGCTGGCATCGCCGACAAGATAGATCACGCCCCGGCCATGCCGGACGCCGATTACATCTTCCAGGGGCTGGAGCAGCGTTTTGATGTGCTGTCCGGCATGATGGAACGCCGCCAGGGTGACGCGATCCAGCAAGGCAACATGCTGTTTCGCGATCTCGAGCGCCGGCTGGACGAGGTTGCCGACAGGCTTGACCAGCGCATGCCGCAGGTCGACAGCGCCGGTATCATGGAGGCCATCGACGCACGCTTCACGGCGCTGGCCAAGCGCATCGAGACACGTGTTCCGGACCCAGCAGGCGAGGCGGCGATCCGTGGCCTCGAAAGCCGGCTGGAAGACATTTCAAGCCGGCTGGATGCTTCCGCCGCGCAAGTTGCCGGCATCGATCCGGCCCTGATCCGCAGCCTGGAGGCGCAGGTTGCCGGCCTGTCCGCCCATCTTTCCAAGCCCAGCACGCCGCTGCCGGAATTCGAGGACATCAGCCCGCGCCTCAACGAAATCGAGAAGTCCCTGGCCGGCACCCGCGATTCGATCCTCGGTGCCGCGCGCGAGGCGGCCGAAAACGCCGTCCGCTCGATGGCTGGCTCCAGCGCCAACACCGCCGCCGTTACCGGGCTAGCCCAGGATCTGAAGACCCTGGAATCGTTGACGCGCCGTTCGGACGAGCGCAACTCGAGGACGTTCGAGGCCATCCACGACACGCTGCTGAAGATTGTCGACCGGCTTGGTTCGCTGGAGACCAGCGAACCGGCCGAAGCGGTGAGCGAGCTCGTGGACACGCAGCCTGCTCAGTCCTTTGGCAAAAGCCTGCGAAACAAGATCGCGGTTCAGGATGCACCGTCCCTGGATATCGATCAGCCCGTACCACTGACCGGCGACATGGCTGATCTCGACGGCCGCGCCGCCGCCATCATGCGCAGCGAACCGGGCTCGCGTGGCGAACCGGGCACACGCACGCCGGCGGAGGCTGCTGCGGCAGCGGCCATGGCGGCGCTCGGTTCGGACACGATTGCCGAGAGGAGCGAGCAGCCCAGCCGTAGGAAATCGATGTTCGGCGGACTGACACGCGCTTTCAAGGGGAAGAAGGAGGCGGATCTTCCGCTGGCCGGCTCGGCGCCAACGGTCGACACGCCCACCGTCGACCTCGACGAGCCGCTCGACCCGAAAATGGCCAACCGGCCACTGGAGCCCGGCTCGGGCGCACCGGACCTCAACGCCATCATGAAGCGCGTGCGCGACGAGCGTGGGCCGCCGGTCAAGGCAGGCGATACCGACGCAGCGAAATCGGACTTCATCGCCGCTGCCAGACGCGCCGCGCAGGCAGCCGCCGCCGAGGCCGACGCCCTCAAGCGTCAGTCGACGATGAGCGGCCCGGTGAAGGCACTGCGGATCGGCGACCTGCTCAAGGCACGGCGCAAGCCGATCCTGATGGCTGCCGCCGCGATCATGCTGGCGCTTGCCGGCCTGCAGCTGGGCAAGGCCTTTTTTGCCGACCCTGCGGAGATGGCCAGCAATGACGCGGCGCCGGTCGTCGCCGCAAAGCCGGTGCAGACGACCTCGATCAGTGCCGAGCCGAAGGTCCAGCCGCTCGCGGCGTCAATGGACAGCGCGCCGGCCCGCAACGTCAGACAGGCGGAAGCCGCCCAACCGGCAGCCAAGGATGACACGCCGGCGCAGATTGCCGTAGCCATGCCGTCGAACATCGAGACGCCCGTCAACGCAGCGCCCGCAGCCATGCCGCAGGCTCCGGCCATGACGTCTTCCACGACACCCGCTCCGATGGCATCCGCGACGGCCCCGGCGGCTACAGACTCCATGGCTTCGTACGCCGACACGCAACCCCTGGCGACAGTGCCGGCCGCCGCGGCCTCGGCTACGGCCGTGGACACGACCGGCGCGGTTCCTCCCGCCAATGCCTCGGCAGCGGGCGCTGTCACCACCAAGATAGACATCCCCGCCGATGCCGGCCCGCAGGCATTGCGTGACGCGGCCGCCGGCGGCGACTCCAAGGCGATTTTCGAGATCGGCTCTCGCTATGCCGAGTCGCGCGGCGTCAAGGAAGACATGGCGGCGGCGGCCAAATGGTACGAAAAGTCGGCCGAATTCGGTTTCGCCCCGGCGGAGTACCGTATCGGCAATTTCTACGAGAAGGGCATCGGCGTCGCGCGCGACATCAAGAAGGCGAAGACCTGGTACCAGCTCTCCGCCGAGCAGGGTAACGCCAGCGCCATGCACAATCTCGCCGTGCTTTTCGCCATGGCCGCGGACGGCGTGACCGACAATGAGTCGGCAGCGCACTGGTTCCAGGCCGCCGCCGACGTCGGCGTCAAGGACAGCCAGTTCAACCTTGGCATCCTGGCGGCCAAGGGCGTTGGCATGAAGCAGAATCTCGAGGAATCCTACAAGTGGTTCGCACTCGTCGCCAAGACCGGCGACAAGGATGCAGCCGCAAAGCGCGACGAGGTCGCCATTTCGTTGAGGCCGGAACAGCTCGAGCGCGCTCGCGCCGCCGCCGAGCTGTGGAAGGCCAAGCCCCTCGATCCGGCGGCCAATTCGGCCGACATTCCCGAATCCTGGCAGGAAGGCACCCCGCAGACGACCGCCAGCGTCGACATGACAAAGGCCGTCAAGAATATCCAGCTCATCCTCAACAAGAATGGCTACGATGCCGGCGGCGCCGACGGCAAGATTGGCCAGAAAACCAAGAATGCCATCATGGCCTTCCAGACCGACAACAGCATGAAGGCGACGGGCACGATCGACGAACCGCTGGTCAAGGCGCTGCTGGCGCGCAAATAACGCGGGATGCGTCGCTTACGCGACGCCCTTGCCACACATTTGCCTGTTAACTGATTGAGATGTTTTTTGTTTCGGCGGCGCGGCGCGGTTTGACTTCGCCGTGCCGCTGGCGCAAGAAAACTGTGCTCTTCGGCGCGGAATGCCCGCAACGGCTGCATTCATCCGGAGACAACTGATCGAGACTGACGGGTGGGCATCTATCTCCCGATCGCGGAAATTTCCGTCAACGTATTCGTGCTGCTGGCCATGGGCGCGGCGGTGGGTTTCCTGTCGGGCATGTTCGGCGTCGGCGGCGGCTTCCTCATCACGCCGCTGCTAATCTTCTACAACATTCCGCCGGCCATCGCGGTCGCCACCGGGGCCAACCAAGTCATCGCCTCATCCTTCTCCGGCGCATTGTCGCACATGAAGCGCGGCACGCTCGACTTCAAGCTCGGCGCTGTGCTTCTGGCCGGCGGCATTGTCGGTTCGACAGGCGGCATATTCGTGTTCGGCTTCCTGCGCCGGCTCGGCCAGCTCGACCTGTTCATCTCACTGCTTTATGTCGTGCTGCTCGGCACTGTCGGCGGGCTAATGCTGGTCGAGAGCGTCAATGCCTTGCGCGCCACCCGCAGCGGAGCCGCGCCGGTGCTGAAGAAATCAGGTCAGCACAACTGGATCCACCGCCTGCCGCTAAAGATGCGGTTCAGGGCGTCGAAGCTGTTCGTCAGCGTCATTCCGGTGCTTGGCCTGGGTGCCGCGATCGGCTTCCTGTCGTCGATCATGGGTGTCGGCGGTGGCTTCATCATGGTGCCGGCGCTGATCTATCTGTTGAAAGTGCCGACCAACGTCGTCATCGGCACATCGCTGTTCCAGATCATCTTCACCTCGGCCTACACGACGCTGGTCCATGCCACCACCAACCAGACCGTCGATGTGATGCTTGCGTTCCTGTTGATGGCGGGCGGCGTCGCCGGTGCTCAATATGGCGCCAAGGCCGGCCAGAAGCTGCGTGGCGAACAGCTCCGGGCACTGCTGGCGCTACTGGTCCTGGCGGTGGCGATACGGCTTGCCATCGATCTCTTCGTGACGCCGCCCAACCTCTTTTCGCTGTCCGGCGCGGGCCTGAACTGATGCCGGATCCGAGGGCATTCGCCGCTGCCGTCTTCCTGTCGCTGGTCGCGGTGGCCTCACCGACATCAGCACAGACGCCTGTGGCGGAAGGCATCCAGATCGGCCTGTCCACCGACAAGGTCTCGATCACCGCCGGCTTTTCCGGCGCCGACCTGACCATCTTCGGCTCGCTTGAAAACCCGGACCCGCTGGTCGCCCGCCAGGGGCGCTACGACGTCATCGTCGTGCTCGAGGGGCCGCCCAAACCGGTGGTGGTGCGGCGCAAGGACCGGGTACTTGGCGTATGGGTCAATCTGGAGTCCGAGACCTTCGAGAATGTGCCGGTCTCCTACTCCGTGGCGACGACGCGGCCGCTACAGGACATCACCGAGCCGAACAGCTACAAGCAGCTGTCGCTCGGCGCCTCCAACCTCTACATGCAGCCAGCCGATCCCAGCAACAGCCCTTCCACGATCCAGGAATTCACCGCCGCGCTGCGCGAACGCAAATCAGCGACCGGCCTCTACAGCGAGAATGTCGGCGGTGTGCAGTTCCTGTCGCAGAACCTGTTCCGCGCCACTGTCAGGCTCGCTCCCAACGTTCCGGTCGGTACCCACAAGGCGCGCGCCTTCCTGTTCAAGAGCGGCCTGTTCATCAAGGAAAGCTCCGCCCAGCTCGAAATCCGCAAATCCGGTTTCGAGCAGTCGATCTTCCGGGTCGCCCACGATTATTCCTTTCTCTACGGCGTCTTCGCCGTATCGCTGGCGATGGTGACTGGTTGGCTCGGACGGCTGATCTTCCGGCGGGATTAGTGCATGTCGGCCAAAAATGGCCCCGGTTTTGGGAGAACGACATGCACAAGAACAAAGACCTAAAGCGCGTCGCATGAATCCGTTCAGACGCGGCGCGCTTTAGGAACCGATCCCTTCGAAAAAAGGGTTTCCCTTTTCGGGGTCATGCGCTAGACCGCCACCCCCAAGCCATTTGGCGGATAAAAGCAATTCGGTTCGAGCAGTCCTCCCCCGACAGCGGCGCGCCTTCGCCGCGCCAATCCGCTCGCCACAGATATTCAGGATCAGGTCATGCGATCAGCATTCGCCGGCATCGACTTCGGCACTTCGAACTCCACCGTTGGCGTGGTCCGGAACGGGCAGCCGCGCCTCGTCGCGCTAGAGGACGGCCAGGTCACGCTGCCCAGTGCCGTGTTCTTCAATTTCGAGGACAACCGCACCTGTTTCGGGCGCCATGCCATCGCCAATTATACCGACAGTGTCGAAGGACGCCTGATGCGTTCGCTGAAGAGCGTGCTCGGCAGTTCGCTCGCCCACGAAAAGACGCGCATCAAGTCGCGATCGATCGGCTTCATGGAGATCGTCGGGCTGTTTCTCAGCCATCTGAAGAAGCGGCTCGAGGAGGATTCTGGAGATGCGGTCGATACGGTGGTGCTGGGCCGTCCGGTACAGTTCGTCGACGACGATGCGGAGGCCGATGCGAAGGCGCAAGGCGAACTCGAGAGCGCGGCCCGCGCGCAGGGCTTCAAGCACATCGCGTTCCAGTTCGAGCCGATCGCGGCAGCACTCGACTATGAGCAAAAGGTGACGCGCGAGGAACTGGCTCTCATCATCGACATGGGCGGCGGCACGTCGGACTTCTCGATCGTGCGCGTCTCGCCGGAGCGTGCCCGGTCGCTCGACCGCAAGGACGACATCCTGGCCAGCCGAGGCATTCACATCGGCGGCACGGATTTCGACCGCCTGCTGAGCATCGCCCATGTGATGCCGCAGCTCGGCTATCTGACGCCCACCAAGGACGGCAAGCGCAATCTGCCGGCCGGCTATTTCATCGACCTGGCGACATGGCAGCGCATCAACCTGGTCTACACAGCCAAGGCGATGACGCATTTGCGCCAGATCCGCTACGAGGCCGAGCGCGCCGAGCTGGTCGACCGCTTCATCGACATTGTCGAGCACCGCTATGGGCACGCGCTAGCGGCACTGGTCGAAAAGGCCAAGATCGAGCTGACCGACATGCCATCCGCCGAGGTTGCGGTGAAACTGCCGGGCGCGGAGTTCGCCGCCGAGATCACGCGCAGCGGGCTGGACGCCACGATTGCCAGGGATATCGAGCGGGTCACCACCACGGTCGGACAGACCATCCGCGATGCCCAGGTCAAGCCGTCCGACATCACAGCGGTGTTCCTGACCGGCGGATCGACGGCGATCCCGCTGGCAAGACGAGAGATCCTGTCGCTGGTGCCGCAGGCATCCGTCATCGACGGCGACATGTTCGGCTCGGTCGGGCTTGGCCTGGCGCTGGACGCTCAGCGGAAGTTCGGTTGATTTAGGCCGAACTGCTTCCAGTGGTTTCGGCGCCGAGATGCGCCTTGAGCGCCATCTGGGCCAGGCTTGCCTGGCGATCGCGATGGGTGATCATGGCGAAGTCGCGCTTCGGCAATTCCATCGGCACGGAGCGCAAACTGCCCTCGGCGACGGCGCGCGCGACGACGAGCTCCGAAATGATGGTGGCGCCAGCACCCGCCTCGACCGCCTGGCGAACCGCCTCATTGCTCGGCAGCACCAGGAATATCTGCAGGTCGGCCAGCGAAATGCCCTCGTGGCGGGCCAGATCCTCCAGAACCTCGCGCGTGCCTGAGCCACCCTCGCGAATGATCCAGCGCAGCCCCCTGATGTCGGGCCGGCCGTCAGAGATCTCGGCGATCTCCGGATGCGAGCTGGCGACCACCAGCATCAGCCTGTCAACATCGACCTTGGCCCGACGCAGGATGTCGGATTCGGTGCGCCCTTCGACCAGGCCAAGATCAGCGGTTCCATCAAGGACATTGGCCTCCACCTGCCTGGTGTTGCCGATGGTGACGCTCAGCCTGACGGCGGGATAGGCTTCATGGAAGGAAGCCAGCCGGCGCGGCAGCCAGTAGCTGGCAATCGTCTGACTGGCGGCGATCGACAGGCTGCCGGTGACCGTCTGCGAGACATGTTCCAGCACGTCGCGAGCGGCGGCGGCTCGCTCCAATACGGCCTTGGCCTCCGGCAGGAACCGGTGGCCGGTCTGGGCAAGCTCGATGTTGCGGCCGACCCGGTTGAACAGATGGACGCCGTGTTGCTCCTCGAGCGCCCGGATGGCGGCGGACGCGGCCGACTGGGAAATGCCCAGCAGCTCGGCCGCCTTGGTCATGTGGCCGCGTTCGGCGACGGCAACAAAAATGCGCAATTGATCCAGAGTCATGGCGGCATTAAGAACCAATATCGATTGAATTTACAAGAACAACTGATTAGACGGATCGATAGCTTTATTCTAAGTTTTCGAACGAAGTTAGAAAAAATTCCCCATCGGAATCGCAGAGAACACATGATCGGGCGGTTCAAATCGCTGCTTGCCCATTGGACCCGGAGCCTTCGGCGGCAGTTGGCTGGCGACCGCTATCATCCTGAAGAGCACTACATGCGCGGCCCCGGACCGAAAACGAGAGCCAAGTCCGCGGACCGCAACAGCATGCGGGGATCATGAGCCACCGACCGCCGTGCGGCGCCAACTCCGCCCCCTCCCAGCGGCCGCTTGCCGACACAACCGCGCCAGACGAAGGCGACGGCGTCGATACCTCGCCCAGCATCTCCGACAGCATTGCCAAGACGACTTGCTACATGTGCGCCTGCCGTTGCGGCATCGACGTCCATATCAAGGACGGCAAGGTTCGCTACATCAACGGCAACAAGGACCATCCGGTCAATCGCGGCGTGATCTGCGGCAAGGGCAGCTCCGGCATCATGCAGCACTACAGCCCGGCACGGCTGAAAAAGCCGTTGTTGCGCACCGGCCCGCGAGGCTCCGGCGAGTTCCGCGAGATCGAGTGGGAGGAAGCCTTCTCGATCGCCACGGAGCGGCTCTCGGCCATCCGCCGCACCGACCCGAAGAAGCTCGCCTTCTTCACCGGGCGCGACCAGTCGCAGTCGCTGACCGGCTGGTGGGCAAGCTGCTTCGGCACACCGAATTTTGCCGCCCATGGCGGCTTCTGTTCGGTCAACATGGCGGCCGGCGGCCTCTACACGATCGGCGGCTCGTTCTGGGAGTTCGGCGAACCCGATTGGGACAACACAAAATACTTCATGCTGTTCGGCGTCGCCGAGGACCATGATTCCAACCCGATCAAGATCGGGCTCGGCAAGCTCAAGGCGCGCGGTGCCAAGGTGGTTTCGATCAATCCGTGCCGCACCGGCTACAATGCGATTGCCGATGACTGGATCGGCATCCGGCCCGGCACCGACGGCCTGTTCGTCTTCGCCCTCATCCATGAGTTGCTGAAGGCGGGCCGCGTCGATCTCGACTATCTCTTGCGCTACACCAACGCCCACACGCTGGTCATCCAGGAGCCGGGTGCGGCCGATGACGGGCTGTTCGTGCGCGACGCTGACGGCAGCCCTCTGGCCTGGGACAGGATTGCGAAGACGCCTGTCAGCGCCACCGACGCCAGCGCCAAACCCGCACTGACCGGCACCTTTGCCGTGGATGGCCGGCGCTGCGTGCCGGTGTTCCAGCTGATCGCCGACCGCTACCTCGATGAGAGCTATGCACCCGATGCCGTTGCGGAGCGCTGCGGCATTCCCGCCGACACGATCCGCAGGACCGCCGCTGAACTCGCTCATGTCGCCTTCGAGCAGACGATCGAACTGCCGGTGGCCTGGACCGACTGGGCTGGCCGCCGGCATGAGACGATCAAGGGGCGCCCAGTCGCGATGCATGCCATGCGCGGCATCTCCGCCCATTCGAACGGTTTTCATACCTGCCGCGCCATCCATTTGCTTCAGGTCCTTCTGGGCACGGTGGATGTTCCCGGTGGCTTCCGCTTCAAGCCGCCCTACCCCAGATCGGCACCGCCGGGTCCGAAGCCGGCCGGCAAGACCACCAGGCCGATGACGGCGCTCGACGGCATGCCTCTGGGCTTCGTGTGCGGGCCGGACGACCTGTTGGTCGATGAGACCGGCACGCCTCTCCGCATCGACAAGGCCTATTCCTGGGATGCGCCGCTTGCCGCGCACGGGCTGATGCACACAGTGATCCGCAATGCCTGGGCCAGTGATCCGTACCCCATCGACACGCTGATGATGTACATGTCGAACATGGCTTGGAATTCCTCGATGAACACCGTCGAGACCATCGCCATGCTGACCGACAGCGATGAAGCGGGTAACTACAAGATCCCCTTCATCATCTATTCCGATGCCTATTATTCCGAGACGGTGCCGTTCGCCGATCTCGTGCTGCCCGACACCACCTATCTCGAACGACACGACTGCATCAGCCTGCTCGACCGGCCGATCAGCCATGCCGACGGGCCAGGCGATGCCATACGCCATCCCGTCGTCGAGCCGGATCGCGACGTCCGGCCATTCCAGTCGGTGCTGATCGAACTCGGTGCCCGGCTCGGCCTGCCCGGCTTCGTCAATGACGACGGATCGGCCAGATATACTGATTATGCCGACTACATCGTCAACCATGAGCGGACGCCCGGCATCGGGCCGCTCGCCGGCTGGCGCGGCAAGGACGAAACCTCGATCGGCAAGGGCGAGGTCAATCCCAACCAGTTGCAACGCTACATCGACAATGGCGGCTTCTGGCACCACGATTTCGCTGACGACCAGCGCTACTACAAGATGGCCAACCGCTCCTATCTCGATTTCGCGGTGCAGATGGGTTTTATCCCGAAGGCAGAGCCGATCGTTTTCCAGCTCTACGCGGAGCCGATGCAGCGCTTTCGCCTCGCCGCGCGTGGCCACGGCACTGTGTTGCCGCCAGAGGGCGACCGCCAGCGCATCGAGACCTATATGGACCCGCTGCCGTTCTGGTACATGCCCTTCGAGGAGGCGGTTGTGGACCTGCGGAAATATCCGCTGCACGCGCTGACGCAGCGGCCGATGCACATGTATCATTCCTGGGGCTCGCAGAATGCTTGGCTGAGGCAGATCACCAGCCAGAACCGGCTGTTCGTGCACCACCGGACTGGCGCCAGCCTCGGTCTGGTCGACGACGACTGGGTGTGGATCGAAAGCATCAACGGCAGGGTGAAGGGACAGATCAAGCTGATCGACGGGGTGAACGAAAGCACGGTCTGGACCTGGAACGCCATCGGCAAGCGACGCGGCAGCTGGGGACTTAAGGACGACGCCGCGGAATCCAATCGCGGCTTCCTGCTCAACCATGTCATAGGCGATCAGACCTCGGCTGACGCGAACGGCAAGCGCTATTCGAATTCCGATCCGGTCACCGGCCAGGCGGCATGGTTCGACCTGCGGGTGCGCATCGTCAAATGCGCGGCCGGGGAAGCTGGCTTCACCGAGCCGCAATTCGAGCGTTTCCACCAGCCGCCGCACTTCGAGCCTTCGCCCGACAAGTTGAGCTTCGGCGCCGATTTCCGGCTGGCAAGAGAGGCCGCGGAATGACTTGCCTTCCAGCCCATACCGACAAGAAGCTCGGCCTCGTCATCGACCTCGACACCTGCGTCGGCTGCCAGGCCTGCGTCACCGCCTGCAAGGAATGGAACACCGGCGGCCACATGGCGCCGCTGACCGACATCGACCCTTATGGCGGCCATGTCGACGGCGTCTGGTTCAACCGCGTGCACAGCTACGAACACACCACGGAGATGGGCGGGCGCACGGTGAACTTCCCACGTTCCTGCCTGCATTGCGAGACACCGGCCTGCGTCACCGTCTGCCCGACCGGCGCCTCCTACAAGCGGGCCTCCGACGGCATCGTGCTGATCGACGAGGACAAGTGCATCGGTTGCAAATTGTGCAGCTGGGCTTGTCCCTATGGCGCGCGCGAATTCGACACCGATGTCGGCGTGATGAAGAAATGCACGCTGTGCGTCGACCGCATCTACAATGACAACCTGGCCGAAGGAGACCGCGTGCCGGCCTGCGTCGCGGCTTGTCCGACCAGCGCCCGGCATTTTGGCGATCTCGGTGATCCCCAGTCAGCTGTCTCGCAACTGGTGGCGGAGCGTGGCGGCGTCGACCTGATGCCGGAACTTGGTTACAAGCCAACCAACAAATACCTGCCGCCACGCGCTAACACCACGCGCGCCGCATCGGTGGCCGCGCCAGCCCTCGAACCGGTGCGGGCCGAAGGCGGCTTCCTCGGCTGGGTCGACCGCATGCTTTCGAACTAGCCATGCATCCAGCCTTCTCCGTCGTCTTCTTCACCACCGCCACGGGCGCCGGCTACGGCCTGCTCGCGCTGCTCGGCGTGCTCGGGGGCTTCGGCATCATCCCCGCCGATTTCTGGCTGGGCTTCATCGGCATGGGGCTGGCGCTCGGCTTGATCGCCGCCGGGCTCCTATCGTCGACCGGTCATCTCGGCAGACCTGAACGCGCCTGGCGGGCCTTTTCGCAATGGCGCAGTTCATGGCTGTCGCGCGAAGGCGTTTCGTCGGTCCTGACCTTCATCCCGGCCGGGCTGTTCGGCATCGGCTGGGTTCTGTTGGGCAGAGCGGGTGGATGGGTGGCCGCAGCCGGACTGCTCGCAGCGATTGGTGCGATCGCCACCGTCTGCACCACGGGGATGATCTATGCGTCGCTGAAACCGATCGCCCAGTGGCACAGCCGCTTCACTCTGCCCGGCTATCTCATCTTCTCGGCGATGACTGGCAGCGTGCTGCTGAACGCGCTGCTCCAGGGTTTTGCTCTCGGTTCAATGATGCTTCTGGCGGCTTGCGTGCTGCTGACCTTGCTCGGCTGGGGCTGGAAACTGGCGACATGGCGCTACAATGACCGACTGGAAATCCCGACAACCGCCAACACAGCGACTGGGCTGACCGGCGGCACAGTGCGGTCGCTGGAGTGGCCGCACACCGAAGAGAATTATCTGCTCAAGGAAATGGGCTTTCGCATAGCGCGCAAGCACAGTGCCCGGCTGCGCCAGATCACGCAATTGCTGGCCTTCGCTCTGCCTGTCGCGCTGCTGATTGCGGCGTTCTTCTTGCCAGTGCCGTTCGCGGCGGTGCTGTCAGTGCTCGCCGCGATCATCCAATTCGCCGGCATGCTGGTCGAACGCTGGCTGTTCTTCGCCGAGGCGAAGCATACGGTCACCCTCTACTACGGACGATAGAGCCTATTCCATCCCGATGGAATCGGGATGCGGCTCTATCTTCTTGTTTGAGCATGATCTCTGGACAAACGGGAACCGTTTGTCCGCGAAAACCTGTTCCCACTTTTCGGGATCATGCTCTAGAAGAGCGACTTCAGCCCGGCCTCAGCATCGAGCGGGAGATGGCAAAAATGCGCTCGGCGCCAAGCATGTAGGCCATCAGAGTTTCCGGCCGGAACAGCCCGGCATAGGCGCGGTCGAGCACGTTGAGCGAGCCGGTATAGGCGCCGAAGGCCGGCATGATCATGCGTCCGCCATCGCCGGCAAAGCAGCGACGCCGCACCGAACGGCCCTGCTGCACGATGCGGGCACAAGGATGCAGGTGACCAGCAATCTCGCCTTCGACGCGCAGCTTCGACGGCTCATGCCTAAACAGCAACGAGCCGATGGCCAGTTCCCGCACCGTTTCTCCGGGCAGGTCGGCCGGCGCATCCGGGTCATGGTTGCCGGCAACCCAGAACCATTGGCGGCCGGCCATCAGCGTTTCCAGCCGTTCGCGGAAGCTTGCATGCATGCGCTCGGCGCCACCGCCATCATGGAAGCTATCCCCGAGACTGATGACGATCGAAGGCTGGTAATCGGTGATGACGGCCTGCAATCGCAGCAAGGTCGCCCCGGTGTCGTAGGGCGGGATCAGCGTGCCGCGCCTGGCCAGCGACGAGCCTTTTTCCAGATGCAGGTCGGATACTGCCAGAAGCCTGAGCTCGGGAAAGTAGAGCACGCCGCGTGGATCGCATACAGCGCGCTCGCCGGCGATGCCGACCATATCGGCCTCGGCGATCAGCGATGTCCGCGCCAGCGAAAAATTCATCCCTCACTCATTCCCGGCCCCATGGCCTCCTCGACCAACGTCGCCGCATCCATCAACAATGTTTCATCGGCCTCGCCATTCACCGGCATCTTGCCGATTTCGAGCATGATCGGCACAGCCAGCGGCGAGATCTGTTCGAGATTCTTATGCATGATTCGACCCTGGATACGCGAGAGCATGTCGGCAAGTCTGCTGACATCGAGCAGACCGGTCGCGGCGTCCGCGCGTGTCGCCTGCAGCAGGATGTGGTCGGGCTCGTGGCTGCGCAACACATCATAGATGAGGTCGGTCGAAACTGTGACCTGGCGGCCGCTTTTTTCCTGGCCCGGGTGGCGTTTCTCGATCAGCCCCGAAATCAGCGCGCAATTGCGGAAGGTGCGCTTGAGAAGCCAGCTGTCGGCCAACCAGGCTTCGAGGTCGTCGCCCAGCATGTCCTGTTCAAAGAGCGCGCCAAGCGAAGGTTTCCTGGCTTTGAACATTGACCCCATGTCGCCCAGCGACCAGATGGCAAGCGCATAGTCGGTGGCGACAAAGCCGAGCGGCCTGGCTCCCGCCCTGTCGAGGCGACGGGTCAGCAACATTCCCAGCGTCTGATGGGCAAGCCTGCCTTCGAAGGGATAGGCGACCAGATAATGGCGATTGCCGCGCGGAAAGGTCTCGATCAGCAGGTCGTCCCGCTTGGGCAACACCGATCTGTTGGCCTGGAACCGCAGCCAGTCGGCCACCTGCTCCGGCAATTGTTTCCATCGCGTCGGGTCGTCCAGCATGATGCGGACCTGTTCGGCAAGGTAGGTCGAGAGCGGAAACTTGCCGCCGCCATAGTAGGGCACCTTGGCGTCGCTGCCTGGCGCGTTCGACACGAAGCATTCATTTTCGCGGATGCCTTCGAAACGAAGTATTTTGCCGGCAAACATGAACGTATCGCCATGCGTCAATGTTTCGAGGAAGGCCTCCTCGATCTTGCCGAGAATGCGGCCGCCGCGCGAGGCGGAGCCTCTGCTGCCGGCCTTTACGTAGCGGACATTGAGCGCCGGCACCTCGATGATGGTGCCGACATTCAGCCTGTATTGCTGGGCAATTCGAGGATTGGATACCCGCCAGAACCCGTCCTTGTTCAGGCGGATGCGGGCGTATCGCTCGTAGTTCTTGAGCGCATATCCGCCTGTGGCCACGAAATCGATGACGCGGTCGAAGGTCGGCCGATCCAGACTGGCATAGGGTGCGGCCGTTCGCACTTCCTCGAACAGATCATCGGCGCGGAATGGTGCTCCGCAGGCGCAGCCCAGCACGTGCTGCGCCAGCACATCGAGGCCGCCATTGATCAACGGCGGCGTATCCTGTGCGCCGAGATAGTTGGCATCGAGCGCGGCCCGGCATTCCAGCACCTCGAAGCGGTTGGCGGGAATGAGGATCGCCTTGGACGGCTCATCCATGCGGTGGTTGGCGCGGCCGATGCGCTGCGCCAGCCGGCTGGCGCCTTTCGGCGCGCCGACATGCACGACCAGATCGACATCGCCCCAGTCGATGCCGAGATCGAGTGTCGACGTGGCGACGATGGCGCGCAGCGCGTTTTCACCCATCGCCTTTTCCACCCGCCGCCGCTGAGCGACGTCCAGCGAGCCGTGATGAAGCGCGATGGGCAAGGTGTCTTCATTGACCCGCCACAATTCCTGGAAGAGCAGTTCCGCCTGACTGCGCGTGTTGACGAACAGCAGGGTGGTCTTGTGACGCTTGATCTCGCGGTAGATTTCCGGCGTGGCGTAGCGAGCGGAATGTCCTGCCCACGGGACGCGCTCTTCCGAATCGAGGATGGAGATTTCAGGTTTCGCGCCGCCGGTGACGACGATCAGTTCAGACATGTCACCTGGTGGATTCTGGCTAACCAGCCAGCGCCGCAATTCGTCCGGTTCGGCCACTGTAGCGGACAGGCCGATTGTCTGCAGGCCGGGAACAAAGCTGCGCAGCCGTGCCAGCCCGAGCGCCAGCAGATGCCCACGCTTCGATGTCACCAGCGAATGCAGTTCGTCGAGCACGATATAGCGCAGATCCTCGAAGAAACGCTTGGCATCGCCTGCCGCGATCAGCAGCGCCAGTTGCTCGGGCGTGGTGAGTAGAATGTCGGGCGGCGCCAATTTCTGGCGCTGTCGCTTGTGCGAAGGCGTGTCGCCGGTGCGCGTCTCGATGGTGACGGGCAGGCCGATCTCCTCGACCGGCCTGGCGAGGTTGCGCTCGATATCGACGGCCAGCGCTTTCAAGGGCGAGATATAGAGCGTGTGAATGCCGCGTCGCGCCTCACCGGGCTTCTTCCGGGGCCGATTGGCGAGTTCCGTCAACGAAGGCAGGAACCCGGCCAGCGTCTTGCCGGCACCGGTCGGCGCGATCAGCAGCACGGATTGACCGGCCTGGGCCTTGGCCAGCAATTCGATCTGGTGGGCGCGTGGCGACCAGCCTTTCTCGCCAAACCATCTGATGAATGGTTCGGGCAAGACGACGGCGGCATTCTGCTCGGCAAGGCGCGGCTGCTCTGTCACCCGC
Source organism: Mesorhizobium shangrilense (assembly GCF_040537815.1). Lineage (NCBI taxonomy): Bacteria > Pseudomonadati > Pseudomonadota > Alphaproteobacteria > Hyphomicrobiales > Phyllobacteriaceae > Mesorhizobium > Mesorhizobium shangrilense. Next base: position 3,569,642 of record NZ_JBEWSZ010000001.1, read on the forward strand.
CAGAGGTAGCGCGGCGAGGGTCAATCGCCAAGAAGAATCGGAACAAAAGGTGATCGGAGCGTCCTTCGCCCCGTTTACGGGGAGAGGGAAGAAGCGTTACGGCCGCCGAAACCCTGTCGGCCCACCATAGAGATAACCAATACGGGCGATGGCTTCCTTCAACCCTTCGCGCGACACCAGCATGGTATGGCCGTTGGCGTGGATCATCGTCTCGGCATCGGTCATGATGGCGACATGGCCCTTCCAGAACACCAGGTCGCCACGCCGCAAGCCGGTAAAATCCGGACCAGGTTCCAGCGGCTCGCCAATGGTTGCGGCCTGCATGTCGGAATCACGCAGCACATCCTTGCCGGCCATGCGCATCGACAGCTGCACAAGACCGGAACAGTCGATGCCAAAGCCGGAGACACCTCCCCACAAATAGGGCGTGCCGAGGAAGGTCTCGGCCACCGCGACATAGTCGATCGCAGCCTCATCGACTGGCCGCAGATGACCCGCGATGAGAGCCTCACCGGACGGCAGGAGCGCATAGCCAGTACCACGCGTTTCGGCCGCTCCCGTCACGGCCACCGTTGATCCCATCGACAGTTGGCCGCTAAGCGGAAACCTGAGATCCGGTCCCGGATACACGAACGTGCGCGGCACCGCGACGATGTGAGTTGGCTTATGGTCACGCGCGGCCAGCATCGTATCGGCGACATAGCCGACATAGCCGTCACGTTCGCCCTGCACCCAGGCCCATCCCTCGACATCCTCGAAGACCAGCACATCGTCGCCGAACAGGAACTGGGTGTTGATGCCCGCGTCCGGACCTGGCGCCTTGCGCACATCCGCCACGGAGGCCGAAATTCGCGCCGGCCGACCGGCCACGAAGCGTTCGGCAACGACCTCGCCTTTCAACCTCGCATCGGCGAGATCGGAACGGAAGGCGTGAAGGCGTGCATCATGGACGGTCAAAATCGGCAACCCTGCTTTTTGTGTGCGCATGATCTTGTCCGAAAACCGGTTCCCACTTTTCGGGATCATGCTTCAGATCGGCAATTCGTGGGCCTTGGCGATGATAACATCGCCGAAGCGCTCGACAAAGAGCGCACCCTCGACGGTGCGTTTGATCAAGACGTTCCGCTTGTCGAGCTCGTCGCGATGGCGCGACACCAATTTCAACGCACCCATCGTGTCGAGCGCGCGGGTGATGACCGGCTTGGTGACGTTGAGCCTAGCGGCGAGCCCGCGCACCGTATGCGGTGGCGGATCGAGATAGATGGTGAACAGGATCGCCGTCTGGCGCATGGTCAGGTCTGGCGCGTCGTCGCGCACCTGCGACAGCATCACCTGCTGCCACAATCGCAAGGCCTGGCTCGGACGCAGCACAATCGACATCCGATCAGCATGACGGCAAATTGTTTCGGTTCCGTTTCAGTCGAGTCTTCATGTCGGACCATGATCTCATCCGAAAACCGGTTCCCACTTTTGCTTCGCCGGCCTTCGTTTCGGATCATGGTTAGCCAAAGCGGGCCGAGATGATCCGCTCCAGCGCGCGAATGCCTTGCGCCTCGCCGCCGGCAGGGCCGTGGGGACGGTCGGAGGGGTTCCAGGCGAAGATGTCGAAATGCGCCCAACCCGCGGTCCTCTCGACAAAGCGTTTCAGGAACAGCGCAGCGGTGATCGAACCGGCGAACCCATCGGTGGTGACGTTGTTGATGTCGGCGATCTTCGACGAGAGCTTTGCGTCATAGGGCCGCCATAGCGGCATGCGCCACAGCGGATCCTCGACCACCAGGGATGCCGCTGCCAGTTCCGATGCCAACGCTTCGTCGCCTGTGTAGAAAGGCGGCAGGTCAGGCCCAAGCGCGACACGCGCGGCACCTGTCAAGGTCGCCATGTCGATCAGCATCTGCGGCTCCTCGGCGTCGGCCAGCGCGAGCGCATCCGCCAGAACGAGCCTGCCTTCAGCGTCGGTATTGCCGATCTCGACGGTGATGCCCTTGCGACTCATCAGCACGTCGCCGGGCCGGAAGGCGTTGCCGGCAATCGAGTTCTCGACCGCGGGGATCAGCACCCGCAGCCTGACCTTCAGGCCGGCCGCCATGATCATCGAGGCCAGGCCCAGCACATTGGCGGCGCCGCCCATATCCTTCTTCATCAGGAGCATGCCCGATGACGGCTTGATATCGAGCCCGCCGGTGTCGAAGCAGACGCCCTTGCCGACCAGCGTCACCTTCGGCGCGTCCATCTCACCCCAGGTCATATCGATCAGCCGCGGCGCACCCACGGAGGCGCGGCCGACAGCGTGGATCATCGGAAAATTCTGCTTGAGCAGGTCGTCGCCCTTGATGACCGACACCTCGGCCTTGTGGGTCCCGGCCAGGACCCTCACCGCCTTCTCAAGTTCGTCCGGGCCCATGTCGCTGGTCGGCGTGTTGACGAGATCACGCGTCAGGAAAACGCCGTCGGCGATACGGCGGATGCGGGCGGCATCCGCACTAGGGGGCAATGCGAAGCGCAGCGCCTTGCCCGGTTTCTTGCCATAACGGGTGAAGACATACCCCCCGAGGATGAGGCCAAGCGCTGCGAGTTCCGGGTCCGTGGGGGTGGACGCAAAGCTCCATTCGCCCTCCGGCAATGTTCTGGCCAGCGCGCCTACAGCGAGGGAGCCCTCGCCTTCGCCGATGCCGAACAACGCACCGGCAATGGCGCCGTTTTCGCCGGGCACAACGAGCGTCCTGCCGGCTTCGCCCGAAAAGCCATTGGCTTTGGCCCAGGCGACGTTGGCCGGCGCAAGGCCAACTGTATCCAGAGCATCCATGGCGATCAGATGGATTGGCCGCGCATCGCTGGTTTTCGTCTCGACGAGTTCGACAGGCATTCGATATTCTCCGCTGATGAAATCCCCTTGGCGACCTTCGCCTTTGGAACTTCCAAATCCAAAAACCAAACAACAGGCTGCGCGGCGTGGCCGCACCGTCATCGGGCGACCGGCTACCGGCGAAATTCGATGATGATCTTTCGCCTCTTCTCGACCACCAGTCGGAAGAATTCCCTGATACGGATATGGGGCGATATCAAGAGGCGTTCGAACGGCCGCTTCAGTTCGCGCCAGACTTTGCCGGCAAGCGATCTCTGCCTTTTGACCTCTCTGTCCCCGGCACTGGCCTTTCTTTCGGAAGCGAGAATACTCTCAATGCCTGGGGTGGTTGGCCAATTTGCCCCTGAATCCTGAATGCAGGGGGCCGGGACCACCTGCTGGATCTTGAAATGCCTGGCGGATCCGATCAGGGGATCATAAATCAGGACGTCGATCGGTGTTTCGAACTTTGCGGTCATGTCCAGCAATTTCGATGCGGCGTCTCGGGAAACCACATAGGCGCCGGTGCCAGAGACCCAGCCATGCAGCCTATGGCATCGCCTGCTATCGCCAACCGGAACGCCATGTCTGTCTATCTCGACCAGGGATCCGTATTTGTAGCTCGTCTCAAGTTTGACCAGATCGGCTCCCGCGGGGATCCAGCCGGAATCTGCGCAAATAGCCGCGAAATCCTGGGAAAGATGCATGTCGTCTTCCAGAATGACCGCATAGGGATCGATGTCCGCTGCTATCCTCTCGAAACAGGCGCGATGGCTGAGGAAGCAGCCAACCTCGCCTTTGGTCAGCGGCACATCCGCGGGGCGTGGCACATAGACACTGTCAATGTCGGCCTGGCTCAGCAATTGTCCGTCCACAGCCCTCACTCTGACAAAGGCCACGCCAGCTGCTTCCAGCAAGGCGCTCATTCTCGCCTGACGGACCTGCGACCGGTCGAGATTGATGAGATAAACTTTCAGCGTGCGCCCCCCGAGGATCAAAGGTCAAAGCCCAGGATCGACCGCGCGTCAATACATCTGTGAGCCGCGACCTCGCTATGGCCTAACGACCTGCATCCTCTGTGATGACGCCGGCTTGCCCCGTTCCGCCACTCCGATCCATAGGCTCGGAGCCGGATCGTTAACCGTCCGTTAGGGTTAACAGAATATTTCTGCGGTAGGGAAGATGGCCACGCAATGGCCACGCGCATGAACGGAGGCCTGGGTGCCGATGCTGACCAACCGCACGATGAACGCCACTGGAAAACGGCTGGTCACCACGGCCTTTCTCCTGGCTCTTGCCGCAAGCGTTTCGGGCTGCGGAACCGACAAACTCACGACCGGTTCGATCGGCCGCACCAGCGGCAAGCCCCTGGAGACGATGTCCGCGAGCGAATTGCACAGCGCCACGATGGCGCTCGGCCAATCTTACGCGCGCAACCCCGCCGACAAGCGAATCGCCACCAACTATGCGGCAGCGCTGCAGATGGATGGAGACGCCGACCAGTCGCTCGCCGTGATGCGCAAGTTGGCGATCGCATTGCCGAAGGATCGCGATGTGCTGGCCGCCTACGGCAAGGCGCTGGCCGCCAACGGCCAGTTGGAGCCGGCGCTGGACGCCGTGCGCCGCGCGCAGACACCGGAATATCCGGACTGGAAACTGGTGTCGGCGGAAGCCGCCATTCTCGACCAGATGGGCCAGAAGGACCAGGCACGCCAGCTCTATCGCAAGGCGCTCGAGCTCAAACCGAACGAACCCTCCATCCTTTCCAATCTCGGCATGTCCTATGTGCTGGAGGGCGACCTGCGCATGGCCGAAACTTATATGCGCTCGGCAGCCCAGCAGCCGAACGCCGATAGCCGCGTGCGGCAGAATCTGGCGCTGGTGGTTGGCTTGCAGGGGCGCTTCGACGAGGCCGAGAAGATCGCATCGCAGGAGCTCTCGCCCGACCAGGCGCAGGCGAATGTAACCTACCTTCGCCAGATGCTGGCGCAGCAGAACGCCTGGAGCCAGCTCAAGGACCAGGACAAGACAAAGCCAGCCACCAACTGATCACGCGGCGTTTTCCACCAAACCATCCTCAGGCATGCCGAAATGAAAAGGGCCGCGCTGCATATGCAGCGCGGCCCTTTGAATTCGCTATCCAGAGCAGTTCATCGTTTCACGGAAACGCCGAACCGCTCTATCTCTTTGTTTTGACGCAATTCCGGACGGAAAACCGTTCACACTTTTCCTGGAATTGCTCTAGTCGCCGCCAGTTACTGGCTGCTGGTCTTGTGCGGATCGCTAAAAATGCCGCGCTGGCTGACCTGGATGCCGGCCGGGCCGAGGATGATGGCGAAGAGTACGGGCAGGAAGAACAGGATCATCGGCACGGTGAGCTTCGGCGGCAGGGCCGCGGCCTTTTTCTCGGCCGCATTCATGCGCATGTCGCGGCTCTCGGCCGCAAGCACACGCAACGCGTGCGCGACAGGCGTACCATAGCGCTCGGCTTGGACCAGCGCCTGCGATACCGACTTGACCGATTCCAGGCCGGTGCGGCTGGCGAGGTTCTCGTAGGCCTGCTTGCGCTCCTGCAGATAGGAGAGCTCCGCATTGGTCAGGATGAACTCTTCCGCCAAGGCCACGGACTGCGCGCCGATTTCGTCGGCAACCCTGCGAAGGGCCGCTTCCACCGACATGCCCGATTCGACGCAGATGAGCATCAGGTCGAGCGCATCCGGCCACGCCATCTGGATCGACTGCTTGCGCTTGGTGGCACGGTTGTTGACGTAGAGCACCGGTGCGTAGAAGCCGCCATAGGCAACAACGATGCAGACGAACACCTTGATCAAGAGCGGCTTGTCAGGCAATCCGCCAAGCACGAACAGGTACACCAGGGCCAGCGCGAAGCCGACAAACGGAAGGACAAGGCGAAAGAACAGGAAGCGCGTCAGCGGATTCTGCCCGCGAAAGCCGGCAACCTTGAGCTTCTGCAGCGTGCCTTCGTCGGCCAGCGCGCGCCTCAGGTCGAGGCGGTCGACAATGTTGCGCATGCCGATCGACTGTTCCTCGCGCAAACCCTTGCGCCGGCGGTCGGCCTCGGCGGCAAGCCTGGCGCGCTGCTTGGCGCGCAGCTCATCGCGCTCCAGAGCCACGGATTTCATACGGTTCTTGAGCTGGTTGCCGCCAAGGGCAGGCAGCAGCGTGAAGACGGTGGCGAATACGGCGATAGCGACCAGCAAGGCGATCAGGAACGCCGGGTCCGTTAGGGATTTGACGACTTGGTCGGTCATTGCTTTTTATCTTCTCGTTCGAGCATGACCTTTTCCGAAAACCGGATACCACTTTTCAGGGTCATGCTCGGATCCTAGACATCGAAGTTCATCATCTTGCGCATCACCAGGATGCCGATCGACATCCAGACCCCCGAGCAACCGAGGATCAAATTGCCCGTGCTGGTGGTGAACAGCGGCATGATGTAGTTCGGGCTGGTCAGATAGACGAGAAAGGCGACGATGAAGGGTAGCGCGCCGATGATGACGGCGGATGCCTTCGCTTCCATGGACAATGCCTGGACCTTGGCCTTCATCTTCTTGCGATCGCGAAGCACGCGCGAAAGATTGCCCAAGGCTTCGGAAAGATTGCCGCCGGCCTGAGACTGGATCTGGATGACGATGCCGAAGAAACTCGCTTCCGTGCACGGCATGGTTTCAGCCATGCGCAAGGAGGCGTCGGGGATCGACAGGCCCATCTGCTGGGAATCGACGATGCGCCGGAACTCGGTCTTCACCGGCTCGGGCGATTCATTGGCGATCAGGCGGATCGCGTCATTGAGAGGCAGTCCGGATTTGACCGCCCGAACGATGATGTCGAGTGCGTTGGGAAACTCGTTGAGGAACTGCTTGACTCGGCGCGCCCGGCAAAACGAGACGAACCAGCGCGGCAAGCCTAGAGCGCCCGCCAGCAATGCCCCGGGCAGGACCAGCAATGGTGCGCCGGCGAAATAGGCAACCGCCGTCAGAGCGACACCGCAAACGGCGGAGTAGATGTAGAAGCGTTCAAGAGAGACCTTCATGCCGGCCTGACGGATCTGCGCCTTCAGCGGGGGCTTCTTGACGACCAGGTCCTTGGATTTCTGCTTTTGCTCGAGGTCCTTCAACGAATCCTGCACCGATTTTCGGCGCTTGGCCGCTTCGGCCACACGGTCGCGGGAGGCCTTGACGACGGAGCGGTCGGTCTCGGCGGTCTTGATCGTCTCGAGCCGCTTGCCGACCTGCTTCTCGTTGGTGATCTGGTTGAACAGAAAAGCATAGGCCACCGCGCCGGCGCTGAAGCCCGCGAGCACGACAAACGCCAGTACGGTGCCGTCAATTCCGAACATTCACAGAGCCCCCACGTCTGCAACCGCGTCAGTCAGCGCGTTTCTCCATCGACTCGAGCGCATTGGCGAGGCGCTGTTCCTCGCCGTAGTAACGGGCGCGATCCCAGAAATGCGGCCGCCCAATGCCTGTCGAGACATGCTCGCCCGTCAGCCTGCCATTGGCATCCTCGCCCTTGATATTATAGAGGACGAGGTCTTGCGTAATGATGACGTCGCCTTCCATACCAATCACCTCGGTGATGTGGGTGATGCGCCGCGATCCGTCGCGCAAACGGGCAGCCTGGATGATCACGTCCACCGAGCCGACCACGATCTCGCGCACGGTCTTCTGCGGCAGCGTGTAGCCGCCCATCGCGATCATCGATTCGATACGGTTCAGGCATTCACGCGGGCTGTTGGAGTGGATCGTGCCCATCGAGCCGTCATGGCCGGTGTTCATGGCCTGCAGGAGATCGAACACTTCGGGTCCGCGCACTTCGCCGACGATGATGCGCTCAGGGCGCATGCGCAGGCAGTTCTTGACAAGGTCGCGCATGGTCACTTCGCCTTCGCCCTCCAGATTGGGCGGGCGGGTTTCGAGACGCACGACATGCGGCTGCTGCAATTGCAGTTCGGCCGAGTCCTCGCAGGTGATGACGCGCTCCTCGCGGTCGATGTAGTTGGTCAGGCAATTGAGCAGCGTCGTCTTGCCCGAACCGGTACCGCCCGAGATGATGATGTTGCAGCGAACTCGGCCGATGATCTTGAGAACTTCGGCTCCTTGCGGCGAAATGGCACCGAACTTGACCAGCTGATCGAGTGTCAGCTTGTCTTTCTTGAATTTGCGGATGGTGAGCGCGGTGCCGTCGATGGAGAGCGGCGGCGCGATGACGTTGACACGAGAGCCGTCCGGCAGGCGCGCGTCGCAGATCGGGCTCGATTCATCGACGCGCCGACCAACCTGGCTGACGATGCGCTGACAGATGTTGAGGAGCTGCTGGTTGTCGCGAAACCGGATGCCGGTCTGTTCGACCTTGCCGTTGACTTCGATATAGACGTTCTTGGATCCGTTGACCATGATGTCGGCGATGTCGTCACGAGCGAGCAGAGGCTCCAGCGGCCCGTAGCCCAGAACGTCATTGCAGATATCCTCGAGCAGTTCTTCCTGCTCGGCGATCGACATCGCGAAATTCTTGATCGCGATGATATCGTTGACGATATCGCGAATTTCCTCGCGTGCGCTTTCGGGATCGAGCTTGGCCAGCTGCGACAGGTCGATCGTGTCGATAAGCGCGGAGAAGACCTGGCTCTTGGTGTCGTAGTAGCTCTCGCTGCGCTCGCGCTGAACCTTTTTGGGCTCAGGCGCCAATGGCGGCGCCTCGACCGCGCGGCGGGCAGGCGGCGTGGCGGACGTACCTGGCGGCATGGGTGCCCCGGGCCGGGCAAGAACCGCCGTTTCCGCGGCATTTGCAGACGCGGGCGCGACAGGCGCGGATGCCGGCTGACGGAACTCCGGATTGAACCGGCTACCGTCGTCACTGCCTCTTTTACCAAACATGTTCGACTACCAATTTCGCCACTGAAGCGTCACTTCTTGCTGCGCGATAGCTTGCCGAGGAGGTTGCCAAGACCCGCTTTTTTCTTCGGCCTGATTTCGCTGCGCCCGGTCAGGACATGGGCAATTTCGTTGATCGTGCCGACGGCCGGATTCTTGGCGTCCATTTCGCCGAGCATGCGCCCGTTGTTGGCCGCGTTGCCAAACAAAAGCGGATCGAAGGCGATGACCGACATCGGCGAAAGGCCGAGCGGCTCGGCGAAGTCGGACGCCGATATTTCCGGACGCTTGGGCATGCCGGCCTGATTGATGATCAGCTTCGGCGGCGGATCGTTCGGACGCAGCCGTTTGAGCATGTCGACAAGATTCTTGGTGTTGCGCAAATTGGCCAGTTCCGGCGTGGCCGTGATGATGATCTCGTCGGCCTTGACCAGCGTATTCTTGGTCCAGCCTGTCCATATGTGCGGAACATCGAGCACCAGGAGCGGCACGCTGCGCTGCGCCGTGTCGATCAATTGCGTGAAGGCTTCCGGATCGAAATCATAGACCCGCTCGAGCGTGGACGGTGCCGCCAACAAGGAAAGATGTTCGGCGCACTGGGCCAACAGCCGATCTAGATAGACTTCATCGACGCGCTCCGGCGAGAACACGGCCTCGGCGATGCCTTGTGCCGGATCCTGATCGAAATTGATATTGGCCGTTCCGAAAGCCAGGTCGAGATCCGCGACGATCACTTCGGACTTGAACAGCGACGACATGGCCCAGGCCACATTGTGGGCAATGGTCGAGGAGCCGACACCGCCCTTGGCGCCGATGAACGCGAGCGAACGACCGATCGGCTCGGCATCGGGATCAACAAAGATCGAAGATATGACGCTGACGATGTCGGCCATCGACACCGGTGCGATCACATATTCCGAAATGCCCGAGCGGATGAGCTCACGGTAGAGGCCGACATCATTGTAATGGCCGATGACCACGACCTTCGAGGTCGGATCGCAATATTCGGACAACTGACCGAGTTGCTCCAGCAACTGTTTCGGCTCGCTGCGCGACTCCAGAAGGATGAGATTGGGCGTCGGCGCCGACTGGTAGAATTCGATGGCGGTGGCGATACCGCCCATGTGAACCTTCAGATGCGCCTTCGCCATACGGCGGTCCTCGCCGGCGCGCTCGACCGGATTGGCAACGCCCTCGGTCTCGCAAAATGCCTGGATCGAGATACGCGGGATCGGCCGCAGGGCCTGCATGGCGGCAACATCCTGCGGCGAGGTTTCGCCCCCATCCACCTCGGCGTCGTAAGCAAGATTGCTCATTGTCATGCTCTTTCCGTGACCTGGGACTTAGTACGTCACTTCCGAGTTGCCGAGGAACTCGTTCGAAATGCCTCTGGCGCGGTAGACGTCGATGACCTTGCTGCGATTGGCCGGGTCGATATCGGAGGACTTGCGCGGCCCGAGCAGATCGGCCGGATTGGCCATCTGGGCTGCGAGGTTGTTCTGATACGAGCAGCCGAAATCGGCATAGTGCTTGTTTTCCGACGTCTCCAGCAGATCATCGGGCCAACGTCCGCATTTGTCCGTCTGTGCTTTCACCGCGACAAAGGAGACACGAACAGGCGCGGAGGCTTCCGCGGAAGCAGATTGGTAAGAGGTCATCACGATCCGGTTTCGATTGACGCCGCTGGCCGCCGCAAGCCTGGCGAAATCGCGGCCGGCCACCATGGCGGCGACCTCGTTGGCCGAGCCTAGAGGGATTGCAATGGTGAGTGCCGGAGCAGCGCTCTTGTCGTAACCATCCAGAAAACCCAGAAGCGTGTCGCGCTGATGGCCTGTCATGCCACGATCGCCGGCACCGACCGGAAGATCGATCTTCTGGTTCTTCTCCGCGATCATGATCGGATGATTGGTGCGATAATCGTCCGGAATCGCGCCAACCGTGATGCTGTCCCGTCTGGCGCAGCCGCCCAGCAGCACAGCCGCCGCGACCGCCACGACCGGAATAGCCCGCAGGAACATACGCGAACGGCCTGGCCGCATTGTTGCGGCGATCGTCCTTGCCTTCGACACTGACTGAGACATGTCCGTTCCCCGCTTACTTGTAGATGAAGCCGACAACGCCGTGGTAGCGGCCATTGGGCTTGTCCGTCTGCATGGTGCCGTAGACACGATTGACGCGGCCAAGGAACATGCCGGCGCCGTCGCTCGGGGCGTTGAAATTGTCGTCCGGCTTGGCAAGTTCGTTGCGCGCCACCGGCCTTGCCAGATAAGGCGTGATGATGATGACGAGTTCGGTCTCGTTGCGCACAAAATCCCTGCTGCGGAAGAGTGCACCGAGCACCGGAATCTTTGTCAATCCGGGCAGCCCGTTGACGGCCTGCCTGACATCATCGCGAACAAGGCCGGCGATCATCATCGAACCACCGGAAGGAAGTTCCACCGTTGTGTCGGCAAGGCGCTTGCGAAGTGACAGGGCATTCATGCCAGGGCTCGTTCCGCCGGCAGACAGCGACACGGACCCTTCCGTTGTCGGCTCGGAAACCGAAGTCCTGACTTTCAGGCTTATGCGGCCAGGAGACAGCACCACCGGCTGGAATTCCAGGCCAATGCCGTACTCGATCTTCGAGACGGAGTAGGTCCTCAGACCAGTCTGGTTATCGGTGGATACGTTCTGGGAGACGCCAGTCACCATGTTGTATTCGCCGCCGACCTTGAAGGTCGCCTTCTCGCCGGATACCGCGGTCAAGGTCGGCTCAGCCAAGGTCTTCATGACCCCGGACTGTTCCATCGCGTTGATATAGGCCTGTAGCGACGAGGTGCCTATGTTGAAGCCCGAATTCGACAACTGCTTGCCGAGGCCCGTGAAATTGTCGCTGAGCGCGCCGTAGCTGATGCCGTTGCTGCCGCCGCTGCCCATCATGTTGACGCCAAGCTGCTTCATCACCGAGCGGCTGACTTCGGCGACGGTCACCTTCAGCGTCACCTGATCGTCGCCGATGATCGACAGCAGGTTGACGATCTGGCTGACGCGGCGCTGGGAGTCCGGGTTGTTGATGTCGACCCCGCCTTGAGCCGAACCGCCGGCGGCTGTTTGAGAATACTGTCCCGTCGTTGCTTCACCACCGGACACGAATATGTTTGCCAGCTGTTCGGCGCGCTTGGCGTCCAGCGGCGTATCCACTGTCCCCGTCAAGACGACGTTGTCATTCAACAACTCGACCTTGATCGACGATGTCGGGATGAAGCGCTTGATGTAGTCTTCCAGACCAGCCACATCGCGTTCGACAGCCAGATCGAGACTGACGATCTGTTCGCCATTGGGACCGAAGACGAAGATGTTTGTTGCGCCTACCGCCTTGCCGAACAGATAGATGCGTCTCGAGGTCCGTGTGACGGCATCGGCCACCGCAGGGTTCGCGACAAGGATATCGTAGGCGTCGCTGGGCAGGTCGATGACCACGGATTTGTTGAGGCCGAGCTTTATCTTCTGGGTGGCGGTGGAAGCCGTCACCTGTGCATTCTTGCCGGCGGCGCTCGCCTCGACGAGGCCCTGTGCATTTGTTCCGACGAGCAGCAATGCCGTGGCGACAAGGGCAGGGAATTTACGGTTTGACCTCATTTCCTTGCTCCCACTTCGGAAACTTCACCCGACTTGATCAGCCGAACCGTTCCCCGCCGTCCTTTTCCGGAAACGAGATAATCCGCCTCCTCCGAGATCTTTTCCTGCGTGTCCGCGATCGACCGCAGCGCCAGAGTGAGGCGATCAGCCATCTGCTGAGCCACGGTAATGATCTCCGCTTGCTGCGGTGTCAGCTCCAGCGTGGCGGTCTGGCCAACCCTGGTCTTCTTGCCCTGCTCGTCTTCCTGAATGGTTTGATCGATTGCAAGGACGCGAATGTTCTTGAGGATGGTCTCCGTGGTGAAGCCGGTGCTGCCGCTGGCGGCATCGGCCCTGCGGGTCATGATGACGTCGACAAAATCATTGGGGAGGATGAAGCCGCCTGCCGACGTGTCGGCCGATATGGCCGTTGCGACCGCCCGCATTCCGCTGGGCAGGATAGAGGACATGAAACTCTGCCCCTCGCCGATAAGCTTCGAGCGCCGCAGCGGTTCCCCGGTATACATCGCCATGCGGGCCACGGAGCCTTTCAGCTTCTCCAGCGCTTCAGGCTCAGCGGCGCGTGTGATGAAATTTGCGTTGATGCCGTCCGCGGGCCAGGACTCCCAGCTGATATTGTTCTCAAGCGGAGCGCCCATGGGCACATCGCCCGAGAGCACCAGCACGTCCTGCAGTGCAATCGCCGGTGCCTTGGGGCCGGAATCGAGAACGATCTGAGGCGGCGGCGCGGCCACCATGTTTTTCGCGACATATCCTGCACCACCTGCCGCGGCCACCGCCACGCTCAGAATGATCAATCGGGATGCTGGCATCTGTCCGAATCCTCGCCCTTGGCAAACCACCTAGCCAAGCCGGACTCTGCAGCGGCAATCGTCAAAACAAGGTTAATGCAATGCTTACGATCGTGATTAATTTAAGGTTTACATTAATTAGCTGGAAACAGCCTTCCACCCAGAGAAAGAGCGGTCTTTCCGCTCCTCAACTCCAACAGTGGAGCGACTAGATTGCGAGATCAGGCAGCCAGTCTTGCGAGTGCCCACACCATCAACGGCGAATCCGGATAGGTGAGCAGCCCGCCAAGCCCGAGCGCTATGCCATAGGGAACACCCGTCGCCTCGTTGGCGAAGTGGCGAAGAAACGGGTTATGGCCCGTAAAGGCGGACAGCGGCGATTTACGGTAGAGGAGGATGGCAAGCGTCAGCAGCCCGCCGATGAACGTCGAGGCGACGAGATAATCGACGAGATGGATGTTCAGTCCCATCCAGACGGCGGTGGCCGCCAGCAGTTTTGCATCGCCGCCGCCCATGCCTCCGAGCGCGAAGAGGCCGAACGTCACGGCCAGCACCAGACCACCGGCAGCAAAATGCCAACCATAGGCTGCCCAATCCATGCCCGTCAGCGGCGCAACCAGCGCGAAAACGACCACCAGCAGCACCGGAACACGGTTGGCGATCGTCATCGACAGCATGTCGGAGATCGCCGCAAACAACATGCAAAACGGGAAAACAACGAAGATCAAGGCTTCAAGCATTGGCCGGCGCCTGTTCAAACTCAACCTGGCGCGAGCCTAGGCATGTTCGATTAACGATTGATGATGCCAAGAGTTCAAAATGGTTGGGTAACAAGAAACAAGGGCCGCCAACGCGGCGGCCCTTGTTTTGAATAACCACCAGAAGTCGTAGATATTACGGGGCGGTACCGGTGTTGACCGCGGTTGCGATCGCGCTGAACTTGGTGTTCAGGGCGTTGCCGAGCGAGGTGGCGCCGACCATGATGGCGAGTGCGATGAGAGCAGCGATCAGACCGTATTCGATAGCGGTCGCGCCGGATTCGTCTTTCGCGAAACGTGCAATGAGATTAGACATTCGAGAGCTCCTACTCCACGTGTTACAGCACTTCCGTCAACTTCTCTTGGTGGTTGATCGGATGCTGCCAATCTAGGGAGAAGCTCTTTCGATCGGCTTAATAAACAGCCTTACCGATTCCTTTCCCGATTTGAACATATTGCGTGGTTAACCGTGAACTAAGCGCCTGCCATCGGCCTGAACCTCGGCGCCCTGGCGACGAAAAGCACCGTTTCCTGATTCCGTGGAATGACTGGGATGAACCGATCGGCGCCGCGATGCCGATCCAGACACCGTCGGATGATCCGCTGCTTAACCGTTGGTTCACCAATCTCGTTCATGTTCCGTTGAACAGTTGCTGCCGTGGAGCGCTACAATGGCCGAGCCCAGATCGTCATTTCTAGTTGCCGCGCTTCTTGCCGCCCTTGTCGTGCCCGCCAAGGCCGGCGCCGGTATCGAAGTCACCATGAACCAGGCAAAGATCGTCAAATTGTCGCGCGCGGCCGACACGATCGTTGTCGGCAACCCGGCGATCGCCGATGCCGCCGTACAGGATGCCTCGACGATCGTGCTGACGGGAAAGGGGTTCGGCGTCACAAACCTCGTCGTGCTCGATCAAGAAGGTAGCCCGATCGTCGACGAGCAAGTCACCGTCGTGCGGCAGGCCGCATCGTCGGTGCGCATTTACAGGCGCGCCGAAATACAGACCATGTCTTGCACCCCCTATTGCGAAAGCTCGTACAAGAGCGATGCCGAGAAGGCCTCCGAATCCGAGATGAGCACAGGCCGGTAGGTGGTCGGTCTACTTTAGACTGGCCGAAAAGGACGCTTCGGTTACCGGCAGGTTAAAGGGCCTTGATCGACTTTAACGATCATCCAAACCGGACCTCAATGGATCTGCGCTAGTACTACACCGATACGCATGAGATCGGCAGGAACGGGCATGAGCGAAGACCCCAGACCCAAGCGCGACAAGGGACGAACAGGGCTTTGCGCCCGTTTCCTTCATAACCGACGGGGCAGCACGGCGATCGAATTCGCCATGCTGGCGTTTCCATTCGCACTTCTCGTCTTCGCTATCCTGGAGAGCTGTATTTCATTTGCCGGAGAGGAAGTGATGGCCAACGCCACGGACAATGTGGCGCGCCAATTGCGCACGGGCCAGGTAAGGGCGGCCACTGTGACCGACACCTCGTTGAAGCAGATGATCTGCAGCCAGATGCAGATCATCGTTGCTCAGAACTGCCCGGGATTGCAGGTCGACCTCCGCCAATACGCAACGTTCGCCGCCGCCGCAGCAGCCGGCTTCAGCATCGACAAGAACGGAGTTATCACGCTGACAGGCACATCGCCGACGACGTTCACGGCTGCCCCTGGCCCGTCAGAGTCCAAGAACATGCTGCGGGTTTTCTACAAATGGCCTGTCATGACCAACTTCCTGGCCATGGCGATGTCCAACATGGGAACCGGGTACACGCTGCATTTCTCGTCGGTGACGTGGCAGAACGAGCCGTTCAACGACTGAACCTCATCTTTGGTTGAGCAAGAAAAAAGGGCACAGGCATGATTTGTGCGGGGGCACATCCGGGTATTGCAAGGATCTGGTCGAAAGCGGCCCGTTTCTTCGCCGATCGTCGCGGCGTCGCGGCCATCGAGTTTGCGTTCATCGTACCGGTCCTGTTGGTCATGTACTTTACAACGATGGAGGCGTCACAAGCCATCGAGACCAGCAAGAAGGTCAGCCGCATCGGCAGCATGGTCGCGGACCTCGTCACGCAGCAGCAGACAATCGTCAAGGCGGATATCGACGCGATCATGCAGATCGGCGCCTCGACGCTTCAGCCCTACAACCGGTCGGTTCCCAACATCATCATCACGGCGATACAAGTCACGACCGATCCGACGCCCAAGGTGCAGGTGGTCTGGTCGCGCAAGGTCGTCGGCGGTGTCAACAGCGTCGATGCTGCGCCCAACACTCTTACCACCGTTCCGGCCTCGCTCAAGATCGCTGGCACCTTCCTCATCCGTGTTCAAAGCAGCCTCGCCTACAAGCCGATCATCACCTGGTCGGCGGGGGGCGAGCAGCGGCTCGGATTGACCTCGGCATTCGACACGATAACGATGGGCGAAACCTATTACCTGCGTCCCCGCAGAAGCCAGACGATCCCGTGCAGCGATTGCTGAGGCACGTTCCGCATGTCGATGCCAGCAGTAGATCGACGGGACTGTCCGACACCCTTGGCCGCTTGCTCGCCTTTGGCGAGATGCATTCGTCCAATTAGCGTTGCAAGCTGCCGTCCGACATCATGTGCACGATTGCAACCGCCATATCGTAGTCCTTCGGAGCAGCGCTGGTGAAGCCGCCGGCGTGCTTGGTTTCCAGAAGATCATAGATATCCGGCGACATCGATTTGAGATTGGTCAGGAACACAGTGAGCCGGCGTTTCGCTTCCGGGTCAAGATCACTGCGGACTGTGTGGGGGCCGTATCTCAAAATGCCTGACGCCCACACGGTCTCGAGTTCGGATTTTCCGATCCCGGCCGCCTCGAGCCTTGCCTCGGTGCCACCTGTAACCTCGGATTGACCGTCGGCCGCAACCGTCGCCCAGCCGAACAGTGCATCGACCTGGCCATCGACCAGCATCGCTTCAGCGGCCGCGGCAGAACTGGCCTGTATCATGAACGGCGCGTTTTGAGTGATCTTGACGCCTTCAGCGGTCAATGCGGCAAGCGGCAGAAGAGAGCCGCCAACGCTGTCTGACGGAGCCATGGCGATCCGATGCGCTTCCATGGCGGCAATATCCCGCACCTTGCCACCTCGCGTCAGCAGGACGGAGCGGATGCCAACAGCACCGTCGGAATCAACCGGAGCCACAAGCGGCTCGACGCAGCCGCAACGCTGCAAGGCCGTGGCATAGGCGGTTGCCGAATAGACCGCGTATTCGATGTGGGCGTCGGCCTGCGCCTCGATCAACGCGGCGTAGTCCCGGGCAACGACAAATTCGACCTTCATGCCCAACGCCTTCGTGTAGGCGTCGGTCAATGTCGCCAGACCCGGAACGGTGTTGCCGGCACCGGGCTCCGCGACGACGCCGATGCGAAACGTGCCGATGTCGTCGCGCCAGTCGGCGCGTGCCGAACCCGACCAGGACGCGCCGACAAGCATCGCCACCGCCGCATACATCTTCAGGGGATGTCTCATGGAAAATCCACTGCCAGTTTTCACGGATCCATGCCCATGCCGGTGCTGCCGGGGAAGAACACCAAACCGCTCAACCTCTCGATTATCGGGCCAACCCGTTGCGGTTTGGTTTCCGAATTGCCAACGCCAGCATGGAACCCTATGTCTGGGTCCCTAGACAGGCAATGATGAGCCCAGATGGCGCGCGCTTTCCTTTTCGTTCTCGATTCCTTCGGCATTGGCGGCGCCGCGGATGCCGAGCGCTATGGCGATACCGGCTCCAACACTTTCGGACACATCGCTGAAAGCTGCGCGCAGGGACGCGCTGATCGCGAAGGTTTGCGCGGCGGACCGCTTCTTGTGCCCAACATGCTTTCGCTCGGCCTGGGCGGGGCTGCCAGGACCGCGACGGGATTCACGATCGACGGAGCGGCCAGAGATCACCTCGCCTCCACCTTTCACGGCGCGGCGCAGGAAATTTCCAGCGGCAAGGACACGCCATCGGGTCACTGGGAAATCGCCGGATTGCCGGTCCGCTTCGACTGGGGCTATTTTCCGGACACCGTTCCCGCCTTTCCAGCCCAGCTGACCGAAGCGATGATCCGCGAAGGCGGAGTGCCGGGCATTCTCGGCAATTGCCATGCCCCCGGCACCGAAATCATCGAACGCTTCGGTGAGGAGCATGTCCGTTCGGGCATGCCGATCTGCTATACATCGGTCGACTCCGTTCTCCAGATCGCCGCCCATGAAGTGCATTTCGGCCTGGAACGCCTTTACGAATTCTGCAAGGTGGTGCGCGGGCTGGTTGATCCGCTGAACATCGGACGGGTGATCGCCCGGCCTTTCGTCGGCGAGACATCAGCCACTTTCACGCGCACGCACAATCGTCGCGATTACGCCGTGCCGCCACCGGAGCAGACCTTGCTGGACAGGCTGACGGCACGCGGCAGCCGGGTCATCGCGGTCGGCAAGATCGGCGACATTTTTGCCCATCGCGGAATCTCGGAAGTGCGCAAGGCCGCCGGCAACATGGCGATGTTCGACAAGGCGCTGGGCGCGATGGAGGATGCTGGCGACGGCGATGTCGTCTTCGCCAATTTCGTCGACTTCGACACCGAGTTCGGCCATCGGCGCGACGTCGCCGGCTATGCCGCCGCGCTCGAAGACTTCGACCGGCGGCTGCCGGAGGCGCTTGCGCGGCTGAAGCACGGAGACCTGCTCATCCTCACGGCGGATCATGGCAATGATCCGACCTGGCGCGGCACCGACCATACGCGTGAGCGCATTCCGGTCATTGGCACCGGGCCTGGTTTGAGAGGCGGCGATATCGGACTTCGAGCAACGTTCGCCGATATCGGGGAAACGGTTGCGGAACATCTCGGGCTGGCGCGCGGTCGCCATGGCACCTCCTTTTACGCAGCGATAAGTGGCAATGCCTGAATTACCCGAGGTCGAAACAGTACGGCGTGGATTGCAACCGGTTCTGGAAGGCGCGCGCATCATCCGCGTCGAGGCCCGCCGGCCGGATTTGCGCTTCCCGTTTCCCGAACGGTTTTCGGAGCGACTGGCCGGCAAGACGATCAATGCGCTTGGCCGCCGGGCCAAATATCTGACGATGCATATGGAAGACGGGCCCGTGCTGATCTGTCATCTCGGCATGTCCGGCTCATTCCGCGTCGAAACGTCCGACAGCGACGAAATGCCGGGCGTGTTCCATCATGAACGCTCGAAGAGCGCCAATCACGACCATGTCGTTTTCCACGTCGCGTCCGCCAGTGGCGACCGATCCCGGGTGATTTTCAACGACCCGCGCCGCTTCGGCTTCATGTTGTTTTCGGAAGCGACCGCCAATGAGCATCCTATGCTGGCAGGACTGGGCGTCGAGCCGACCGGCAACACGCTGGATGGCGCACTGCTTTCATCGCTGCTGCAGGGTCGGAGGTCGCCGTTGAAGGCCGCACTTCTCGACCAGCGGCTGATCGCGGGCCTGGGCAACATCTACGTGTCGGAAGCGCTGTGGCGCGCCGGCCTTTCGCCCCTGCGCGAGGCCGGCACGATAGCCAAACCCGGCAAGAAGGCCCGGGAACAGAGTGAGCGCCTCGCGGAGGCGATCCGTTCCGTCATTGCCGATGCCATCGCTGCCGGAGGATCGTCCTTGCGTGACTATATGCAGACGGATGGCTCCCTGGGCTACTTCCAGCATTCCTTCGCTGTCTATGACCGCGAGGGAGAACCTTGCTCCAAGCCCGGCTGCGGTGGCCACATAGAGCGCATCGTGCAGAGCGGACGCTCCACCTTCTATTGCCGGTCATGCCAGGTGTGAGCTAGTTGTTTTGAGCAAGGAGATGCGGCCATGACCTATGAAACCATCCTCACCGAAACGCGCGGCAAGGTCGGCCTGATCACGCTGAACCGGCCAAAGGCGCTCAACGCGCTGAATTCTCGGGTCCTCGCGGAACTGGTCGCGGCAGTCACCGATTTCGGCTCGAATGCGGATATCGGGGCGATGGTCGTCACCGGCTCGGAAAAAGCCTTCGCGGCGGGCGCCGACATCAAGGAAATGCAGGCGCTCTCCTATGCCGACGCCTACACCCAGGACTTCTTCGTCGGCTGGGAGGATTTTACACGCACGCGCAAGCCGATCATCGCGGCGGTGGCCGGCTATGCGCTGGGCGGCGGCTGCGAACTGGCCATGATGTGCGATTTCATCATTGCCGCCGACAATGCCAAGTTTGGCCAACCGGAGATCACGCTTGGGGTCATGCCGGGCATGGGCGGATCGCAACGCCTGACCCGCTTTGTCGGCAAGTCGAAGGCAATGGACATGTGCCTGACCGGACGGATGATGGATGCGCAGGAAGCCGAGCGCTCGGGCCTGGTGTCGCGGGTCGTGCCAGCCAGCGATCTCGTCGAGGAAGCCGTGAAGGCAGCGGCCAAGATCGCCGAATTTTCACTGCCGTCCGTGATGATGACAAAAGAGGCCGTCAATCGTGCCTACGAGACCACTCTTGGCGAGGGACTGCGGTTCGAGCGCCGCCTGTTCCACTCCCTTTTTGCGTTCGAAGACCAGAAGGAAGGCATGGCGGCCTTCGCTGAAAAGCGGAAGCCGAATTTCACGAACCGATAGAGCAGCAACATTGACCAAAAAGAAAGCCGGCGAGCGTTGACGCGCCGGAAAAGCTGCACTATAAGCCGCACCAACCGAGGCGGCCCCGTGGCTGCCCGTTTGTTTTTTGCGCCCTGCGGCACCCCGCATGAGCTCACCAGATCAGAAGAGAGGCATCATGGCCAATACATCCTCGGCCAAAAAGGCAACGCGCAAGATCGCCCGCCGCGCGGCGATCAACAAGAACCGCCGCTCGCGTGTCCGCACGTATATCCGCCAGGTCGAAGAGGCATTGGCCTCCGGCGACAAGGCAGCGGCACAGGCAGCCTTCAAGATCGCAGAGCCGGAGTTGATGCGCGCCGCGACCAAGGGCGTCGTTCACAAGAACACCGCATCCCGCAAGGTTTCGAGACTGGCCCAGAGGGTCAAGGTTCTGTCGGCCTAAACATCCCCTTTCTGAACTGATCTTCTTAAAACCCGGCCGTTTGAGCCGGGTTTTTTCGTTTGCCGGCAAGCACTTGAAACAAAGCACCAAAACCACGCACCGCAGGTATTTCGAAGCTCGAAATGCTTTGCCGGCATAAACATGCTGACCAATCCCCGCAGGCATTGAACGCATCCCTGCCCGGAACGGGGCCTGGCACAAATTACCCTTATTTTTCAGATAGTTATGGATGGTGATCCACAGCTTGTTCACATCGCCCGGGGGCGATGGGGGACAAGTAGCTGTCAAGCGAATTATTTCAGAAAATTTCAGGCCGCGTGGCCTTTTTCATATTCGCCGGAAAAGGGTTTGAATCACAATGGCTTTGTCAAAATATGCCCCTGCAGCAAGGCTTCCACAACCCTCTGTGCTAACCAGATTCCTTAAAAATCGGTTAGTGGTGGCCTTGCCCTATCCACAGCGATTTCGGTAATGTCCATCCATCGAAAGGGACGGGCCTTAGGCCCTTAACCCAGCCTGAATCGGCCAGCATAAATTGGCGGAGTTTGCAACGCGGATCTATTTCGCGGACGGGTTGGTTTTGCCTTTTTGATACGGTAGGGGACTGGCGTAATTGTACATGGCAGATTGACGGCGCGCCGGCGCTTTGTTCGCCGGATGGAGTCGTATTGCCTTGGCATGACCAACCGGACTGGCTTCCAGGAAGCCGGTGCCGATCCCCGATCTACGAGGCGAGATCGTCTGCCAGCGGCGGCAGATGGCATCGCAGCAAAGCAGACGCCGGAACACGGGTGCAGGAGGCGCACTCCCGGCGGAAACAGGTACAGAAAGACAAGGAACTCGATCATGCAGAGCGGCATCGAAAGGGAGCTTACGGGCGACCTCCCATTTCCTGGAACTTTGATCAGAGGGAACGACATGACGGCTTCCAGCGAGGCGGAACAGAAATTCGATCGGGTCAAAGCCCAGTTGAAGGCGCGCCTGGGAACCGAGGTTTATTCGAGCTGGTTCGGCCGCATGAAGGTCGCGGAGGCGTCCAAGGGCATTGTCCGCATCTCGGTGCCAACCGCCTTCCTGCGCTCGTGGATCAACGGCCACTATCTCGATCTCATCTCCGAGTTGTGGAAGCATGAGGACCCTGAACTCCTCAAGATCGAGATCGTCGTGCGCACCGCCACCCGTCAGGGCCGCGGCAGCCCAGAGCCCGAAATGCCCACGGCGCGCAAGATGACCAAGCAGACACAGACGGCGCTTGCCACGGGCACAGCCGGCCCTGGCAGGGTCGAGCGGGCACCGGCCCCTCGCCCGGGAACACCCGTCGAGAGCGAGTTCCGGCACAATGTGCTCGGTTCTCCGCTTGATCCGCGCTACACGTTCGGCTCCTTCATCGAAGGGCCGTCGAACCGGGTGGCTTTCGCTGCCGCCAAGGCAGTGGCGGAATCCCAGTCGAGCGCCGTGCGCTTCAATCCGCTCTTCCTTCACGCAACGGTGGGACTAGGCAAGACGCATCTCCTGCAGGCGATCGCGGCGGAATCGCTGAAGCAGAATCCGAAGTCGCGCGTCGTCTATCTGACGGCCGAGTATTTCATGTGGCGTTTCGCCACCGCGATCCGCGACAACAATGCGCTGACGCTCAAGGAACAGCTGCGCGATATCGACCTGCTCATCATCGACGACATGCAGTTCCTGCAGGGCAAGTCGATCCAGCATGAGTTCTGCCATCTCATCAACATGCTGCTCGACAGCGCCAAGCAGGTGGTGGTTGCCGCCGACCGGCCGCCGTCGGAACTGGAGTCGCTGGAGCCCCGGGTCCGCTCGCGCCTCAATGGTGGCGTCGCGCTGGAAATGTCGGCGCCCGACTTTTCCATGCGCATTGGCATGCTCAAGCTGCGCCTCGCTACCGCCAGGATCGATGACGCCTCGCTCGATATTTCGGAAGAGATCCTCAACCATGTCGCCCGCACGGTGACCGGCAGCGGACGCGAACTGGAAGGCGCCTTCAACCAGCTGCTGTTCCGCCAATCCTTCGAACCGCAGATCACCATCGACCGCATCGATGAGATCCTCGGCCATATCTATCGCTCGGGCGAGCCGAAGCGGGTTCGCATCGAGGACATCCAGCGTATCGTGGCGCGCCACTACAATGTGTCGAAGACCGAACTGCTCTCCAACCGGCGCACGCGCACCATCGTCAAGCCGCGGCAGGTGGCGATGTACCTGTCGAAGGTCATGACGCCGCGTTCCCTGCCGGAGATCGGACGGCGCTTCGGCGGTCGCGACCACACCACGGTGCTGCACGCCGTGCGCAAGATCGAAGACCTGTCGGGCAACGACAACACGCTGGCGCAGGAGCTTGAGTTGTTGAGAAGGCTGATCAACGACCAGGCCTGACCCGAACGGAAACACTGGAGCGGTTGGCTGGCCTGGAGCTGGCAAACCGCTCTAACTGTTTGTTTTGCCGCATTTGTGCGGACGCCAAATGGTTCCACCCGGTTGCAAAATGCTTTGGTTCGCGGGCTTCGGCATCTTTATCCCCAGAAAGCCCGCATGACCGGACCGAACCGGCGGCGCGGGCTTGCGTTTGCTGGCTTTTTCCTGTCAGTTTATGCAGATTCTGAGCCTGTTCAGACCTTTCGCGGGGCGCCGCTCGCCGGGGACCCGTTCATTCATTCAAGCGAGCCTGTTTCGTCATGCGTGTTATCCTGGAACGGTCAAATCTCCTGAAGTCGCTCAACCACGTCCACCGCGTGGTCGAACGGCGCAACACCATACCGATCCTGTCCAACGTGCTTTTGAACGCCGAGGGCGCCAGTCTCGAAATGAAGGCGACCGACCTTGATCTCGAGGTGACCGAGGCCACACCCGCCAAGGTCGAGCGCGGCGGAGCGACAACCGTTCCAGCGCATCTGCTTTACGACATTGTGCGCAAGCTCTCCGACGGCGCCGAGGTGATGCTCAAGACCGACGAAGACGGCAATGCCATGACCGTGACGTCTGGACGCTCGAGCTTCCGCCTCCAGTGCCTGCCCCAGTCCGACTTCCCCGAACTCTCGGCCGGATCCTTCTCGCATATTTTCCGGCTGGATTCGGTCGCCCTGAAGGGCCTCATCGAGAAGACCCAGTTCGCCATCTCCACCGAAGAGACGCGCTACTATCTGAACGGAATCTACCTGCACACGCATGAGGTCGGCGGCAAGCTGAAGCTTCGCTCTGTAGCGACCGACGGCCATCGCCTGGCACGCGCCGAGATCGACGCGCCGGCGGGTTCCGAGGGCATGCCGGGCATCATCATTCCGCGCAAGACGGTCAGCGAGTTGCAGAAGCTGGTCGACGATCCGAACGTGGCGGTGACCACGGAATTGTCCGACACCAAGATCCGCTTCACCATCGGCAGCGTCGTTCTGACTTCGAAGCTGATCGACGGCACTTTCCCCGACTATCAGCGCGTCATTCCGACCGGCAACGACAAGAAGCTGATCATCGATCGGCAGAGTTTTGCCGCCGCCGTCGATCGCGTTTCGACGATTTCCTCCGAGCGCGGCCGGGCGGTGAAGCTTTCAATCACCGAAGGCCAGGTGACGCTTGCCGTCAACAACCCGGACTCGGGCAGCGCCACCGAGGAACTGGCCGCCGACTATTCGTCCGATCCGATCGAAATCGGCTTCAACGCCAAATATTTGCTTGATGTCGCCGCCCAGCTGACCGGCACGGAAGCAAAATTCATGCTCGCGGATGCGGGCTCGCCGACGCTGATCCACGACATGGCCGACGAAACCGCACTCTATGTGCTGATGCCGATGCGCGTTTAGCCGCATCGCCGCACTCGGCTCTGCTGGGTGCGGCCTTGGGAACGATGATTGCGGCGACTTCTACAGGCGGATAGCGGTTGCCGGAACAGACCCATATAAGTAAGCTGACACTTACGAATTTTCGCAACTATGCGGCGCTGTCAATCGATCTTGGCCCCGGCGCTGTGGTTTTTTCCGGCGACAACGGCGCCGGCAAGACCAATCTCTTGGAAGCGATTTCCCTTTTGACGCCTGGGCGCGGCTTGCGCCGTGCGCCCTATGGCGACGTGGCGCGCGAGGGTGGTGACGGCGGTTTTGCGCTGCATGCACGTCTTGATGGGCCGCAAGGCGAAGTCGAGATCGGCACCGGCATTTCCGGCGATGCCGCTGGCGAGGGCAGCAGGCGAGTGCGCATCAATGGCGCGACGGCACGCTCGGCCGAAGACATGCTGGAGTGGCTGCGCGTCGTGTGGCTAACGCCGGCGATGGACGGCCTGTTCACCGGGCCGGCCGGCGACCGCCGCCGCTTCCTCGACCGGCTGGTGCTGGCGATCGATCCGGGCCACGGCCAGCGTGCGCTCGATTATGAAAAAGCGATGCGCGGCCGCAACCGCCTGCTGGCCGAGGGTTCGCGTGACGGCGCCTGGTTCGACGCAATCGAGATGCAGATGGCGGAAACCGGCGTGGCGATCGCCGCGGCGCGGGCCGAACTGGTGCGCCTGCTCGCCACCATGATCAACAGATTGCCGGACGCCGGACCATTTCCCCAGGCAGACATAAGCCTTTCGGGAGAATTGGAAAGCGAAGTGAGCGCCGCGCCGGCAGTCGATGTCGAGGAACGCTTCCGCCGCGCGCTTGCCAGAGGTCGCGAGCGCGACCGTGCCGCGGGACGGACACTCGACGGCCCGCACCGCTCGGATCTCATGGTTCGGCACCGGCCCAAGGCGATGCCGGCCGAACTCTGCTCGACCGGCGAGCAGAAAGCGCTTCTGGTCGGCATCGTCTTGTCGCATGCCCGCCTGACCGGCGAGATGTCGGGCATGACGCCGATCCTGCTGCTCGACGAGATCGCCGCGCATCTCGACAGCGGACGGCGCGCGGCGCTGTTCTCCATCCTGGAGGAGTTGAACTGCCAGGCCTTCATGACCGGAACCGACGCAGCGCTGTTTTCCAGCCTGACCGGACGTGCACAATTCCTGACGGTTGACCACGGCGCGGTTGCGCCAACCATCTGAATCTCCGCCGATGAACCCCTGACAAGGTTTTTCCGCCGCTATATGGTCTGGCAATGACCCCCACCGCATTGACCGCCGAAGAAATCGAACGCTACGCCCGTCACATCGTTCTGCCCGAGATCGGCGGGGCGGGACAGCAGAAGCTGAAACAGGCACGGGTGCTGGTCGTCGGCGCGGGCGGGCTGGGAGCGCCGGTGCTCGAATACCTTGCCGCCGCAGGCGTCGGCACGCTCGGCATCGTCGACGACGACGTCGTCTCGCTTTCCAACCTGCAGCGGCAGGTCATTCACGGCACCGACACGGTCGGCATGCTGAAGACCCACAGCGCCAAGGTAGCAATCGCCCGCATCAATCCCAACACCACTGTCGAAACGCATACATTCAGGCTGACCGCGGACAACGCGGCGGCCCTCGTCGCCCGCTATGACGTCGTCGCCGACGGTTCCGACGATTTCGAAACGCGCTATGCGGTGGCCGATGCCTGCTCGACGGAGAAACGGCCGCTCGTGCATGCCGCCGTCGGCCGCTTCGATGGTTCGGTGACGGTGCTGAAACCGTTCGAAGCCGGCAAGGATGGCAAGCTAAACCCAGCCTATCGCGATCTTTTCCCCGAGCCGCCGCCGCCCGGCCTGGTGCCGTCCTGCGCGGTGGCCGGCGTTCTCGGCGCCCTGACCGGTGTCGTCGGCACATTACAGGCAATGGAGGCGATCAAGCTGATCACCGGCATCGGCGAGCCTCTGGTCGGCCGACTGCTGCTTTACGATGCGCTGGCCGCGCGCTTCGATACGATCCGCTACAAGAGAAACTGACCCCATGGGCGGGCCTGCGAGCGTTTCCATTGTTAGGCTTCCGGCCGATTTCGAGCGCTGGGACGATGTGCTGGCGCTTATCCTCCGCGCCTTTGCCTCGATGAACGGCGTCATCGACCCACCGTCCTCGGCGCACCGGCTCACCGTGGCGGGCCTCAGGGAAAAGGCCACGCACGAGACAGGCTTCGCGGCGTTGCAGGACGGCAGGATTGTCGGCTGCGTCTTTGTTCGGGAAAGGCCTGATGATCTTTATGTCGGAAAGCTCGCGGTCGAACCTGAGCGGCAGGGCCAAGGCATCGGCAAGCAATTGATGCTGGCTGCCGAACGCCTTGCCCGCGACTGCGGCAAGGCGGCCATCGAACTTGAGACGCGGATCGAACTGACCGCCAATCATGCGGTGTTTGCCCGCATGGGCTTTCGTGAAACCGAACGCACCGCGCATGAGGGCTACAGCCGGCCCACCTCGATCACCATGCGCAAGACGTTTATATAAGCTCCCGCTAACCTTCAAGCGTCATACGATTGGACGATTCCGGCAAGGCGACGCAATCGTGGCAAGGTCACGTCCGCAGCGGCAACACCCGGTCAGGGGGGCGGTGGCCGTCGAAAAAGGCCCTGATGTTGATGATGACCTTTTCGCCCATGTCGATGCGGCCCTCGAGCGTCGCCGATCCCATATGCGGCAACAGCACGACCTTGCCCTTGGCGGCGAGCTTCAGCAGCTTCGAGTTCAACGCTGGCTCGTGCTCGTAGACGTCGAGGCCGGCGCCGGCGATCTTGCCGTCCTGGATCAGCTTGACCAGCGATTCCTCGTCGATGATGTCGCCGCGCGCCGTGTTGACGATGTAGGCCGTCGGCTGCAGCAGGGCCAGCCGCCGCGCCGAAAGCAGATGAAAGGTCGCCGGCGTCGACGGGCAATTGACCGAGATGATGTCCATGCGGGCAAGCATCTGATCGAGGCTTTCCCAATAGGTCGCCTCCAGCCCGTCCTCGACCGCCGGCAGGACGCGGTGGCGGTTGTGGTAGTGGATCGATAGGCCGAAGGCCTTTGCCCTCCTGGCAACGGCGGTGCCGATTCGGCCCATGCCGACGATGCCGAGCCGCTTGCCCCAGATGCGCCGGCCGAGCATCCAGGTTGGCGACCAGCCGGCCCATTTCTTGTCACCGGTCAGGACACTGGCGCCTTCCACCAGCCGGCGCGGCACAGCCAGCATCAGCGCCATGGTCATGTCGGCGGTATCCTCGGTCAGCACGTTCGGCGTGTTGGTGACGGTGATGCCTTTCTTGGCCGCCGCCGCCACGTCGATCTTGTCGACGCCGTTGCCGAAATTGGCGATCAGCTTGAGATTCTCGCCCGCCTGGGCAATCAGCGCCGCATCGATATGATCTGTCACGGTGGGGACCAGAACATCCGCTTCCTTGACCGCCGCCACCAGTTCGGGCTGCGTCATCGGCCTGTCCTCGACATTGAGCCGCGCGTCGAACAGCTCGCGCATGCGGGTCTCCACGGGGTCCGGCAGCTTGCGCGTGATGACGACGAGAGGCTTCTTTTTGCCTGCCATTGTTTCCTCGTACCCCGATCTCGTTGAGACCTCTTTAACCAAGACAGGCGAAACTGAAAACTGGTCGCGGTGCCAGTTACCCATGTAACAAGCGGTTCCGCGGAAGACAAAGAAAAAGGGGCGCCATGGCCAACAGTCCGGCGCCGAAAGGAACGAAAGTGTCTGGTTACGCGTCGCTTCGCATGGCCTTCAGCGCAGCATGTCTTGGCGCTCTCGTCTATTCCCCGGTCGTGGCGGCGCAGGGCGCGGCCGCGCCCGCGCAGAGCATCACGCTTGGACCGAGCGGTCTGCCACTGCCGCGATTCGTCAGCCTGAAATCCGGCCGCGTCAATTCGCGCGTTGGCCCTGGCGCCAACTATTCTGTCGACTGGATGTACATGAAGGCCGGCCTGCCAATGGAAATCATCCAGGAATTCGATACCTGGCGCCGCGTACGCGATGCCGACGGGTCGGAGGGCTGGATCAACCAGTCGCTGCTTTCAGGCAAGCGCACAGCCATCGTCTCGCCCTGGCAGCGCGGCAAGGATGCCAAGATCAACCTGCTCAACAGCCCGCAAGACGGCGCGAGGGTGGTCGCCATCATCGAGCCCGGCGTCATGGGCTCGATCAAGTCCTGCAATGGTCAGTGGTGCGAAATGACTTTCGAGGGCCATACCGGCTGGCTCGCGCAGTCGCTTGTATGGGGCGCCTATCCGGGTGAGCGGGTCAAGGACTGATCCGGCCCCTGCTTTATCTCCAAGGGCATGAGCATTCGAGAAAACCAGATTCGATCCATGGGATCGTCTATCGGCCGATACGGCCGAGATGTGTGTCCTGGAAACCGCTCGGAAGCTTGAGGCCGTAACCCAGCGCGCGATCGATGGCGATGTGGACGATCCAGATCAAGGCGATCGTCGTTGCGATCGCACTGCCGCCGAAGTGACCCGCGAGCAGCAGCAGCACCGGCGGATCAGGATGTGCAGGGCGTTGTAGCTGATAGCGCCCACCCGAGGCCCGGCGAGATAGCCGAGCATCGACAGGTCCGGAGCCAGGATGAGCAGGGCAAACAGCCACCAGGAACTGCCGCCGACCGCGTAGAATGCGATGGCGGCCACCGCGACAACGGCCCATTCGAGCCGGACCGTCAAATTCAGGGATTTCATCGCGTGCGGATCAATCGCGGCGTTTCGGGCGCAGCCTCACCACGATGTCGACATTGGCGATCTCCATCCCTTCCGGCGGCTCCGGCAGATTGGTGACCGTCACCGGACCATCGGCGATGTCGAAGATCCGGTTTTCGCCTTCGATGTAGAAATGGTGGTGGTCCGAGGTGTTGGTGTCGAAATAGGTCTTCGACCCTTCGACAGCCAGGATGCGCAGCAGGCCCGCCTGGGTGAACTGATGAAGGGCGTTGTAGACCGTGGCCAGCGATACGGGCACGCCGGCGGCGATCGCCTCCTCATGTAGTTCCTCGGCTGAAAGATGGCGGTCGCCCTTGGCGAAAAGCAGATCGGCCAACGCGATGCGTTGACGTGTCGGCCTCAAGCCTGCTTCGCGAACCCGCTTGTCCACAGCGACATCTTCCTTCCGGCTGCCCAGATCCATCTGTTTGTCGAGCCCTTACTTCCGCCCCAAGACACGTCCAGAGTGGCAAAATAAGGGCCTCTGCCTGAACCGGACACCCGCTGACATATATTCTGTCGGCTGAATACGATCAATAGCGCGCATTGACCCGGGCAGACGGGCGGGTTAAGCGCAAACGCCGGTTTCCGGCCGGAAACAGATTGTGTTAGGAAACCAACGACAAGGGCGCACTACCGCCCGGGACGATTACGGGGACGAGTTGATGGCGGGTTCGAAATCCAGCTACGAATATGAGGAATTGCTTGCCTGCGCCCGCGGCGAGCTGTTCGGGCCGGGAAACGCCCAGTTGCCCTATCCTCCGATGCTGATGTTCGACCGCATCACTGAGATCAGCGAAACCGGCGGCGCGTTCGACAAGGGGTTCATCCGGGCCGAATTCGACATCAAGCCGGACCTGTGGTTCTTCGCTTGCCATTTCATCGGCAACCCGATCATGCCGGGATGCCTGGGGCTGGACGCCATGTGGCAGCTGACCGGATTCTATCTTGGCTGGCTCGGCGAGCCTGGCAAGGGGATGGCGCTGTCGACCGGTGAAGTGAAATTCAAGGGCATGGTGACGCCCTCGGTCAAGAAGGTGGAATACGGCATCGACTTCAAGCGTGTGATGCGCGGACGGTTGGTGCTCGGCATTGCCGATGGCTGGCTGAAGGCCGATGGCGAGCCCATATACTCGGCGACGGATCTCAAAGTGGGTCTGTCAAAGCAGTCGGCGGTCGCCTGATCGTCACCGGACACTCTGGAAGGAGCAGCCCATGAGACGGGTCGTAGTCACAGGCCTCGGCATTGTGTCGTCAATCGGCAACAATGCCAACGAGGTGCAGACCTCGCTCCACGATGCCAAATCCGGCATCAGCTTCTCCGATTCCTTTGCCGAACATGGCTTCCGCTGCCAGGTCTGGGGCGCACCGACGCTCGACCCGTCCGAAATGATCGACCGTCGTGCGATGCGCTTCCTGTCAAAGGGTGCTGCCTGGAATCACGTCGCCATGGATCAGGCGATCGCGGACGCGGGCCTTGGCGAGAGCGACATCACCAACGAGCGCACCGGCATCGTCATGGGCTCGGGCGGACCGTCCACCCGCACTATTGTCGAAGCGGCCGAGACCACGCTCAAGAACGGCAGCCCCAAGCGCATCGGTCCGTTCGCCGTACCTAAGGCGATGTCGTCGACCGCATCGGCGACGCTTGCCACATGGTTCAAGATCCACGGCGTCAACTATTCGATCTCGTCGGCCTGTTCGACCTCGGCACATTGCATCGGCAATGCCTACGAACTGATCCAGTGGGGCAAGCAGGACATGGTCTTTGCCGGCGGTCATGAGGATCTCGACTGGACGATGTCCGACCTGTTCGACGCGATGGGCGCCATGTCGTCGAAGTTCAACGACCGGGCGTCTTCCGCCTCACGCGCCTATGACGTCAACCGCGACGGCTTCGTCATTGCCGGCGGCGCCGGCGTGCTGGTTGTGGAAGAACTCGAACACGCCAAGGCGCGCGGCGCCAAGATCTACGCCGAGATCGTCGGCTATGGTGCGACCTCTGACGGCTACGACATGGTGGCGCCCTCTGGCGAAGGCGCTATTCGTTGCATGCGGCAGGCCTTGTCGACAGTGTCCGGACCGGTCGACTACATCAACACGCACGGCACCTCGACGCCGGTCGGCGACTCCAAGGAAATGGGCGCCATCCGCGAGGTGTTCGGCCAAGACATGCCGCATATCACTTCGACGAAATCGCTGACCGGCCACTCGCTGGGCGCCGCCGGTGTGCAGGAATCGATCTACTCGATCCTGATGATGCAAGGCGGCTTCATCGGCGAGAGCGCTCATATCGAGAACCTCGATCCCGAATTCGAGGGCATGCCGATCGTGCGGAAGCGCATCGACAACGCCAAGATCGACACGGTGTTGTCGAACTCGTTCGGCTTCGGCGGCACCAACGCAACGCTCGTTTTCCAGCGCTATTCCGCATAAGGCCAGCGTTTTTGTAGAAGGATTGCCGGCCATGGACGGATTGATGAAGGGCAAGCGCGGGCTTGTCATGGGCGTCGCCAACGATCATTCGATCGCCTGGGGCATTGCCAAAAAACTGTCCGAACATGGGGCGGAACTCGCTTTTACATATCAGGGCGACGCCTTCGGGCGCCGGGTCAAGCCGCTCGCCGAGAAGCTTGGTGCGTCCCAGATCATTCCCTGTGACGTCGAGGACAGCGCATCGGTAGCCGCCACCTTCGAGACCCTGGGAAACAGCTGGGGCGGGCTGGACTTCATCGTCCACGCCATCGGCTTTTCCGACAAGAACGAGCTGAAAGGCCTCTACGCCGACACCAGTCGTGACAATTTCGTCCGCACCATGGTTATCTCCTGCTATTCCTTCACCGAAGTGGCCCGCCATGCCGCCGCCTTGATGAAAGACGGTGGCTCGATGATCACGCTGACCTATGCTGGATCCGTCCGTGTCATGCCCAACTACAACGTCATGGGCGTCGCCAAGGCCGGCCTGGAAGCCAGCGTGCGATATCTCGCCAACGACTACGGTCCGCGCGGGATCAGGGTGAACGGCATATCCGCCGGACCGGTGCGCACGCTCGCTGGCGCGGGGATTTCCGATGCACGCCACATGTTCTCCTACCAGCAGCGCAACTCGCCGCTGCGCCGCACGGTGACCATCGACGAGGTCGGCGGTTCGGCCCTTTATCTCCTGTCCGATCTGTCTTCCGGCGTCACCGGCGAAATCCACTATGTCGATTCCGGCTATCATATTGTTTCGATGCCGACCCTCGACGAATTGAAGCAGACCGACGGCGGACGGGAATAGTCTTATCCAGTAAAATTATATGCATTGACGGAAACTCATTTTAAGGAGAAGTCCGTTAGAAAGCCCCGCACTGGGGACTTTTGTAATGCAAGCTGTCGGTAACCCGAAGCGAACACCGATATTCCGGCTGCTGACCATCGCAAGCTCGGGAATGGGCAGCTTCGTTCTCGGCCTCTGGGGCCTGAAGTACAGCTTCGGCGGTAACCTTGCCGGCATGCCGGTGAGCACGATGATCTGCATCATGGCCGCCCTTTGCGCGCTAGCCGCCGCGGGTGCCTCCTTGTCGTTCTTTGCCGGCGTCGATGAATCGGCGGAATATGTCTTCAAGGAAACCCATTTCGACAAGCTGACCGGCCTGCTGGCACGACCGGCGATGGTCGGCAAGATCGCCGAAGCCGCGTGCGCCACCAGCAAGACCGGTGAACCGGTGTATCTCATCGACATCGACATCGACCGCTTCAAGCAGATCAACGACGCAATCGGCTACAGCCAGGGCGACGAACTGATCCGCGCCTTCACGAAGCGACTGAAGACCTGCCTGCCCGAGAGCGCGGTGATCGGGCGCATCGGCGCCGGCGAGTTCGCGGTGCTGCTGCCCGACCTTGCAATCCAGGGATCGATGGAAGGCACCGTCGAGAAGATCATCGACGAGATGATGGAGCCCTATCAGCTCAGTTCCCACCTGCAATCGGTCAGCCTGTCGGTGGGCATCGTTGCGATGCCCAAGGACGGCGTCGATCCTGTGCTCATCCTGCGCCGCTCCAATCTGGCGCTGCAGAATGCGCGCGCCGGCGGTGTCGGCAACTGGTCGATCTTCCACACCGACATGGGCCGGGTCGCCGACCATCGCCAATGGATCGAATCCGAGCTGAACACAGCCTTCGATCGGGGCGACTTCGACCTCCACTATCAGCCGCAACTCGACCTACCGACCGG